>CAZIMJ010000331.1:0-28674 GCA_964540205.1 uncultured Eubacteriales bacterium | reverse complement strand
CAGAAACAGGCTCTCCTCCATCTACATTCTCTACATTCCTGCCTTCGCACTCTTGCTGGCGAAGATCTTCATCTACGCTTCCGATATCTTTAGGCTGGGCGAGACATTCATCCTTAACTTTTACCAAACCACCGAAAAACTGGAGCTTGCCCATTTTGGTTTTTTCTCGATCTTTGCTTTCACTCTCCTGATCGTGGACACACGCCAGGTTCCCAATCTCATTATCAAGAGACAGCTCAAATGGATCTCTTATGGAATAGGAATCGCGATTATTCCGTTCATATTTTTCTACATCATCCCCTTCCTGCTCGGATCCGTTCCCACCAAGATTGCTGAACTCACCGTTGTTTTCCAGGCGCTCATTCCTCTTGCGCTGGCCTATTCCATCTCCAACTACAAGCTCGTCAACCTGGAGCTCGTCCTCAAAAAGGCAGCTCCTCTTGTCTTTTCCTACGTGGTTATCGCCATCCTGTATTTCTTTGTCAGCACTCAAACTGATATCCTCCCGGAGAACAGATTGAGGGCTCTCATTCTCGGAATTCTGGCCATCATTCTCGGAGCAACCCTGTTCTCTCCATTAAAAAGCCTCATACAATCCATCCTTGACCGGATCATCTACAGAACAAGCTACAAATACCGTAAAACACTGCTATCCATTAGTCAGGAACTCAGTCGAGAAAGAAACCTGCAGAAACTGTCTGAATCCATCCTTGAGCTCATCGCAAACGCACTGTCTCTTGAATATATTGCGCTGCTGCTCCCTCTGGACACCGAGAATACGTTCTACATCCTGAGATCGAGGGGGAATGCTTCCTCTATATTCAACCAGATCTCGTTCGACAATGAGCTCTATGAGCAGCTGAAGGAACAGGAATTTCTGTCGATTTTTTCATTTCCCGACAGAAAAGATCTCCAGCAGAAATTCGGGGAGTTTTCTGTGTTTGGCCTCTTCCATTTTATGCCTCTCAAAGTGGAGGACAAATTGATCGGATGCCTGGGGATGGGGACAAAAACAGACGGCGCCTTCCTGAACGCCGAGGACTGGGAGCTGCTGCGAACGATCTCTTCACCCGTCGCCCTCGCTCTCGAGAACGCCTACCTCTATGACCAGGCGACCATAAGAGCTCTAGAGCTGGAGAGGCTCAAGGACTACAGTCAAAACATCATCGAAAGCCTCACCGTCGGTGTTGCTGTTCTTGATGAAGATGGAAAAATCATCGGATGGAACCGTGTCCTCGAAGACATCTTTTCCATGAAGAAAGAGAGCGTTATGGAAGAGAAATTGATGGATGTTATCGGGGAGAAGAACTATTCAGCCATTTTCCCCTCCGATACGCATAAGGATTACAGGCTGTTGAGCGAAATCACGCTGGACATGCCATCTAGAGGTAAAAAGATCTTTGATATCGTCAAGACTCCTCTTCTCGATAACGAGATGAATCCCTACGGAACGATCATCGTTTTTGAGGACATCACAGAAAAGATATCTCTCCAACAACAGCTCCTCACTTCGGAAAAACTCGCTTCTATAGGCCTGCTCTCAGCTGGTGTAGCCCATGAGATCAATACTCCTCTGACAGGAATCTCGAGTTACGTCCAGATCCTGCAGAAAAAGCTGTCCGCATCCCCTCATACAAAAATACTGGAAAAAATCGATACCCAGACCGAAAGATTAGCCCGGATCGTCAAAAACCTTCTGAATTTCGCTAGAAACCCAGCTGAGTCGACTTTTTTCCAAACAGACCTGAAGGAGAGTCTGCAGTCCATCATATCTCTGATCGACTACAAGCTGAAAAACTTAAACATCACCTTGGAGACAAACCTCTCACCCCTCAAATCCATCTGGGCCCTGGAAGAAAGGCTGCAACAAGTTTTTATAAACATCATCCTCAACGCTATCGATGCGATGCCGAATGGTGGGACTCTGAGCCTCGAGCTTTCACAGCTTGATAATCTGGCTGTCATAAAGATCGCGGACACGGGAACCGGAATTGAAGCCCAACACCTTCCTCATATCTTCGACCCATTCTTCACAACAAAAGGTCTCGGGAAGGGCACGGGATTGGGCTTGTCCATCAGTTATGCGATCATCCAAGAGCATGGAGGACGGATCACCGTGGACAGCGAACCTGGAAGGGGCTCGACATTCAGCATTTACATCCCGATGGATCTAGACAAAACCAAAGGTAAGGAATCGAGTATTCGGTAAAAGACAATGGAGAAAAAAGGAATCATTCACATCATCGACGATGAGCCCATTATTTATGAGGTTCTCCAAGACATTCTCACCTCGGAAGGATACGCTGTTGAAGTCTCCGCCAATGGAGAGGAAGCTCTTGATAAACACTCTTCTCTCAATGTTGACCTGATCCTTCTTGACCTCCTCATGCCAGGGATGGATGGAATAGAGGTATTAAAGAGGCTCAAAAAGATCGATCCGCATGTCGTTGTGATCATCATTACTGCCTACGCATCTATCGAGTCAGCCATCTCTGCTATGAAGACGGGGGCTTATGACTACATCCAAAAGCCTTTCAAACACGATGAATTACTCCTGGTTGTGGAACGAGCCATTGCTCACCGAAGGCTCCAGGAGGAAAACCTGCGTCTGAAGGATGAGCTGAAGATAAAGTTTAGTTTTGAGAAGATCATCGGCAAGAGCGAGCTGATGAACGATATCTTCGATATCATTAAAGCATCTGCGCCCACCAAGAGCACGATCCTGATACAGGGCGAAAGTGGAACAGGGAAGGAATTGGTCGCAAGAGCTGTCCACCTCAACAGCGACCGGGCAGATTTTCCGTTTATCATCGTCAACAGCGGATCCCTCCCCTCCGATCTTCTGGAAAGCCAAGTTTTCGGTCACGTCAAGGGGGCATTTACAGGAGCTATCAATGAAAAACAAGGACTATTTGAAGCGGCTCACAAAGGGACCATTTTTTTTGATGAGATATCTTCCTTGAATCTGGACACGCAAGCCAAAATGCTCCGGGTTATGCAGGACAGAGAATTCATGAAACTGGGAGGGACAAAAACTATAAGGGTCGACGTTCGTGTCATTGCCGCTACAAACACAGACCTTGAAGAGTTGATCGGTCTCCAAAAGTTCCGAGAGGATCTTTTCTACAGATTGAATGTCATCAAGCTCGAGTTGCCCCCGCTCAGACATCGCAAAGAAGATATTCCTCTCCTCACCAAACATTTCCTGGATATGTACAGCAAGGAGAACAACAAAGATATCCTGGGAATCAGCGATGAGGTCACAGAGATCCTGGATAATTACGACTGGCCAGGAAACATCAGAGAACTGGAAAACCTCATTGAGAGATCGGTCGTCCTGACAAAATCCAAGATCATCACCCGGGAAACCCTGCCGAGCTTTCTTATGCCATCCCATAAAAAAGACACGGCAACATTTGCTTCCTCAAACAATAATCTCAACCTTAAAAGACAGATCCAAGACTATCAAAAACGGGCAATCATCAATGCTCTCAAGAAATCAAAAGGCGTTCAGAAAAAGGCAGCAAGCCTTCTAGGAGTGAAACCCACCACGTTGAATGAGATGATCAAGCGGCTCGATATCGATGTCGATCACATCGCTTAACATGTCAGTGGAACTTGCCAGGAACCCAGTTATCCGGATTTATTTTGATATTTTCCGGTTTCTCTTCTCGTTCGAAAACAAATTCTGACACAGCGCTGCTTACCCTGACATTTTTCCTGACGCGATCGCCATTCTCTTTCCACTCTATCCAGAGAGGAAAATCAAATGTCCCTTTGAGCTGAACCACATTCAACTTCAGCAGGTAGCCTAAATCGGCTTTTTCCACAAGATGTGTGACTTTGACATCCGGAAGTCTATAGGATTCGAACCAGCCTTTAAAAAACACGTCCAAGTCTATCCCAGAGATCTCCTCGAATGTGTTGAAGAATTCTTTCGACCGGGGAGCGCTGTATTTATAGCGGTCGAAAAATTCACGCAGCGCCTGAAAAAACACATCCTCTCCCAGCAGATCTTTGAGCATATTCAACACCAGAGCGGCCTTGTTGTAGACAATTGCCTGATACGCCTCAAAATCACTATAGCTAATGCGGGAGCCCATCATGATGGCTCCCCATTCGGATTTTTTCCTAGTCCAGGAAGAGAAATTCTTCATGATCTGGCTGTATGCTCCCTCTCCATATTTTTCTCTGAGATAGGTGACAGAAGCGAACTGGGCCAATCCCTCGCTGAGCCATTGGTCATGGTAGGAGCCCCAACTCAAGCCTTGTCCCCACCACTGGTGGGCGATCTCGTGGGCGATAAAATACTCCTTCCACCGGCTGAGATTTACAGGGCTGCCTTCGGGCTGGAAACGACGTTGGCCGACAACTCTGGGCCTTTCGTTAAGAACGATGAATGAAGCGGGGCTGTGTCCCCCTCCTTGAGGCCAGAATCTATGCACGATACTGAACTTTTCGAACGGATAATCCCCAAACATCTTCTGGTAAAAATTAAAGATCTTTATCGATTCGCCAAACAGATCCCAGCGAAAACCATGAATCTCAGTCCCTCGGAAATACTGGAAGGGAAGCGGTGAGGACACTTCATCCATTGTTTTAAATTCTCCCACGATGAACGAAAGATACTTGAGAGGACTCTCATTTTCGAAAATAAATACCGAGGACCCAATTTTTTCCAGATCCTCGACATCTTCAAGGCTCTCCAGAGTAGACCTTTCAACCAGCTTGCCGTTGGAAATACAAGTAAATCCAGGGGGTACGATGATCTTCAAGCGAGCCGTGAAATACTCTTCATCCGACGGTGCCGGGTACCAATAAGCGGACCGCGTATACAGGTGAGTCTGGTATTTGGGTTGGTTAAGTATGATCGTATCCTGGTATTGATAAGAGGAGATGACATCCTCTGCTTGTTTCTCCGGAACAAGCTTGCCCCTGTAAAAAATCTCGAGGGTCTGAGTCTTTTCATCTCTGGGCATGTTATAAAAATAGACATACAGGAATTTGCGCAGTTTGTCCCGGGTATAGAACAGTTCCTGTTTTTTCCCATCATAGATGCGCAACACTTCGAGATTCGGGTGGAGTTTGAGTTTTATGCCGTCAAGAGATTCGACTTTTGATTTGACGGTAAGTTTAGCTTTTCCGGAGATGTATGAGTTTTTCGGATTAAAATGGATATCGATCTCGTAGTCGCTGATCTTAAAAAGCCGGGAAAAGGAGATAAACAAACGCTTTTTTTCCTCTTCCAGGGTGGGTGAGTACAGGTTGATGATCCGATTTTTTTCCCATTGGTAGAGATTCACTTCCTCTTCGGCAAAAGGAGAATAGATGTATGTGAAGTTCCCTCTCTCTTTTGCCTTGATTTCAAAAACTGCCTCCTCTCCTTTAGGGAGGAAAGAAAGCAATCCACCCGTCAGGGAGTTCTCAATCGTGAATGAGCGCGAATGGAATCTTCGGAACAAAGAGTGGGCTTCGTTAAGGTCTTTTCTGGAGACTGCAGAATTTTGAGCTTCTTGCTTCACGATCTTGATGTTGCTCTTAAAAAATTCATCCGAGCACCGCACATAGACATACTCAAGATGATCCTGGAGAGTATCTTTTTTGAAGATCAATTCCAGCTGATGTTTTTCCCGCGGAGAAGAAGGAGAAAACTTAACTTGACCTTCACCGATAACCAGTAAGGCCGTTTCCGTGAGAGGGATATTGTCATAGAAGAGAAGCGCATCCTTGAATTGCATGTGGATATCCACATGATCGATCTCGACCCTGTCGGCCCTCTCCACTCTTTCCGAAGGGATGCTCACTTTGTACAGGTTTTTTTCTTCGCCGAGCACACTCTTTTCTTGAATGAGCCAATGGCCCCGGTCTCTGATAAGATCCAAACGCCATATCTCTATTTTTACAGCATAGAAACTCTGGAAGAGAACTTGCACATGAATCCGAAAAGTTTCGGCGCCGGTCTTTTGGGAATGAGCGACGCGGAAAAAAACAGTTTCCAATTCAAATGTATCAAAGAGCGCGAGAATGCGATTATTCTCCCTCTCCCGCAGATGCTCTGCATAAGAACTCAAGTAGGCCTGGATGTCCCCTTGCCTGACAGACAACTGGATGTTCGAAAAGAATTCATCGACAGTCTTTTCTCTCTCTTGAAAAGCGAATGACAGGGAAATACAGAGGAAAAACACAAGACCGAGAGCAAGAAAATTATTCTTCATGACTCCAAATATTCTATTATTCTTATAAAATTAATATTATATCAAATATTGGCGGAATAAAAAACAATACCCCCCCCAAGGTGCTAGAGGAATCGATGAACACATCTTTTGATCCAGGATTGATCACACCTTGATTTGTGCCTGGAACTCGCATAGTCTCGAGTAATACCAGAGCAATATTTGTGCCACCTTAAATCCTAAATGATGCTTGAGTCCCCATCATATATTGCTCTTCTCGGTCATCAGGCTTTCGGCAAAAATGTAAATAATATTTACATGAATCGGTAATTTTTGTTCGCTTCTATCCAAAAACGACAACTCAAAACAATTGTTTGAACAGAATGGCAAGAGTATATGTTACGGAAAAAGAAGCTGCGTGAACCACTTACGCCTTGGAAGAAAGCCTTTTTCTAATCCTCAAAATCCTCTTCCCATGTCACAAAACTGTGAAAATATTCTCTGTCCCCTTCATCGATCCCTCGCGTGATCTCTGTGATATGTGAGGAGGAGGCACCGAATGCCTCCACTGCGTAAAAGAGCCCTTTCTCGGCATCGACATGTTCTCCGCAGGTGTAAAAATCGAGAGCTCCATAGCCAAATTCCGGCCATGTATGAGTGGAGATATGTGATTCTGAAATAACGACCACACCACTCACACCCGATGGGGGGAACGTGTTGAAAGAAACAGCCCAAACTTTTGCTCCCGCCTCCTCGGCAGCTTTGACCAGTATCTGCTGTACTCGAGATATATCACTGATGATCTTGGGATCGCAGCCCGAGGCTTCCACAATATAATGATGGCCGATAGTATTATGCGTGTTTTTAGGCATGTTTGCTCTCCTCAACCGGATACATTATGCCCATTGATTTTAGAATGAAAAATCCGGGTTGGCAACAATTATTTAGCGTGGAATCACATCCAGAGCGATGGTGCTTTACGAATGGGGGTCGATGTGCTATAAATAGCTCTGGTTAAAAAATGGACATTCCTCAGATTCTCATCAGTTTATTCGTAGTGCTTTTTGCCATCACCATACATGAAGCCTCCCATGGATGGGCGGCCTACAAAATGGGAGACCCGACGGCCTACGCAATGGGAAGGGTTACTCTAAATCCCATCGCTCACATCGACCCCGTAGGGACGATCCTCCTGCCGTTGATCCTCGTTGTCATGGGTGCACCTCCCTTCGGGTGGGCCAAACCCGTTCCCGTCAACCCCATGAACTTGAGAAACCCCAGGCGGGATAACCTTATCATCTCTGCAGCCGGACCCCTGTCGAACTTCAGCGTGGCTTTTATTGCTTTCCTGGGCATCAAGTTGTTCAAAATTATAAATCCTACTCTCTTCTATACCTACAGGGGATTTTCAGGGCCCGCAGAGGGTCTCTTCATGATCCTCTACTTAACCATCGTAATCAACGTCATCCTGGCTGTGTTCAACCTCATCCCCATCCCGCCCCTAGATGGCAGCGGCGTCCTTATGGGGCTGATCTCAGATGAAGCAGCCAAGAAATATGAGCAGATCCGGCCGTACGGGTTTTTCATCCTACTCGTTCTGATCATGACCGGTTTCATCGGTAAAATCCTTGGAGTGATCGTGCGTATTGTCAATATCTTTATTTGAGCTCGAAATATGGATGAAAAAAAGAAAAAAGTCGTTTTTAGCGGATTGCGGCCCACTGGCGCCTGCCACCTGGGACATCTCACCGGCGCGCTCCGCAATTGGATCAAGCTGCAAGACCAGTTCCGGTGCTATTATTCGATCGTTACATGGCATGCCTTCAGCTCGGAGTACCAGAACCACCCGGTCATAAAGGATTACACATTCGAAGTCGCGGTCGACTGGTTGAGTATCGGATTAGACCCTGAACAATGTACGATCTTTGTCCAATCCGAGGTCAAAGAGCATGCCGAATTGCATCTCCTGCTCTCCATGATTATACCTCTTCCTTGGCTCCAGAGAGTCCCCACGTTTAAAGAAATGCAGAAAGAGTTGAAGGATAAAGATGTCAACACTTATGGATTTCTGGGATATCCCGTGCTCCAGACAGCAGACATCATCCTCTACAAAGGAGAGGTCGTCCCCGTGGGAGAAGATCAGGCCTACCATCTGGAGCTGGCCCGGGAGATCACAAGACGCTTCAACCGCCTGTTCGGGGATATATTCCCAGAACCCCAGATCCTGCTCACAGAAGTCCCCAAGCTGGCCGGGACCGATGGCCGCAAGATGAGCAAATCCTTTGGAAATTCCATATTCCTCAAAGATCCCCCCGAGGTGATCCGTAAAAAGATCCAGCCCATGATAACAGATGTCAGGCGGAAGAGACGGACCGACCCGGGAGAACCCGAGGACTGCCCGGTATTCACACTCCACAAGGCTTTTGTCGCTGAAGAACAAAGAGAGGAGATCGTTCAGGGCTGCAGGACCGCCGGAATCGGATGCCTGGAGTGCAAGAACATCGTCATCGAAAAACTGATCCAGATCTTGACACCTTTTTGGGAAAAGAGAAAGGTGTTCGTCAACAACCCCGACATGGTGTGGGACATCCTCGAAAGGGGGAACACAAAAGCACGAGAGGTCGCTCAAAAGACGATGGAAGAGGTCAGGGCTACCCTTGGGTTTTAGATAGAGCTCGACAGTGATTAAAGTAGATGGATAGTTTTATAGAATCCCCTGAATACGAAGTCAATCTTGACATTTTTCAAGGCCCCTTAGACCTTCTCCTTTTTTTGATCCGTAAAAAAAAGATCGATATCCATGACATCCCCATTGCGACGATCACTCGAGAATACTTGGCTTACCTGGATAAAAAAGAACGCATAAACCTCGAGCGCGAAGCGGAATTTCTGTATGTGGCAGCACTCCTTATTTATATCAAATCACAGATGTTGTTGCCGCGGGAGAGGCCACTGGAGGACGAAGAGGATCCTCGACGGGTCCTTGTAGACCGTCTTTTGGAGTACCAGAAAATCAAGGCCGCCTGCGCCATCCTGAGGCAAAAGGAGGAGGATGAACTCCCTAAATGGAGAAGAGACGTTCCTCTCCCCAAGTTCATGAGTGAAGAGCTGGACCTGACAGAAGTCTCGTTGTTCAACCTGGCAGAGGCTTTTTTCGTTCTCATGAAGAAGAAAGAAAGGGAAAACATCCAGATCATCAGGGGGAAAGAGTACTCCATCGAAGAGAAAATGAACGAGATCATTGAATCTCTCAAGGAGAATCAGTATCTCGATTTTATCGAATATTTCGGGAGCCAGACGACGATCGAGGAGGCGCTGGTGAGTTTCTTCTGCCTTCTTGAGCTTATCAAGGCCAGAGTGGTCTATGCCATTCAAGAAACGCTCTTCCAAACCATCAAAGTCTGGCTTCGCGAAGAGAGCCCAAAATGAGCATACAACTGAGTAACATCATCGAATCTCTATTATTCGTTTCAGCCGAACCGTTATCCACGAAGAAGATCAAAAACGTTCTGACCGAATATTCAGAACAGGAGATCGAAAGCTCCCTTGACCTGATCCTGGAGAAATACTCATCCCATCCGGGAGGTATCCAGATCATCCGGACTGGAGGAGGATACCTCTTTGCAACAAGATCAGAGCACGATCCATGGATCAGGCGTCTCCTCCGGGTCAACAGAAAAAACAAGCTCTCCGCAGCAGCCCTTGAAACCCTGTCCACGATCGCCTATCATCAGCCCATCACCCTTGCCGAGATCAGCGCATTCCGCGGGGTGGACGCCACCCATTCTCTCAAGACGTTACTTCAAAAAAAACTGGTCAAGATCGTCGGCCGGAAAAAGAGTCCCGGAAAACCTCTGATCTATCGCACCTCAGAAAGATTTCTGACTTATTTTGGATTGGACAGCTTGAAAGACCTCCCTTCGCAAGAAGAGATCTCAAAACTTTTAGAAGAGGAGACAAATGAGGACTAAAAATCCCATGATGTTACCAAGGTATGGCCTCCTAGTTTTGTTATTGGCTCTCTGTTTTGTTCTGACGATTTTTTGTGGAACACAAGACCTTGAACAGGAAAAGCCTCCGCTCGACCGTCATGAGCCCTACAATTTCCGGGGCAAAAGTGGGATGGTGGTTGCAGCCCACCCTCTGGCTGCCGAAGCCGGACTGGAGATGCTGAAAAAAGGTGGAAATGCTGTCGATGCAGCCATCGCAACCACGTTTGCCTTGAACGCGGCAGAACCTTTTGCTTCAGGAATAGGAGGGGGGGGGTTTATGGTGATCTACTCGGCTCGTGACAAAAAGATCACAGCTATTAACTTCCGAGAGAAGGCGCCAGCAAAATCCTTTCCTGAGATGTACATCGAAAACGGGGAGACCAACGAGCAGTTGAGGCGGACACATGGTTTGGCTGTCGCTGTTCCCGGCGCACTCGCAGGCTGGTCGTATGCGTTGGACAAGTACGGCACTAAGGCCCTCAGCAATGTGATGCAGAAGGCAATCCAGATCGCAGAAGAGGGATTCCCTGTCAGCAAGACCTTCAGCAAGATCAACAAGGACGAGTACGAGAAACTGCTGCAAATGGCTGGAGAATCCTGCTGTTACCTTAACGAAGGACTGCCTTTTGAACCCGAGGATGTGTTTCGCAATCCTAAACTCGCAAACACGTTTCGGCTCATCGCTTCTAAAGGAATCGAGGCCTTCTACAGGGGAGAGATCGCCCGAAAGATCGTCACCGCTGTACAGGAAAAGGGCGGAATCCTCACTCATGATGACCTGGCGAATTATTCTCCCGTGGAACACGTACCCATAAAGGGACAGTACAAGGATTACACGTTCTACAGTGCGAGACCACCGGCTTCGGGGGGGCTCCATATCATCCAGCTCTTGAACATCATCGATAACTGGCCGGTCAAGGAGTGGGGTCATAATTCTGTGCCTTACATCCATCATCTGAGCGAAGCCTTCCGTTTTGTCTTTGCCGACCGGGATCAGTATCTTGGTGATCCAGACTACATCCACATCCCCGAGGCAGAGCTCACTTCAAAAGATTACGGAAAACAGATCGCGTCACAGATCAAGCCTGACCATGTTCTCAACGCATATCCTTACGGAGAGTTTGACGAAAAAGAGAACGAGAAGGAGAGCACGACGCATCTTTGTGTGATCGACAGGGAGGGAAACATTGTCGCCCTCACCCAAACGATCAACCATTTTTTTGGCTCGGGTATAATCCCCGAGAACACGGGATTTCTTCTGAATAATGAGATGGATGATTTCTCTCGCGATCCCGAATCTCCGAATTCACCGAGGCCCCACCGGCGCCCGCTAAGCTCCCAAGCACCTCTGATCTTATTCCAGGGCGAAGAGCCGATATTAGTCCTCGGTTCACCAGGCGGCACACGGATATTTCCCACCCTGACTCAAATCATCCTCAATGTCATCGAATTTGACATGTTTCTTGATGAAGCTATCGAAGCACCCCGGTTTTTTTCCTACTCTGTCCGCGGCGAAACTCGTCCCATTGCATTAGAATCTCGGATGGTTCCGGTCACCATCGAAACTCTTAAAGAATTGGGGCACGAGGTTCTTATAAGAGAGGACTATGATAAATACTTTGGGGGTGCTCAGGGGATCATGATCCTCCCAGGAAAAGACATCATCCTCGGCGGGGCAGACTCTCGAAGAGATGGGTACGGTGCAGGATACTGATCTCTATTCATTGCTAAAGAGTTCCTTTTTAAGTATCCTAATAATTTGACAGCTCAATTCTATGAATTTATTTGTATAAAGGTAAGGGCCATGAGAAAAAACATTATCCTTGTGTTAACTTTGTCTTTCCTGTTATCCCTGGTTGCTTTTGCATACAAAAATGTTGGGGAAGACCTTCCTCGATTTGAACTCCCAAATCTGATCACATCTGTAGGGCAGAGCGCGGACGTTCAAATGGCCTCAGTGCTTGCAAAAAGGGCTGGCCTCAACTTCTTACTAAAAAAAACAGCTGCTGCCCAAGACCTGGAGGGCGTAAAAACTCTGACCCTGGTTTTGGGTGCGAGCTTGAAAGGATTGGGAGCAGCCGGAATCGATGTCGACCAGGAGAAAAAAAGAGTTCGAGCACTCATCTCAGAGGCAAAAAAAAGAGGCATCCCACTCCTCTGTCTCCACCTGGGTGGAGAAGCCCGCAGAGGCCAGCTGACAGATCAACTTATAACCGAATTCCTTCCTTTATCCCAAATGCTCATCATCGTCAAATCGGGAAATCATGACGGACTCTTCAGCAAAATATGCGAGGAAAACAATATTCCCCTTGTTGAAGTGGAAAAAACTGTCGATGTTCTGGCTCCTCTCAAGGAAGCCTTTTTATAGTTCTGTTCGTAAAACGTAACGTGAAATGTAAAGTGTTTTCACTCCAAAGAAAGGGCTTCGTACCTCTATCTTTTTTTCTTTTGCGTCCAGCGTTTCAAATGTTATAAACAGATGCCAGAATACGCCATATTCCTGTTGATGGTGGCAATATTCGCGCTCCTCGCCATGGGAATAAAGCTGCCCATCGGTGTTTCCCTTGTTTTTTCCGCCCTCGCCGGCGCTTTTCTGGGTGGTGAAGGAATAGCGCTTCGCCATCTGGTTGAGGGAAGCTTTGGTTACTTCGACACCATCCTTATCATCGTTACAGCCATGATCTTCATGAAGGTCCTCCAAGCCTCCGGGATCCTGGATACTATCACTGCTATCTTACTCAGAACATTCTACAGGAAAAAAGTCCCGCTCCTCCTGACTGTCATGGTCATTGTCATGTTTCCCGGCATGATCACCGGTTCATCCACTGCGGCTGTTCTCAGCACCGGGGCGCTGGTCGCACCGGTTTTGATCAAACTTGGGCTTTCCAAAGTGAAAACAGCCGCCCTTATCGCCATGGGGGGGATCTTGGGAATGATCGCGCCTCCTGTGAACATTCTTGTTATGATCATGGGGGGCGGTGTGGACATGCCCTATGTCGGCCTCACGATCCCACTCCTGATCATTGTGATTCCCTTGGCCGTATTCATCTCCCTCTGGCTCGGTTATAAAGATATTCAGATACTCGACACCGAACAAATGGAATCGATCCTACCCGAGTCCCACTCCAAACAATTCGGTTTCCGGCTTTACCTTCCGCTCGCCGTGGTTATACTTCTCATGATCGGTCAGGGATTCACCTCTTCATTTATACCAGACATCGGCATTCCCGCCATCTTTTTGTTGGGTTCTCTGGTGGGGATATTCTGTGCGCGTCCTTTTAACTTCTTTAAGGTGACCCAGGAAGCCATGAAGGAATCTATGCCGATCCTCTGCATCCTAGCCGGCGTGGGAATGTTCATCCAGATCATGACGTTGACAGGAGGAAGGGGTTGGATAGTCATGAGTTTCCTCTCATTGCCTCCTGTGCTTTTGTATCTTGGAATCTCGCTCAGTATGCCTCTTTTTGGGGCAGTTTCAGCGTATGGGTCTGCTTCGATCCTGGGTGTTCCTTTTATTCTTGCACTGATCAACAAAAACGCGATCATCACGTCCGCTGCACTATCGGCTATCGCGGGCCTCGGAGACCTCATGCCTCCCACTGCTCTGGCGGGAATATTTGCCGCTCAGGTCGTCGGAGAAAAAAACTATTTCAAAGTTTTGCGGTACTGTCTTGTTCCTGCCCTGTTTGAACTGGCAATGGGAATCGGAGTCCTCCTTCTGTCTCCGATTTTAGAGAAAATTATTTGAGATAACTCCATGATAAAGATAATTTACCACTTGATCGTCCTGTTTTTGACACTAAATCTGATCTGGTACCTGTTCCGGGAAAAACAGTTTTGGGCTCAGGTGAGCACAGCTATCGTGCTTATTATGTTTCTTCTCCGCCTTTTCCTAATCAAATAACTGGATTGTTCATAAAAAATGTCGATATTTATTCCAATAAAAGCAAAGATCAAAAAACATCATGTCATCGCACTTGGCCTTTTTGGTTTAACCGCAACGCTGTGTTGGTTGACAGGCTCCCAGTTCTTGAGCATGCATCAAAAGGACACCTTTTACCCGAGCGCAGGATTGACCATACAAACAAAGCTCAGCGAATATTTCCCACAACTGGCCGACACCCCAGGTGACACTGATGTGTACTGCTTTAAGGGGGAAGAGGAAGGGGGGAATCTTCTCATCCTGGGGGGGACCCACCCCAATGAACCAGCAGGATTCATAACAGCTGTCCTCCTTCTTGAAAATATCAACGTTTCCAGAGGAACGGTCTTCATCGTGCCGCAAGCCAATCTCAGCGGTTTCACACATGACGATCCATTTGAAGGGAATCCCCAAAAGTTTTCTATCGAAACTCCCGGAGGGACAAGATGGTTCCGTTTTGGATCGCGCTTGACAAATCCCATCCACCAATGGCCAGATCCAACACTTTTCACCAACGCTGCAGGACAGGCCCTCTCTGGAGCAGAGGTCCGCAATCTCAACAGAAGTTACCCGGGCAAGGAAAAGGGACATCTGACTGAGAAAATCGCCTTTGGGATCGTACAACTTATCATAAAAGAGGAGATCGACTTATCCCTCGACCTCCATGAGGCGGCTCCAGAATATCCTGTGGTCAACGCCATTGTCTTTCATGAAAACAGCGCGGAACTGGCAGCCATTGCCAGCATGGAACTCCAGATGGAAGGTATGGACATACGAATGGAAGCTTCACCACCCAGTCTCCGGGGTCTCAGCCACCGTGAATGGGGAGATTTCACCAAGACGATGGCGATCCTTCTTGAAACGACCAACGCTTCCCACGGACGACTCAAGGGAAAACCTTCAGAGGCCCTGATCGTTGAAGGCAAGGATCCCAACTATGCGAAAGCATCCCGGCTGGGGCTGCTCTTTGTCCCCTACAGTGAGGACGGTATTCCCATCAAGGAACGGGTAGCCCGCCACCTAGCTGCCGTTCATGCTCTAGTATCGGGATTGCGGGAGCTCAACCCGGACCTGGCCATCGATATCGGTAACTTTCCACCTGCCCAGACGGTGAACGAGCGAGGAATCGGTCTCTATCTTCACTCACCAAAATGAAGCTAAGTTAAGTTTTTACCTATATTTAGGATTGACAAACATCATCATCTAGGATAGTATATTGCATCGTTTAAACTGGAAAAATGGAAATAATCATCGCAAAAGATTCAGGACTGTGTTACGGAGTCAAAAGAGCTATACAGATCGCGAAAGAAACCCTTTCTAAGGAAAAGGGAAAGGTCTTCACTCTAGGAGACCTGATCCACAACCCCCAGGTCATATCTGACCTCGAGCAGCAAGGTATTCGATCTCTGGAAGACATGGATGAGCTCACAGTGGGCACCGTGATCATCAGGAGCCACGGTGTTTCCCCGGATATATATAAAAAGATCGAAGAGAAAAACATCAAGATCGTCGATGCCACCTGTCCGATCGTCAAGCGGATCCAGAGGCTTGTAGAAGCGCTGGCTAAGGAAGAGGAAGAGATCGTCATTGTCGGCAACAAAAATCACCCGGAAAGTAGAGGTCTCATCGGATACAGCCGGGGAAAAGGGATCATCGTCGAGTCGGAGGCACAGGCCCAAAAGATGCCCAAGAAAAAAAGACGGGCAGTTCTGGTTCAGTCCACACAGGACATGAACCTCTTCCAAAAAGTCGTTGCTGCCCTCATAGAAAGGACAGAGGAGCTTAAAGTCTTTAACACGATCTGTCAGTCGACGCAAACGCGTCAAAAATCCACATCCAAGCTAGCTTCTCGAGTGGATACACTCTTTATCGTAGGGGGAAAAAACAGCTCAAACACACACAAATTATATCAAATTTCGAAGAGAGTCCTGCCAAACACTCACTTTATTGAGAATTCAGCACAAATCACGTCTGAAATGTTAAAGGGAGCAAAAAAAATCGGGCTTTCCGGAGGAGCTTCCACGCCTCCGGAAGCGATCGAAGAGGCAGTCGCCAGGATCAAATCTAACTTCGAACGGCAAATTCATAGGGAGAAGATAGTTCAATGTCAGAGTTAACGAAAAACACCAACAAAGAAGATAACATCTCATCCAAAGAGTACGAAGATCTTCTAGATCAGTACCAATTCAGCGCCAAAGAACTGAGCCCAGGGAAACTTCTCAAGGGGAAGGTGATCAAAGTCACTCCAACCCATGTTCTTGTGGACGTTGGCTCAAAATCCGAAGGGATCATCCCTTTGGAAGAGTTCGGAGACACCAAGGATATCAACGCTTTAGAGCCCGGGAGTGAAATCGAAGCGATCTTGGAGAAGAGCAATCTTCGAGAAGGATACCTTTACCTTTCCAGGAAAAGAGCCATCGAACAAAAAGCATTGGATAACCTGGAGACCGCTTTTCTCCGGAGCAACTGGATCGTGGGCAAGATTACAAACAAGATCCGGAATGGCTTCAGTGTAAACGTCGGAATAGAGACATTCCTCCCCGATTCCCACGCGGATGTCCGACCTGTCAAAGACCCGGAAAAAATAATCGGGAATATTTATAAATTCAAGGTCATAAAGTTCGACCGCAAATCAGAGAATGCGGTTCTCTCCAGAAAGCTCCTCCTGCAGGATGAAAGAGAGAAGAGAAAAAAACGTGTCTTCGACCAGCTGAGTCGCGGGAAAAAGATCAGGGGCAAAATAAAATCTCTGACGAATTTCGGCGCATTTGTGGACTTGGGGGGAATCGAAGGCCTTCTTCATATCTCTGATATGTCATGGGGAAAGATCAATTATCCCTCAGAGATCTTTGAGACGGGCCAAGACATCGAAGTTGTCATTCTCGACTTCGATGAAAAGGAAGAAAAAATCTCTCTCGGGTATAAACAGCTGATCCCGGATCCATGGCAGACCATCGAAACCAGGTACTTTACGGGCCAAAAGATCACCGGAAAAGTAGTAGGCCTCACAGACTTTGGTGCCTTTGTGGAACTGGAACCAGGAGTGGAAGGATTGGTTCACGTCTCTGACTTGACCTGGTCCAGAAAACTCGTCCATCCTAAAAAAATTCTCGCAGTAGGGGAAGAGGTCACGGTGACCATCCTGAACCTCGATCCAGAGACAAAAAGAATATCGCTAGGACTTAAGCAAGTCAGCCCTCACCCTCTTGAGGTCTTCAAGCAGACTTACAGTCCAGGATCAAGGGTTAAAGGCACGGTCACGAGCATCACTGACTTTGGCGCATTCATGGAGGTGGAAAAGGGAATTGAAGGCCTCATCCACATCTCGGATATCAGTTGGGAAAAGATCAAACACTCCTCCGACAAGCTGAAAGCCGGGGACGAAATCGAAGCCATCATCCTGAACATTGATGTGGATAAGCAGAAATTATCCCTTGGTATTAAACAGCTGGAAGGAGATATCTGGGAAGATTTTTTCGAGAGACATAAAGTCGGAGACCTGGTGAATGTCAAGATCGTCAGGCTGGTAAGCTTTGGTATTTTTGTGGAGATCATCCCTGGGATAGAGGGCGTTGTCTTCCTTTCAGAACTGGATGAAAAGAAGATCGAAGACCCTGCAGAAATCTTCTCCCTGGGGGAAGAGAAACTGGCAAAGATCATCAAGCTGAGCCAAAAAGACAAAAAGATATCGCTGAGCTTTAAGCAAGCTCAGTTCGAATTGCAGAAAATGGAGTATCAAAAATATGTGAGAAGCCAAGACGGCAGACATACTCTCGGTGATATCATGAAGGATCAACTCAAAACCATCAGCACCCCTAAAAAAACAACGAAAAAAAAGGAGAAAACAAAGGAGGAAAAGGATGATAAAAGCTGATTTAATCAACCAAATCGCCAAGGAAATGAACGTTTCCAAACAAGAGTCAGAAACAGGTGTCAATCTCTTTTTTCAGATGATCAAAGATGCCCTCCAGAGAGGAGAAGAAATTGAGCTGAGAGGATTTGGAAGTTTTCGATTCCGACAAAGACATGCACGCTCAGGAAGAAATCCCCGGACGGGTGAACCTGTCCAGGTTCCTCCAAAAAAAGTGTTGTATTTCAAACCGAGCAAACTCCTAAAGAGCATGATCAATAAATAATGAAGTACATTACAGCTCCCTGGAGGGAAGAATACGTCAAGGAAGCGTCCAAGATGAAGGAATGCATCTTCTGCCAAGCCATAAATATGAAGGAAAACAGGGAGGCATACATCCTTTACAGGGGAGAGCACAATTTTATCATCTTAAACAGATATCCATACACACCCGGGCACTTGATGATCGCTCCCAACATGCACATTGACTCGATCGAAAAAGCAGACAAAAATGCCACAGATGAGATGACAGACCTGCTTAAATTCAGCATAAAAACATTGAGACAGCACTATCGTCCCCATGGATTCAACACAGGCATGAACATAGGGCGGAGCGCTGGCGCGGGTGTAGCCGATCATTATCATCTTCATGTGATCCCCCGTTGGACAGGAGATTCAAATTTTATGCCCCTCATCGGAAAGACCAAAGTCGTCATAGAGGGTGTGGATTCTTCCTATGATAAACTTGTACATCTCTTCCACAAAGGAGAATAGGGAGTCTCAGTCACAACCGGTAAAACATTCCATTCGCGAGGTCAGCCATGAATTTCGAACTCTCAGAAGACCAAAAGCTACTCCAAGAAATGATCAGAGAGTTCGCCCAAAAAGAGATCTTGCCTCATGTTAAACATATGGAAGAAAACCGTATTTTCCCCAAGGAGCTCCTGCAAAAACTGGGAGAGATCGGTGTGCTGGGAATGGCCATCCCTTCCGAATACGGAGGCATAAAAACAGACAGTCTCTCCACGGCTTTGGTTATCGAGGAGATAAGCCGTGTTTTCCCCTCATTGGCTGTCATTATCTCAGTGCATTGTTCCCTTTTCTCCAGTTCCCTACTCCAATTCGGGAATGAGGGCCAGAAGCAACAATACCTGCCCAAAGCGGCCAGCGGCGACATCGTCGGAGCATTCAGCTTAACCGAACCCGGGGCGGGTTCAGATGCCACAAACCTGAAGACCAAGGCCAGGAGAGAGGGAGATGTCTACATTCTAAACGGAACTAAAAGCTGGGTTACTACAGGAAACGACGCCGAAGCGTTCATACTCTTCGCCTTAGCAGACACTCCCCCTGGAGAGAAAAGAAAGATCAACGCTTTCATCGTGGATAGCGAAACGCCAGGTTTTCATGTAGCTAAGATCGAAGAAAAAATGGGATTGCATGCTTCGCTGACTGCAGAAGTGATCCTTGATAACTGCCAGATCCCTGCGGAAAACATGTTGGGCGAAGAAGGGCAGGGCGTAGCCATCGCATTCCAGGGACTGGACAACTCGAGAATTGGAATCGCAGCTCAATCTGTGGGCCTTTCCCAGAGGGCCCTTGATGAAGCCGTCAAATATGCCAAGGGAAGAGAGGCCTTTGGAAAAAAGATCTCAGATTTCCAAGCGATCCAATTCATGATCGCCGACATGGCTACATGGACAGACGCCGCGCGGTTGTTGACCTATAAAGCTGCAAATCTGCGCGATCTAGGCAAGCCATATGGAAAAGAATCCTCTATGGCCAAGCTGTTCGCATCGGAAGCAGCAAACAGGATCGCATACCACGCTCTCCAAATCCATGGCGGCTACGGGTACTCTAAAGAATTTTTTGTCGAACAGATCTACAGAGATGCCAGAGTGCTCGCAATATATGAAGGAACTTCAGAAGTTCAAAGAATCGTTATCGCCCGACACTTACTCAAAGAGAGGTTAGACAATGCTGAAATCTATGCGTAAAAACTTGAAATCACTGTCACCCATTCTCTGGGCCGTAGTTGCCGCGTTCATCATATCTATATTTGCCGTATGGGGTGGAGCGGGAAGGCTGGGAGAATCCCGGGATCCGGACACCATTGCATCGGTTGGAAGAACAAAAATATCAACAGACACTTATGTGAAAAACCTCAGGCAAAGGATCGAAAGCCTGCAGAAACAATTCAAAGAACTCAATGCCAACTACATACAGCAACTCAACCTTCCACAGCAAGTGCTTGAGCAGCTCATCCAGCAGGAGCTCCTCATTCAATTCGCTGAAGAAATGAAACTGGGCACTTCCAACGATGAACTAAGGGAAAAGATCAAGAGTTATCCCGTGTTTCAAAAGGATGGGCAGTTTATCGGTTTTGAAGAATACAAACAGATATTGGAGTGGAACAGGATCCCTCTGTCGGAATTTGAGGAGTCTCTTAAAAAAGAGATCCTGATGGATAAAACCATCATAATGCTCACAGCGGGTGTGTCACTCACACAAGGCGAACTCTGGAAAAACTACAAGAACACAAATGAAAGCGTCAGGATGGAGTTTGTGCCCATCGAGATCACAAACATCGAATCCGATGATGAGTTCAGTTTTGAAGAGAAACATGCATTTTTTGAAAAGAACAAGGACAACTACAGGATCCCTGAAAAACGTGAAGCCGATTATGTCTTTTTCAACATCGAGGATTTCAAAAAGGACGTGGAGCTTACCGACTCGGAAATTGAGGATTACTACAACAACAATGAGCCTCAATTCACCGAACCGGAAAAGGTGAGAGTCGGCCGAATCTATATTCCGTATGAGGAGAAAGAGAGAGCGCGCGTTTTGACAGAGATGCGGAACATCCAGAACAGGGTCAACGAGGGAGAGGATTTCGGGAATATGGCAAAAATTCATTCCAAGGACGGGAAAGCTGGAGATTCGGGCGACTGGGGCCTATTCGAGTGGCGGTCTTTATCCACACAAGAACAAGAAGAGATCGCCAACCTGGAAGTCGGCGAGATGTCCCAACCTCTCGAGCTGGATGAAGGTGCAGCGATCCTCAAGGTGACAGAAAAAGAAGCGGCGATACAAAAACCCCTTGCAGAGGTAAAAGATCAGATCACAAATATCCTCAATGACCAAAAAGCAAGAGAATTGATCGAAAAAAGAGTTGCAGGCCTGGAAAAAAACGCTCTAAAGGAAAAGAGCCTGGACGTGGCGGCACAAACATTGGGGTATATGGTCAAAAGCACTGGGCCCGTTTCAAACGGAGAATCTTTCGCAGAGGAGATCGATCCATCGGGCTCCGTAAGCACGGCTCTCTTTCAGCTCGAGGAAAACGCGATCTCAACACCTGTCTACACCTATAAAGGAACGGGATTAGCGCAGCTTCGTGGGATCACATCCCCTCGCGCAGCGTTACTCGAAGAGGTTGAAGACAAGGTGGAAGAAGACCTCGCCGCAGAGAAGAAGAAAGAAAAGGCTTACGAAACAATGAAGTCCATCAAAGCAGAACTGACCAACTTAGATCTCGAAAGCCTCGCCAGTAATTATGGTCTGGAGTACAAGACTGCTGATGAACACAAACGAGGAGGATATTTGAGCGTTATCGGTGAAAACGTAGAAGTCGACGAAAAGGCTTTTTCTCTGCCTTTGAATGAAGCCAGCGATCCCATAGAGTATGCTACCGGTTATGTGCTCCTTCGTATTCTCGACCGAAAAGAAGTCACAGAGGCTACGCTTCAGGAGAATTATGAAACGGAGCGTGAAAATTTTCTTGAGACGAAAAAAAATAAATTTTTTATCTCCTGCATGTCAAAGATTAGGGAAGAAATAGGCGTGCAGATTAGATATGACATATTCCTCAAGATCAATTCGGATATTCTCGCACGTTTCGGGGGCCAATAGAACTCAGGCTTAAGATCGGAGGATCTCGAAGAAAAGAGAGTTGATCGTTTTTTCTAGAGCACTGCGGAATCTCTCGATCGTTTCATTAAACCCACCCCCCATGTAATCAGAAATATACATGGGCTTTCCCACTCGGACTTGGATCTTTCCTGGGATAAAAAAAGGACGGTGGGTTCCAAACATGGCCAAAGGAGTGACGGGAACAGAAATTCCTTCGTTCGTGTAGAGATTGTAGGAGATGATCGCAGCTCCCTTTCTGATCGGGCTGACATAGGGATTAGGGTCGGTTTTCATGACTCGGCCACGGCCATGAAGAGTGATAAGAGCTCTCCCCGCCTTCACTGTTTCCTGGCATTTCAGGATGGCGTCTCTGTTACTGGAATAAAGGTCCACAGGGATGGTCCCCACATTTCTGACGGTTCTGGTAACAAAATTAATGGTGGGGATTTTTATGGGTTTGATGATCGCATTCACGAAAAGCCCGAATCCTTTGAGATGCCTTTTAAGGTGCTTCCGGACGAGGAAGTCCAGTTCGTCTTTATCGAAGATCATCTTATTGGCAGAAAAGACAAATGGCCGGGGCACTATTTCATAGATCGTCAGAGCATCCTTTAGGGTGCCGATATGATTCCCCAAGATGATTGTAGGGCCCTTCTTGACAAAATTTTCAACGCCCTTGACATTGATCTTTTTTGCAAACAGGCCAACTTTGCTCCATTTGTCAAGGACGGGTCTCAGTTTCTCGAATTCCTCTTCAATCGTCGTCATCGGTCTTTTCCAAAAGCCCTCCTATTTTAGCGAAAATCTCTATGAAGTTCAAAAAAATAATTGCGCAGTTGGGTCATCAGCACCCGGATTTTCCACAGCGAGGAAAATCCGGTCTTTTCTCGGCTCCGCTCCCCTCTCGAGGGGCCATGCATGCTACATCTCCGGATGGCAGGCTCTATTAGTTTGCCTGATAGTCAGCTTATAAGCCGGAAACACGCTTTCAGCAAAAATATCACAAGGAGGACTTATTGCTCTATCTTGAAAAACCACCTAAACCGTGTTAATTTAGCATTTATTTATTAGTCTGGATTATTCACGGATCGAGGTTGCAGTAGCGGCGAGGAAGTGGCTCATGAAGTTGTAGTAAACTACTACGAATGAGCTACAATGAAGCCGATGCTGTGAGATCGGTTCGCTTGTAGGGTAAAAGATGCTGACTATAAGAAAATAACTGTTTTTTGATATATATTTAGCAGCAGCTTTTATGAATAATTCAGGTTAGTTATGAAATTTTCAGATAGAGGAGGTAAAGATGGTCACTTTAGTGCGAGGCGGAGAGATCTTTGCACCCGATCCCCTGGGTGAAAAAGACATCCTTATTTTGGACCGCAAGATCGGGGCAATCTGTGAACCCGGACAGGTCAGGGTCGAAGGGTTTCCCATCGCTGAAGTGGATGCTTCAGGTAAACGGGTTTTTCCTGGATTAATAGATAGCCATGTTCACATATTGGGTGGTGGCGGCGAAGGAGGCCCCTCTACCCGTGCTCCTGAGATAACGGTGGAAGACATCATCACGAGCGGAGTGACCACGGTGATCGGTTGTTTAGGCACGGATGGGACAACCCGCCATATGGAGTCTTTGCTGGCCAAAGCGAACGGGCTAGAGACCGAGGGGATCACCACATACATTTTTTCGGGATCCTACCAGATTCCTGTGGTCACCCTCACAGGAAGTGTGCGTTCCGACATCATACTTATCGACAAAGTAATCGGAGCGGGAGAGATCGCCGTTTCTGACCACCGCTCCTCCCAACCCACATTTGAAGAGTTTTGTCGCCTTACCTCAGAGTGTCGTGTGGGAGGAATGCTGGGAGGAAAAGCGGGCATACTCCATTGCCATCTGGGAGATGGGAGCCGCCGCCTAGAAATGTTTTTCCGGTTGATCGAAGAAACAGAGATCCCGATCACACAGCTCATTCCCACCCACTGCAACCGTAACCCTGAACTGCTTGAAGAATCCATCCAGTTCATCCAAAGGGGCGGATACATGGATCTCACAGCAGACCTCGATCCCGATCCCCCAGAGGAAGGCCATATCAGTGTGGCCGCGGCCATCCGGTCATGCAAGGAAAAGAATGTTCCTCTCACCAACATTACCGTCAGCTCCGACGCCAATGGAAGCCTCCCCGTATTCGATAAAGAGGGAAACCTCGCTGGATTGACCATTGCAACACAGAAAAGCCTCTTGGCAAACTTCAAGTACCTGATCCAAGAACAAATTCTAGGTATTTCCGAGACGGCCCGGCTATTTTCCTCAAACACAGCGGCCTTTTACAAGCTTGAACAAAAAGGCGAGATCAAGGTTGGGAATGACGCAGACCTTGTTTTTCTCGATGAAAAATGGGATCTTTCCGGCTCGATCGCTAAGGGGCAAAAAATGATGTGGGGAGGAGAACTCCTCGTCAGAGGGACTTTTTCTTGATCTGCTACATGAAGATAGAAAGGTAAGATAACGTTCAGGTTTATTCGATCTGATGGTTAAAAATATCCAAAGCCTAGAGGACGACCTATGAACACAGAAAATAAAAAAGATAAGAGAACAAAAACACAAACACCGAGTTTCGGAGTATCTCTCATCCCCCTCATCGCCATGGGCCTACTCCTGGGCGTGGGCTACGGCGTGTACAAAATCCGCCCGCAAGTCCTTCTTGTTGCGGCCGCATTCATCACTGGATGCATGGGCCTGATCCTGCGTTTCAAATGGGAAGATATGGAAAGGGGAATCGTCGACAGCATCCACAAAGCAATGCCGGCCATCCTGATCATGCTCTGTGTGGGTATTCTGATCGGCGCCTGGATCGCCAGCGGGACGATCCCCATGGTCATCTACTATGGCCTCAAACTGATCTCGCCAAAATTCTTTCTGGTCACAGCTTGTTTCGTCTGTTCTCTCACCTCGATCTCGACGGGGACATCCTGGGGAACGATCGGAACCTTGGGAGTAGCATTCATCGGTATCGCTATGGGCTTGGGAATCCCCCTTGGACCCGCGGCTGGAGCTATCGTCGCGGGAGCCTACTACGGAGACAAGATGTCACCCTTTTCCGATGTCACGAACCTGGCTCCTGTTGCTGCGGGCTCAAATCTTTTTGACCACATCAAACACATGATGTGGTCGGCAACTCCAGCCTGGCTGATCGGGATGTTCGTGTATTTCATTGTCGGACTAAAATACGGGGGCGGAGATGTCGAGTCTGAAAGCTTGACACTGATCACACAAACCCTCAAGGATAACTTCAATTTTAACATCCTCCTTTTCCTTCCGATGGCAGTCGTCTTTTACTTTGCCGCCACTAAAAAACCCACCATACCCGGCATGCTGTTTTCTTCTTTTATCGCGGGAATTCTCGCCGTCATCTTTCAGAAGGCCTCGATCACAGAGATCGCGACTGCGCTGAACTCAGGGTATGAGGCGCACACAGGTGTAGCACAAGTCGACCAGCTGATCTCGCGGGGCGGTATGATGAGCATGATGGAGACCCAGCTAGTTGCCTTTACTGCCTTCAGTTTCGGGGGGATCATGCAGCGGACGGGGATGCTTCAAGTTTTACTTGACAGAGTGATGAAATTCGCCAACAAAGTCTGGAGTATCGTTATCACAACGATATCCGCATCGATCGTCACCGCTCTGGTCACAGGAAGTTCCTATCTATCCATGATCATCCCCGGCGAGCTCCTCGCTCCCATCTACAAGAAAGAGGGCCTTGCTGCAAAGAACCTTTCCCGGATCATCGAGGAAAGCGGTGCCATTATCGTGCCCCTGATCCCATGGAGCATGGCAGGCGTTTACATCACAGGAACCATAGGTGTCCCGACATTTTCCTATCTCATCTGGGCTGTCATGAACTACGTCTCTGTTATAATCCTTGCCATCTTCGGATTCACAGGATTTAGCATGGCACCCAAGATCAGGGAGGATGAAACACAAATCGGCAGCTAGTAATTCTCCTCCGGATCAACACAATTATGAGTACACTTTGAGTTAGAATCAGAGGAGATGTTTTTCCTCCTGTCAGATTTTTCACGCCATTCCCTCATCATCTTCAGGAAGGCTAAATCTTCCTTTATGTCGCTCAAAACATCTCCCCTGATTCTATATAAAGCAGATGAAAGCGCAGACACCTATGATTGTGGTGATATATGTTCCAGTGCTAAGGGCTGCCGGTGGAGCTTTTTTTATAGAGCTTGGCGAACAAGAAGCCGATTACGATCGAAATATAGACGTAACCGACTGTTTTAAGGTGAAAGCTCCGGGCCCACAAGGACCACGATTTAAGCACCAGGTCCGAATAAAACACAGGGATGAGAAGCAGCGCCAGTATCCAGAGGATCCAATACCGCCAGGCCCGTGTTTTCTCTTTGAGCGCTTCCATGGCGACCAAAAAAATTGCTGTGGTGGCGAGTATAGATGTGGCAGATTCGCTGAGATAAGAAAAAAGAAGGATATGCAGGCCATTGACAGGGACAAGGAATCGGTTGATCAGCTCAGTCCTGCCTTTACGGAACAGATAGAGAGTGGTCCAACCGATCAAAAGACCAAACAAT
The DNA here is from genome assembly GCA_964540205.1 of uncultured Eubacteriales bacterium. Taxonomy (GTDB): domain Bacteria; phylum Acidobacteriota; class Aminicenantia; order Aminicenantales; family Aminicenantaceae; genus WTAW01. The sequence goes on along the minus strand of CAZIMJ010000331.1, from coordinate 2,238 downwards.
ACGGCCAAGGGATTACGAACGGCTTGAGGAATCCCGAAATGGAGATTCAGAAAATTCCCGATATCCAGCATCTCGAGATTTCGTGTTTGATCCCAGGTCATTAGGTTGTACCATTCACCCAATAGCTCGAAGTTGTAATCGGCCCCTATGAACAACACGGGTAAAAAGAACCAAAACGCGAGTCCGATCCAGAAGGCCAGCCAGAATTTTTTCTTGAAACCAGCTAAGAAGCAAAAAGCCAGTGTAAAGGGAAATATTTTCAGGCTCGTCGCCAAAGAGAGTAATAACCCTGACTTCAAATGCTTTCCCTCCGAATACTGCGCAGCGGCCAACAGCATCAGACCAAAAATGCCCGCATTAACCTGGCAGATCTGGACGGCCAGTATGGAATCTGAGACGATAGATATAAAAGCCAAGAACATCATGCTGGATGATTGATCCAGACGGAATCCTGCAGATTTTGCCCACCTCCAGAATCCCCAAAAGAACAGCCAGCACTGTAGGAAAAGGAACAAAAAAATGCCCACTTCGTCGATAAGCAGAGAAAAGGGGACGATCATCAACGCGGCCAGAGGGCTGTATTTGAAGTAATCCAGTATCCCATACTTGGCATAGAGGTTTTGTTTATAGAAAATATTTTCGGCCGCATTCACATAGACCTGATAATTGTCTGGTTTTTTAATGAGAGAGATGTGCAGACAGACTCCGACGGTAAATATGGCTAGCAGAATAAGTGTTTTAGGTACTAATCCGGTCTTTTTTTTCATACCGAAACACAGACATTTTCTGCCTTTAAAGGGAAAATCCTTGAATTGTGTTCGTAATCATTCGCATCGGCACTATTCATGAATCATTCAGGCTGTCAGTTTGATGTTCTTAAGCTGGGCAATACGTTCATACTCCAAGATCACCTTGGCTGCCATGGCCTCGGCTGAAAATTTTTGATGGACAACCTCGTACCCTTTTTGGCCAAGACGTCTTCCCAATTGCCTGTCCTCATAGATCCTCAGGATCGCCTTGGCGAGGGCAGCAGGGCTCTTTGGGGGCACGAGCAGACCCGTCTCACCATTCACGACGACTTCAGGGATGCCTCCGGTTCTGGTAGCCACCACTGGCAGCCGGCTTGCCATGGCATCCAGTATGCTGCTTCCCATACCTTCGAGATAGGAAGAAAGCACAAAAAGATCCAGAGATGCCAATATTTGGGGGACATCTTCCCGAAATCCCAGAAAAAAAACCATGTCTTCCACATAGGTTTGTTTCACCAGTTTATCCAGCTCCATCCGCAAAGGGCCTTCACCCACAATGATCACTTTAATCGGAGGAGCCTTTTCCTTGAGAATTTCCGTTGCCTTGATCAAATATTTGTGTCCCTTATGATCCGCCAGATGAGCAACGATCCCCACGAGAAAATCGTCTGGTCCGAAGTTCAGCTCCCGGCGCAGATACTGACTGGACGCAGCCTCTTCAAAGGGAGAATAATCGATGCCGTCGGGTATAACCTTGACGAGAGCGGGATCGATCCCCCCATCCACCAATACTTTTTTGATCCCCTGGGAGATAGCGATGATTATATCGATGTTCTTGGTGTACTTTATCTGCGACAGGAAATTTTTCTTGATCGGGAAATCCACATTCCGTGAAATCACACGCAGGGGGACTTTCGCCAGGGAAGCGGCAGCTGAACCCACAGCCACAGAATGGGCATCATGACAATGAACCAATCGACATCTCTGACGCTTCATATCGCTGGCCAAACGCAATATGGCCAACGCATCCGTTTCGCTCCTAATTTTCAGGGGAATGACAGGCAGGTCGACTTCACGGGCTTTTGTGTGAAGCGGACTCCCTGGCTGGACATAAAATTTGAAGGGATAGGATTTTTTTTGGAGTTCCTTGGCCAGAAAAAGAGACTGTCTTTGACCTCCTCTCCATTCTTTTCCTGCATCGATCTGGAATAGGTTCAATCCTCTCTCTCCCTAGTCTCTCTACAGCCAGTGGGACTCATCGCAAGAAACAAATCGTGGGGATATTCATTCATTAGGGTCTATCTTGATCAAAACCTCTGCAAACTTTTCCTGAGCTTTTTTCTTCTTCTCTCTCTCCAGTTCTACCGTCGCTTCAAATTTGCGATCGAACTTACTCTTCCTCTTCTTTTCTTTCTCAAGCAGTTCATCCAGAGTGCCCTTCTTTTTTTGTGATTTTTCCGACTTGACGACTTCTTGACTCACTGGATCG
>CAZIMJ010000330.1:0-12943 GCA_964540205.1 uncultured Eubacteriales bacterium | reverse complement strand
TTTACCCTTCGGGCGCCGACCCAACCTAACCCGCCGATCTCACTACAAAGTCTTCGTTGTAGCCCGGGTTAGGTTGGGACGGCTTGCGGTAGATCACTACAGCTTCAGGGGCCACTGCCTCAACCTTTGTGAATGGGTGGGGTGGGTTGGCCTTGACGAATGCAGGATTGCTTATTAAAGTAAGCACATGAACAAAAAGTCATCTGGTGTGAGACAGAGACAAATCTTGGTCTCTTGTGCCAAGATAAACTGAAAAAACAAAAAGGCCAGATGGGTTCGAGAGGAGGAGCCATGAAAAGACTATCCATTTCTTTTTTCATTTTTGTATTCACTTTATCTTATACGGTACCGATAACCGCAACAGATTCCCGCCCGATCACTTTTGATGATTTTATTCGGATCAAAAGGATCAGTGATCCACAGATATCTCCTCAAGGTGATAAAATCGCTTTTGTCATCACCACAATGGATAAAGAAACGAACACGAGTAACAGTGACATCTGGATCCAGTCCACCAAGGGAGGGGAGCCATGGCAACTCACCTCAAGCCCCAAAGCCGACTTCAATCCCCGATGGTCACCCGATGGGAAAAAAATCGCATTTATATCGACTCGGAAGGGAAGCCCACAGGTTTGGATGATCGATTCCAGAGGAGGAGAAGCATATCCTCTGACGGATATCTCTACCGGAGCTTCAGGGGTGATTTGGTCTCCCGCAGGAGATCACCTGGCCTTTGTCTCCTCTGTTTATCCCGACTGTGCAGATGATGACTGCACCCACAAAAGAAATGAGGAAAAGAAAAAAAACCTGGTGAAAGCCCAAATTTTTGATGAGCTGCTCTTCCGGCACTGGAATGCCTGGAGAGACGGCACTCGGAGTCATGTCTTTGTCACTCCTGCTGATAGAGGAAAAGCGCGCGATCTCTCCCCTGGAGATTTTGATGTACCGCCCATATCACTTGGCAGCGGCAATGATTACGCCTTTTCCCCTGATGGGAAAGAGATGTGTTTCGTTCGGAATGCAGACCCGGAGTTGAAGCTCGGGCTGGGAACAAACAATGACCTTTTTATCTCTTCCATCGAAGGCGGAGATATTATAAAGATCACAGAGAACAGGGCCAACGACAATTCTCCCCATTACTCACCCGACGGCAAGCACATCGCATATAGGGCCATGCACAGGCCTGGATTCGAAGCAGATAGGTACTGTCTTATGCTCTATGACCGAAAAACAAAACATATCTCAAACCTCACAGAAAAGCTTGACGCTTCGGTGGCAGAAATCATTTGGTCAAACGACAGCTCAAATATCTATATCACCTACGAAGAACAGGGCCGCACAGTTCTGGCCCGTGTCTCCATCGATGGGCAGGATGTGGAGAGAATCCTTGACGGCCACACCATCAGTTCGCTCCAGCTCTCTCCCGACGGAAGAAGGGTTGTCTTCCTCAAACAAGGGATCCACGCCCCCTCTGAACTGTACTCGTTCGATCTCGCTTCAAAGACACTCATACCACTTACCGACACAAATAGCCCGCTACTGGCAAAGTTCGTTATAAATTCTGTAGAAGAATTTTGGTTCGATGGAGCAGATGGTGATAAAGTCCATGGGTATCTTCTTAAGCCACCCCTGTTTAATCCTGGAAAAAGATATCCTTTAATCATACTCATCCACGGAGGCCCGCAGGGAGCCTGGCTGGATAATTTTCATTACCGGTGGAATGCCCAGATGTTTGCTTCACCAGGGTATATCGTAGCGATGATCAACTTCCACGGAAGCACGGGCTACGGACAGGATTTTACAGACTCCATTACAGGTGATTGGGGAGGAAGGCCTTATGAAGATATCATGCTCGGTCTGGAACATCTTCTCTCTCATTACGATTTCATCGATAAGGATAAGGTGGGAGCGGCAGGAGGCTCCTACGGTGGGTACATGGTCAACTGGATAGAAGGCCACACCAACAGATTTAGCTGTCTCATTTCCCATGCGGGTGTGTTTGACCTGCGGTCCATGTTTGGGGGGACCGAAGAGCTATGGTTCCCTGAATGGGAATTCCGAGGGACACCCTGGACAAATCCAGACCAGTATAAAAAATGGTCCCCCAGTTTCTACGTCGAAAATTTCCGAACACCATGTCTCGTTATTCACGGCCAGTATGATTTTCGGCTGCCTGTGACGCAGGGATTCCAATTTTTTACAGCACTCCAGCGGAAACATGTGCCCTCAAAGCTGCTGTACTATCCCGATGAAGGCCACTTTGTCTTAAAACCACAGAATGCCCAGCTCTGGTGGAAAACCGTTCATGAATGGTTTGCGGAATATCTATTAAGACGCTAACCTGAATTATTCATAAAAAATGTCGATACTTATTATAACTAATTCAATATCAGAATCTTACATTGTTTTTTCGGAATACTCATTTAGGGGCTGCATTTCCTATGCGATTTTCATTTAGAATCGACAATCCGATTTTTTTGCATTAAAGCCGAAATCTTTATAGAATCGCAATCCGAAATTTCAATGCTGACTATGAGGTTAAATTAAAAAACGTTTTACGTTTCACGTTTAGCGTTTGATTGATGATCAAAGTTAAGATAAAGCAGAGAGAAGGGGTCGATACGACTTCCCCGGATCTTCACTCCCCAATGGAGATGAGGACCGGTGACCCTGCCCGTGGCTCCGATCTCCCCAATTATTGAGCCTTTCTCGACTTGATCCCCTCGTTTTACTCTAAACTTTGATAGGTGAAGATAGAGAGTGAAGACGCCAAGCCCATGGTCGATGATCACGGTATTCCCCGCATAGTAGAGGTGGGAAACCAGGACAACTCTCCCCGAATTTGAGGCAACCACAGGCGCCCCATAAGGGGAGGAGATATCCACACCACTGTGGGGAGAACGCGGCTGGTTATTAAAAATCCGCCGTTCTCCAAAATTCGGCACGACTTCACCAGTGGAGGGAACGATAAATGAGCCTTCTCCCAGCCATCGGGGAGTCGATATGCCATAAATCTCATTAAGGAGTTCGGATTCCTCACGGATTCTAGTAAGAACTTCAGGAGGTGGAGTGACATATTTTTCGTTGACCCACAGTTTCTTGACAGGATATTCCTTAGCGACAACGAGGATTTCCTTGACTACTTTTTCGTGATGGCCATCTGTATAGACTAGTGTAAAAACGATCGGATAAGAGCCGGATTTCAAACCGAGATCAAGACCGATGAGAGCTAAGTACTCCCCTGGACTCTGACCAGATCCCAGCATGTATTTTTCCGCTGAAAACCGGGCCTGAATACTCTTGACAGGAGAACTCGTACGGACACTGACTCTTACTACTTCTCCAGGATGGAGAGCTCGAAAATCAAGGTCGACCTCTATTTTCGAGGACTTCGTTTGGTCTTGTTGAGTTTCACAGAAAATCCACGAACACACTAGAGACAACACACACACTGTGACAAAAAGGATTTTTCTCATTGAATCTAGTTTACGTGCCCGGTGTTCGAAAGTTATGCCTGCTTCCGGAGAATCTTTCCCGGAAGGACCCCGGAGTGCTCACCATTATTTATAACCACCTGACCATTCACGATAACGTAATCGATCCCTTCAGGGTATTGATGAGGATCCTTAAATGTGGCTTTGTCGATCACTCTCTTTTCATCGAATATTACAATGTCTGCGAAGTAGTCTCTTTGGAGAGACCCTCTGAGTGCAAAGCCGAAATTTTTAGCCGGAACAGAAGTCATCTTTTTCAGCATCTCTGCCATGGGGAGAATTTGCTCCTCCCGAATGTATTTCCCTAACACTCGAGGAAAGGTGCCATAACTCCGGGGATGGGGTTTCCCCTTACTCAGAGGGCCATAGGGAGCAAGGGCCGATCCATCACAGCCCACCCCAACCAAAGGATGAGCGAGGATTCTCTTCAAGTTATCCTCATTCATCATGAAGATCACCTGACCTGCCCTGTTTTCCTCTTCTATCAACAGATCTCTCAAGAACTCAAAGACATCTTTTCCTGTTTCCTGCGTTGCTTCAAGAATGGTCTTTCCTTCGAAGATTTTGTTTCCCTCCGTAAAAACAGATGAGATGACAACCTTGTCCCAGGAACCCAGTTTTTTCTCTCTTTCTACAAGAAAAGCCCGGAATTTACTTTCCAAAGTCGGATCTTTCAGCCGTGCTAAAAACTCATCCGCCGTGCCCTGCTTTGACCAAAGAGGAAAATTCATGCTGCTGAGACCAGTGGCGCCTGCAATGTAGGAATAGCGGTCACAAAATATGGGGATACCTTCATTTTGGGCCGCCTCCAATTTGGCAAGCGCATCGTCGATCTTCTGCCAGTTGCGTGAATAGGCGATTTTAAAATGGGAAATTTGAAGCCGTATCCCTGTCTTCCTGGAAACATCGATGGTCTCGTCCATAGCCTCGAGCAGCTGATCGCTTTCATCACGCATGTGCGTGCCGTACAAGCCTCCACTCTGCGCAGCCACTCTGCACAGTTCAACGATCTCGTCCTGTTGGGCATAACTTCCCGGCGCATATTCAAGGCCGCTGGAGAGTCCCAATGCTCCACTCTGGATGTTTTCTGCCACAAGAGCCTTCATCTTCTCCAATTCCTCAGCCTTAGGGGGTCTGTCATTGAATCCCACAGCAAATCCTCTGATCGTCCCTTGACCGACGAATGTTGAGTAATTGAGAGCCATTCCCTTCTCTTCAAGTTTAGAAAAGAAACCTTTGATATCCCTCCATGTCATATCAACATCATACGTTTCTTTCATTAGATCTCTGTACTCATCATACCTCTCATCAGCGACAGGAAATGGAGAGCTGCCGCAGTTCCCGCTGACCAGAGTTGTGATCCCTTGACGGATCGAGCTTTCCGCTTTGGGATTGACCAGAAGTTCGATCGACGTGTGATCGTGTGCATCTATAAATCCGGGACAGACGGCAAGGTCTCTTGCGTCGATGACTGATTGTCCTTTTGCCGCAGAGATCTTTCCTATTTTTGCAATTTTCTGACCGGTGATTCCGATATCCACAGAGATCGCTTCGTTGCCGAGACCATCAAAAACACGTCCATTTTTGATAACCAGGTCATATTCATTTTTCGAAGAACAACCTTTTAGTAATATCCCGCAACCACCTAAAGCTGCGACCGTAGCATAACAAGATGTTTTTTTAAGAAAATCTCGCCGGGAGATTAATTTTTTCATCGTGTTCCTCGTAGTAAAGATTTACTCGTCAATATATCTAAATCATAAAAACTTGTCCAATGAAATAATATTAAATAAGCTGCGGGGTAGATAAAAAACTGATATTTTTGTATTCTACAGTCAAATTTGCAGAAAAGAGAGATAAACATGAATTGGACGAGACGAAAATTTTTGATGTTTTCTGGAATTAGCCCTCTGGCTCTCCTGGACTTTAAAAAAAGGAACTCCCGAGTCCCTTCCCTCCCCTTTAAAAAACACTCCAGCCACCTGAAACCTGACGTTTGGATCGAGCTGAATATGGACCATATGGGATGGAATCTGGATAAGATCAGGAAACAGGTCAAGAAGCCGGTATTGGCTGTGATCAAAGCCAATGCCTACGGTCATGGATTGATCCCCACTGCCCGCTATTTAGAAAAATCGGGTATCGATTCCCTCATGGTCTGTAAACTTGACGAAGCCATCCAGCTGAGAGAATCAGAAGTGGCTTGTCCCATTCTCAATTTTGGGCCTTTTTTCCCAGAATCCGCAGAACTCCTGGTCAAACACCAAATTTCCCAGTTTGTGTTTACGAGCAACGTGAAGATCTTAAACTCAACAGCGGCAAAGATGGGGAAAACTGCAAAAATCCACATCCACATCGATACAGGAATGGGCCGTATGGGCATATCCTATCACGAGGCGTTCTCTTTGATCTCAGAACTCGCCATACTCAACAACCTAAAGATCCAGGGGATCTCAACAACACTCACCGAAGATGACGAGTTCGACAGAGAGCAGATCAGACGCCTGATCTCGATCTGCCGAAGGGCGGAGGAGGATGGGATCGACCTTGGAAGAAAACATGCAGCTAGTAGTGCTGCAATCATGTCATACCCAGATTCTTACCTGGACATGGTCAGACCAGGAATACTGGTCTATGGGTACTACCCTTCAGAAAAAACTCAACACAATGACAAACTCGCCCTCAAACCTGTACTCCATCTCAAATGCCGTGTGGCTGCCGTCAAGACACTCAGGCCCGGTGACTCCATCTCTTATCATCGAGCTTACATTGCCAAAACCAGGGAAAAGATCGCAGTGCTGCCCATCGGGTACTCAGATGGGTATCCCTTCAACATGGCCGGGCGTGGTTTTGTCCTCCTGAACGGTGAAAGAGCTCCACTTATTGGATCTGTCACTGCCAATCATTTGGAAGTGAGGCTGAAACTCGATTCCAATGTGTCCGTCGGTGATGAGGCCGTACTGATCGGAGATCAGAAAAAAGAAAACATTCCAGTGGATGAATTGGCTCGATGGGTAGAGGTATCCACCTATAAAATATTAATCGGATTAAATCCCTTACTACCACGGATTTCCGTTTGAATATTTGATACAAAAAAGGACGATCCAGCTATTCTGCACCCATAAATTCCTCGATCACAGCAAGAGCTTTTTCGGTCGCTCCGCTAAGGGCGTCCAAGGTCTTCTTGGCGCGATGTCCCATGAGTTGTAAAGCCTGTTCGTCTTCAAAGAGAAACATCCTTTCTAAATCGCTATCTTCCCTCAGGATTCTCGCTGAAGCGGCCTCTAGAAACGATTGCGTCAGATAGGCAAAATTATCCATATGAGGACCAAAAAAAATAGGCTTACTGTAAAATGCGGGTTCAAGAAGGTTTTGCCCTCCCCAAGGAATGAGGCTCCCGCCCACAAACGACACATCAGATATCGCGTAAAATTGAGCGAGCTCACCCAGTGTATCCAGAATGAGGACATCCCATCGGTCACCAGGTTGAACGGCTGTCCTGCGTTGGACCTTCACATTCAGTTTTTCACACAGTTTCTCGACCTCTCCTGCTCTCTCTACGTGACGGGGCGCGAGGATGAGCTGGATGTCTGTCCTCTGCTCCTTCGCCCGGACAAATGCGGACAGGATCTGTTCCTCCTCCCCCTTCCGCGTGCTTCCAGCCACAACGATCTTTCTTGATTCATCAATACCCAGACTTTCTTTGAGTTCTACCATTTCCTCTACAGGGAAAACAGGGAGGTCGATCTCAGCTTTGAGATTTCCTCCAACGGCGATCTGATCGGCATTCACACCTGCGTTCACGAGACTCGCTTTATCCCTGTCTGTCTGGACCAAAAAAAAACTGATATTTTGAAACATCTTTCTCACAAAATATTTGAATGCCACAAACCTCTTGCTCGAACGGGAGGAAATGCGTCCGTTAATAAGGAGCACCCCTCTTGTTTGTTTCCTTGCCTCTCTCAGTAAGTTTGGCCAGAATTCTGATTCAGCCAGGATAAAAAGGTCGGGTTTCAGTTTTTTAAAGAATTTACGCACAACAGGGCCAAAATCCAAGGGGATAAAAAAAATAGTGTCAACGCGGGACAATTCTTTTTGCGCGATTTGGAATCCTGAATGGGTCAGTACGGAGAAATATATGATCCAATCCGGGTGCCGGCTTTTTATCTCTGCGATCAATTTTCGCAAAGAAAGGACCTCCCCGACAGACACGGCATGAATCCAAAGGGATTTGCCCTCTTTTTTTTTTACCGAAAGCCCTAACCCCAGTCTGTTTTTAAAATGAAGAGGCTCCCTTTTGATCAAGCACAATTTTACCCAATAGATCGGAAAATACACGATCATCAAGAGCAGCAATGCCATCGAATAGAGGACGTACATGGTCCATTGATATTACTAAATTCCCTATCCTCGTGCAACTTCATCGCTCAAGTCTGGAGATAGCTGGTGACTTTCCTGGATTATTCACGGACCGAGGTCGCAGTAGCGGCGAGAAAGTGACTCATGAAGGTGTAGTGGACTACCACGAATGAGTTACAACGAAGCCGATGCTGTGAGATCGGTTCGCCCGAAGGGTAAAAGATACTGACAATATAATATTGAGAGTTTTTTGAATATAAATTTGGTAGCAGCTTCAATGAATAATTCAGGGTGTTTATTTTTTGCAGGATTTTTGTTAAGCTACGGAGGTTATTCGTGCTGTTGTCCATCATCCAGTTATAGCTTGGCAAGAGAAACGGCCGGTGATACACCAATTATCAGGAGTGAATACCCCTGGGATTTAAGGAGACCAGTTAAATGGCTAAAGACGAAGAAAAAATAGAAAAGAAAACAACAAAAACAAAAGAAGACAAAGATAAGAAAGAAGACAAAAAAAAGAAAGAAACGAAAAAGACAAAATCCGACGCAGATAAAGAGCTTCAACCGGAGGAGAAAAAAGACGACGGAAAAGAAGAAAAGAAGAAAGAAAAAGACATCACCGGAAAAGAAGAAGAAAAAGAGGAAAAGAAAGAAGAAACCCCTGAAAAACCAATCCCTGAGAAAGAGGAAGTCAAGGAAGACGAGGAAATAGAAAAGGAAGAGGAAGAAAAAGTCAAAGAGGAAAAAGAAGAAAAGAAACCTGAACCGGAAAAACCCGAAGAACCTGAACCAGAAGATAAAGAAGAACCCAAGGAAGAAGCAGAAGAAGAGAAGGACAAAGAAGAGGCTCCTCCAGAGGAAGTAAAACCCGAGGAAAAGGCCCCAATAGAGGAGAAAAAAGAAGAAAAACCCGAAGTACCCGCAGAGCCACCCGTAGCTCAACCTTCCCCAAAAAAGAAGATCAACCAAATGACGCTTGAGGAAATCGAGACCAAGTTGAAAGAAGTGCAAGAGCAAATGGGGGGCCTTGAGTCTAAATATGCTCAGCAGCTTTTGCTGAGAAAAAAACTTTTGACTTCAACATAAAACATAAAGTAACACTGTCGATTTATTTACAATCAGCAACTTTTCTGATAGCATAATATATTATTTCAAAGGAGAAAATACTAGTGCAGAGCAAAGAAGATAAAGAAAATATTGTCAAAGACAACAGAACTCATTCGGAAGATACAGGTTCGCCAGAAGTGCAGATTGCACTCATAACAAACAGAATCAATTATTTAACCGAACACTTTTCCACTCACAAAAAAGACTATCATTCTCGAACGGGACTCATGAAACTTGTGGGACAGAGAAAACGTCTTCTGGGATATTTGAAACAACAGGATGTCAAACGTTACGAAAACCTCATCAAAAAACTCAAACTCCGCAAATAGGGATTTGTTCTAGGAATCATTATGTCTAATAATACAATCAATTTAGAAATCAACAACCGTACCCTATCGATCGAAATCAATAAAGTAGCTACACAAGCTGATGGCTCAGCTTTGATCAGATACGGAGACACTGTGATGTTTGTCTCAGCCACATCCAAAAAGGAGGTGAAGGAACCAAAACCCTTCCTTCCTTTGATCGTGGACTACAGAGAAAATACCTATGCGGCAGGCAAAATCCCCGGCGGCTTTTTCAAGCGTGAAGGAAGACCCTCAGAAAGGGAAATACTGCTCAGTCGTCTGATCGACAGGCCTATACGGTCTCTATTTCCTGAGGGATACTATTTTGACACTCAAATTGTCGCACTCCTCCTCTCTGCAGATCTGGAGAATGAACCCGACACCCTGGGGCTCATAGGAGCTTCGGTCGCGCTCTATTTTTCCGACATTCCCTTTACGACACCCATCGGAGCCGTAAAAGTGGGCTACATCAACGATGAATTCGTCATCAATCCAACCGCGAGTCAACTGGAAGAAAGCCCCCTGAACATGACAGTGGTTGGAACAGATGCAGGGATCGTCGTCATCGAAGCAGGATGCAAGGAAATCGAGGAAGAAACTGTTGTCAAGGCTTGTGAAGCCGCACAAGAAGTCATAGCTCGAATCATTCAGGCCCAAAAGGACCTTGCAGAACGACTGAACATTCAAAAACGAGAATTTGTCCCCGAAAAAATCGAAAAAAGCCGATTGGAAAAAATCCAAACAGAAATATCATCCTCATTTTTTGAGGCCATACAAACAGAAAAAAAACAGGAAAGAGAAAAAAAAATCTCCGCCATTCTTTACTCTCTTCTCGAAGGAATTCCCGAAGAGAATGAGGACGAGATCAGAGATACAAAAGAAATCTTCTACCAAATACAAAAAAAATTGGTCAGAAAGCTTATCCTGGACGACAAAAAAAGAGTGGATGGGAGAACATTTGATAAGATCAGGCCCATCACTGCCGAAGTTGGGATCCTCCCCAGAACACACGGTTCTGCCCTGTTTACTCGCGGGGAAACACAATGCCTGGCTACGGTCACGCTTGGAACATTCGAGGATGTTCAAAGGATAAATGGATTGGGAGAAGAAGGAGAGAAGAGGTTCATGCTTCACTACAATTTCCCTCCTTTTAGTGTTGGTGAGGTGTCATTTCTCCGAGGTCCGGGGAGACGTGAGATCGGTCATGGCGCTCTGGCAGAAAAATCCATTCTTCATTCGACTCCCGCAGAAGAAGATTTCCCATATACAATCAGGATCGTCTCCGATATCCTCGAATCCAACGGCTCATCCTCAATGGCTACAGTCTGTGGAGGCGTTCTTGCATTGATGGACGCAGGCGTTCCACTCTCGATGATCGTGGCTGGAATCTCCATAGGACTTGTCAAAGAAAATGACCGTTACGCCATCCTCACAGATATTGCAGGTATGGAGGATCATTTCGGAGATATGGACCTCAAGGTCGCAGGATCGGAGAAGGGAATCACCGCCATCCAGATGGATTTAAAGATCCCCTCCATCTCTTCAGATATCCTCAGAGAAGGCCTTGTCAAAGCGCGTGAGGCGCGATTAAAAGTTCTCGAAAAAATGAAGGAGACCTTGCCGTCTCCAAGACCCGATATTTCTCCCTATGCGCCACGCATCATCAATCTCTTCGTAAAGCCGGAAAGAGTCGGAGATGTGATCGGCCCTGCAGGTAAAATCATTAAAAAAATCATTGCCGAGACAAAGGCAAAGATCGAGATCGATGACACTGGAAAAATCACTATCGCATCCACTGACATGAAAGCTGCCGAAAAAGCCAAAAAGATGATTCAAGACATAACGATCGAAGCCGAATTCGGAAAGACTTACACAGGAAAAGTTGTTCGCATCGAGGATTACGGCGCATTTATAGAGATCCTCCCGAACATCGACGGACTTCTCCACATTTCAGAGATCTCCCATCAAAGGACCAATAACGTCAGAGACGTTCTGAAACTAGGACAAACACTACAGGTTAAGGTCATCAACATCGACGAAAACAACAAAATTCGTCTGAGTAAAAAAGCTCTCGATCCGAGTTCAAGCCGACACGACAATTCTGAAAAACCATATCGATCGGACAAACCCTATAAGAAACATTCTTCTCACAATCGTCACAACAAAAATCGTTTTTGATTTAATAGTTATAAGCAAAAATGCTTCTGTCAGCCATAAGAAAAAAAGGATTTACTCTAGTTGAGATGTTGGTCACTCTTACCATAGTGTCCATCCTGGCCCTCGCTGTTTTGCCGTTGGCCAAAACGGCAGTAAAAAGGGAGAAAGAGATCACGCTTAAAAGAAATCTGAGGATGATGAGAGAGGCTATCGATGCCTACAAAAAACTTGCGGATGAAAAGGCATTCGAATTCGACGAAGACACAGAAGGATACCCTCCCGACCTGGAGACTCTGGTCGAGGGGATTGAGGCCAAAATAAAAGCTGACGACCAAGAGGTCACTAAAATCATAAAATTCATGAGGCGTATTCCCAAAGATCCGATGACGAACTCCTATTATTGGGGACTCAGATCCTACCAGGATGATTCTGACTCAGATATCTGGGGGGGAGAGAATATTTACGACGTCTTCACAAAAAGCCCGGGAACGGCACTGGATGGGACTAAATACAAGGAGTGGTAACCTCGTATCGTGGCTTAATTAAGATTATAAGATGTTAACAAAGCAGCGACGTTTTTTACGAATAATTCAGGTGAAATTTTTGAGAGATACAATGAACAACCAAAGACAAAAAGGATTCACTCTTATCGAAGTGATGATTGTTTTTGCTTTAATCGGCATTCTATTGGGATTGGGGCTTCCCCAATACACAAATGCCACAAAAAGAGCCCGAGAGGCGGTGCTGAAAGAGGACCTCTTTCAGATGAGGAAACTCATCGGTCAATACTATTTAGACAAAGGCCAATACCCTGCTTCTCTACAGACTCTTGTCGATGAAGACTATATCTATAAAATTCCCGTTGATCCCATCACCAGGACTGCAGATTCATGGTTTGAAGTTATGGAAGTCCTCACAGAAGAAGATCTCGTCGCGGGTGTACAGCCTGGAATATCCGATGTGAAGTCAGGCTCGAATGCAACCTCCCTGGATGGAACACTTTACTCCACTTGGTGAGTACCGATCCATTCGATCACAGAGGTAAGTGGAACATGAGCAAGAGACAAAAGGGTTACACTCTGCTTATCCTATTGTTTGCTGTTTCGATCATAAGTATCGGGCTTATTGTGGCAGTTCCTGTCATGCAGACACAGAGCCAACGGGAAAAAGAAGAAGAGTTGATCTTCAGGGGAAATCAATATGTGGAGGCAATCCGGCTCTACCAGCTCAAAAAGCCAGGAACTTTTCCTAGTACATTAGAGGAACTTGTGGAAGAAAAATGTCTCCGCCGGTTGTACAGAGATCCGATGACTTCACATGGCGAGTGGAATATCATTCTCCCCTACCAACGGGGGGCTACGACACAGCCGCGACAGGCTCGCCGCTCCTCCCAGAATCCTTTCGAGCGCACCTCTCAAAGACAAAGAGGAAGGACCACCCAGGAAGGATCATCAAGAACCGCACAAGCAGCAAGAGGAA
>CAZIMJ010000329.1:0-10453 GCA_964540205.1 uncultured Eubacteriales bacterium | reverse complement strand
TTTGCAGCAATCTCAACTCGTGAATAATCCAGATAATTATTTCTTTTTGAAAAAATAATCCCTCGTGACTTTACCGAGATACCCGCTCAACAGGATCAGAGACACCAGGTTGGGGAAGGCCATAAAGGCATTCGCCGTGTCTCCGATGAGCCACACGATATTAAGATGAACACCCTGAAGGATCGAGCCGGCGAACAACAAGCTGAGAAACACTATTCTATAGGAATAGACGACTCCTTCACCGAAAATATACTCCAGGCATTTCTCGCCATAATAACACCATCCCAGGAGCGTCGAATATCCGAAGAGGAATGAACTGAGGGCGATGATATAACCCCCGTTTGGAATCACCGAACCGAAGGCGGCAGCAGTCAGTGCAGTAGAAGTAAGCCCATCTGTGGCACCGAAGGCAGCAGTTTTGAGGTACATCCCCGTGACGACGATAGACAACGTGGTCAGGGTGTTCACCAACCCGGTATCGATAAATGTTCCAGTCATTGCGATCAGTCCGTTTTTGGCGGGATCGGAGGATTTGGAGGCGGATTGGGCGATCCCAGCAGACCCCAATCCCGACTCGTTGGAAAGCAGGCCACGGCGCACGCCGATCTGGATCACCTGTTTCATGGATGTCCCGACCATAGCACCACCCACGGCTTTTATAGAGAATGCAGATTTAAAGATAACGGCTAATGCAGCCGGTAAATTCGCAATGTTTGCCAAAATGACCACGAGGGCCCCGCAAAAGTAGAGGATGATCATAGTTGGGACCAAACGCTCAGACACTCCCCCAATTCTTTTAATCCCCCCCAGGATGACGGCACCGACCATGGTCGTGATGACAAGACCCATCAGCCAGAAGGGGACACCGAACTGGTCGTTGAAGGCCAGAGCCATGGAATTGGATTGAGCCATGTTTCCCGTACCGAAAAGGCAGGCGAATGCGCCACAGATGGCAAAGAACATGCCCATGAATTTGGCCAGTTTTTCGTTCTTTATGCCCATACGTGCGTAATACATCGGGCCGCCAGACATCTCTCCCCTTTTATTCTTCACTCTGAATTTAACACCAAAGAATCCCTCTGCATATTTTGTAGCCATGCCGAGAAAACCGGCGATCCACATCCAGACCGGGGCACCGGGTCCGCCGGTCGCAATGGCAGTTGCGACACCGGCGATATTGCCGTTCCCGACCGTAGCGGCGAGGGCGGTCATCAAGGCTGCATAGGGAGAGATGTCTCCCTCCTCTGTTTCGGTTTTATCTTTGTGGAGAGCACCTTCCAAGACCATTTTCATGGAGAGGAAAAGCCGGCGCACCTGGATCAAACGACAGATATAAGTCAGAAGGAGGCCGACACCGAGCAGGAGAAAAACCATGACAGGAAACCAGACAAAATCGCTGAAATCCTTGATGGAAACAAGAAATTTATCCAGAAAAGACAGGGTTATGGAGAGATCGAGCTCTAAAATCTCCTCACGATCTTTGATCTCGATCTCACGCTCGACGGGCGTCAGTCCATACAGATCCATCTTGATGATATATTTGCCTGGAGAAAGGTCCGTAAAGGTATAGTTCCCCTCGGTATCGATCTCGGCCTTGATAAAAACGTCCTCTTCGATGGGTTTGATCAGAATGGCGCCCTTGGTGTACGGCTCACCTTTGGGAGCGAGGGTAACCTGGCCTTTGATATCTGCGGCTTCAAGCGTGTGAAAGCCAAAAACAAGCAGAACTAAGATCGCAGAGACGATGAGTTTTTTTGTCATGTTTTCTTTTATCCTGTAATGATTTTTTTGATGAATATGAGAATGATGATGAGCACGACCGGCGAGAGAAATTTGAGGGAAAACACCCAGAGAGGGCGAATTCTGAAGCGAGGATTTCCCCGGCGAACTTCTTCGACTGATTTTTTGATCCCCCAAATCCAGCCCACAAAAATGCAGATCAAAAGCGCTCCCACTGCTAAGGAGATGTTGGCGAATATGATATCGAATTTGCCCATAAAATCGATATCTGTGAAGAATTTCATTCCTCCTGAAGAGAGGGCGGAGGGAATTCCAAGGATAAATGCAAAACCACCAAGCAGGAAGGCCGCTTTTTTTCTCGACCAGTTCCGCTCATCGATAAAATAGGCCACAGAGACTTCCAGGAGGGATATGGTCGAGGTGATGGCCGCTACTAACAGGAGAGTGAAAAAGAGCATCCCGAAGAAATTACCGCTGGGGATCTTGGAAAAGATCAAAGGTAAGACTTTAAACACCAGTCCTGGTCCTTCGGTTGGAGCGATTCCGGGGATGGCAAATAGCGTCGGAAAGATGATGATCCCGGCAAGGAATGCGATGAGAGTATCCGCGAAGGAAACCCATCCCGCGGAGGTCACCAAATTGTCGGATTTGGGGATGTAGCTGCCGTAAGTGATCATGATCCCCATGCCTATACTCAGCGAGAAAAACGCCTGACCAAAGGCAAAGAGGACCACAGTTCCGTTCAGTTTTGAGAAATCCGGTTTCAGATAGAAAGAAACTCCCTCACTGGCGCCGGGGAGAGTCAGGGCTTTTATGGCCAGAAAGATGATCAGGATGAAGAGAATGGGCATCAAAATTTTTGTCCATCTTTCGATACCACTCTGAACACCTTTGGAGATGATGAGTGTGGTGATGCCGATGACGACTAAAAAGCAGATAAGGGAAAACAGAGGATTCGAAACAAAGTTGGTGTATATCTGGTCGCTCATCTGGCTGGTGATGGTTCCCCTGAAGGTCCCGGAAACGGTTTTGACAAAGTACCCCACCGCCCAACCGGCGATCACGGAATAGTAGGAGAGTATACAAATGCTTGTCAGAAGACCCAGATAGCCGATGATCTTCCAGGGTTTGCGGGGTTTTATGTGTTCGAAGGCCCCGATCGCATTTCGCTGTGTGTGACGGCCGAGGATCATTTCCGCCAGCATCACCGTAAAGCCGACAAGCACAACAGCGAGAATGTATACGAAGACAAAGACAGCTCCCCCGTATTTCCCCACCACCATCGGAAAGCGCCAGATGTTACCAAGACCGATGGCTGAACCTGTGGCGGCGAAGATGAAAGCGATCTTCGAGCCCCAAAGGCCTCTTTGGTTTTGTTCCTGACCGTTCATGCTGTATCGTCTTGAGCGTGTTTTCCCATGGGTTCTTTTTTTATCCCGTTTTTTTTATCACAAAACATGGCGATTGGTAAAGAATAGCTTTCCTCTGTCGCTCATCCCGTCAATTTTCTAATAAAGATGAGTATGATGATAATAAGCGCTGGCGCCAAATACTTCACACTGAAGACCCAAAGGGATTTCAGCTTAAAACGGTCATTCCCGGAGGCTATCTCCTTTAGCGCGTTTTTGACCTTCCAAACATAGGAGATAAACAGGCAGACCGCAAGAGCGCCCAAAGCCAACACGATGTTGCCGAAGACGAGGTCCATTTTACCCAAGAAACCCCAGCGCGTCAGAGTTTCCACGCCTCCTACGGATAGGGCCGAGGGAATTCCCAGAAAAAAACAAAATCCGCCGACAAGGAACGTTGCCTTCTTTCGTGACCAATTGCGCTCATCCACAAAATAGGCTACAGGAATCTCCAGCATGGAGACGGTTGATGTCAAAGCTGCCAAAAGCAGAAGGAAAAAGAAGAGGACTCCGAAGATGTAACCACCCGGAATTTTAGAGATGATGAGGGGGAAGACCTGAAACATGAGTCCTGTGTCGATAGAAAAATTCTCCGGACTGACCCCCGGCGTGGCAAAAAGAGTGGGGAATATGATGATTCCAGCAAAAAATGCGATGAGAGTGTCTGAGAAAGATACCCATCCAGCCGATGTGACAAGGTTGTCTTTTTTGGAAAGGTAGCTGGCATAGGTGATCATCGTTCCCACTCCCAGTCCTAATGAAAAGAATGCCTGCCCCAGGGCGAAAAAAATGACAGTAGTGTTGAGCTTTGAAAAATCAGGTTTGAGGTAGAATGCGAGTCCTGTACTTGCTCCAGGGAGGGTCACTGCCCTTATTGCAAGGATAATGATCAGGCCGAGAAGGACAGGCATAAGCATCTTTGCCCATCTTTCGATCCCCGCCCGGACGCCCCTTGAGACGACATATGTCGTGATTGCGATGATCACAAACAAACAAAATATCATCTCCAAAGGATCGGCGACAAAATTCTGGAAAAGAGCGCCTGACTGCGCCAAAGTGATATCTCCTCGGAAGGCTCCGGTCACAGTTTTGTAAAAATAGCCGAGTGCCCAACCAGCTATTACACCGTAATAGGAAAGTATGCAGGCGCCTCCCAAGGCTCCCATGTAGCCAAACAGTTGCCAGAAGGAACGGGGTTTGATGGCATTGTAAGCCCCCACGGGATTTTTGGCTGTATGTCGGCCTAGAGTGAATTCTGCCAACATAACCGGGAATCCGATGAAGATGATCGCCAGTATGTAACAGAATACAAAAATGGCCCCGCCATTTAGGCCGACCATAAGAGGAAACCGCCAGATGTTGCCTAGCCCTATGGCTGAGCCAGATGCGGCAAATACAAAGGCGATCTTGGATCCCCAGCTGCCTCTTTGACTGGTTTCTTGGCCACTCATGTCTTTCTCCTCAAGAACGAGTTCTGCCGCGTCTTGTCATTTTTCACGTATTTGTACCATAACAGCACATCTAGGTAAAGCAGAAACTCTGTGGAATATGCTCTCGGCTTGGGAAGCATCCTTAAACCCGTGATGAATGACATTCAGAGTGCTCCAATTGGTGGTTCGAAAACACACTCAGTTTCCCCGGCGAGGAAACTTCGCTCGGATCCGGGCTTCCCTCACATCTCCCCAAGGGAGATGTACCATGCCCGTCCAGCCCTTCTCACGGTTTTCTACACCACACAATTGGATCACTCAATATCGCAATGTGTATCCATGCCATCACAGCTCTATGGATGCTTCCCTTGGCTTGATAAATGTTGCATATTCACCTCCCTGCCATTAAAATCATAGGTTAATTCAAATAAGGAGATCAGAGACTATGCCTAAAGCCGAGATCAAGCCGGATGTTTTTTATATAGGAGTCAACGACCGCACAACCGATCTTTTTGAAGGTTTATGGCCCATCACTCAGGAGGGGGTTTCTTACAATTCCTACCTTATCAACGATGAGAAAAAGGCCATTATCGATCTGACCAAGTCGATCAAAGGCGACGAGTATTTTGCTAAGATCGATTACGTTACCGACATCACCGAGATCGACTATGCCATCATCAATCACATGGAGCCCGATCATTCCGGGCTTATTCGGACGTTGAGAAGAATTGCCCCGGATGTCACTCTAGTCGGATCGGCAAAGACCAAGGATATGCTGGAGAAATTCTTCTCTATTACAGATAACGTTTTGGTGGTCAATGATGGAGACACTCTCAGACTGGGGAAAAGAACTCTGAAGTTCATCTCGACTCCATTCCTGCACTGGCCGGAGACGATCATGACCTACGACATATCGGACAGAATCCTGTTCAGCTGCGACGCCTTCGGAAGCTATGGTGCCATCCGGGGGGCTCTCTTCGACGATGATAGCAAATCCCGGGATTTTTACCTCAAGGAGGCCCTCCGCTATTATGTGAATATCCTGGCGAATTTTAGCCCCCGGGTGCTGGCAGCCATCGAAAAATTGAAGGGGCTTCCCACAGACATCATCGCCCCTTCCCACGGGCTCATTTGGCGGAAAAATATCTCCCTTATCCTGGACCTCTATAAGAAATGGGCGGAGTGTGCCAATGGAAGGACGGAACCGGGAGTGACTCTTATCTATGGATCCATGTACGGAAACACAGAAGTTGTGATGAATGCTGTTGCTGAGGGCATTGCGGCAGAAAGAGTTTCGCTTGATATCTTTGATGTCTCCCGCAATCACGTCAGTTACATCCTCCCCTCTCTCTGGACGAAACGTGGCGTCATGATCGGCGCCCCCACCTATGAGGTCTCACTTTTCCCCACGATGGCCGAAGTCCTCAACATGGCCGTCCACAAGCGGATCCAGCACAAAAAGGCCGCATATTTTGGGAGTTATGGTTGGAGTGGAGGAGCCCTGAAGGGCGTCAAAAAGATCGTGGAACCATTGAAATGGGAGATCGTTGATTCCTTTGAGTTCATCGGAAGCCCAACAAAGGAAGATATCGCGACAGCCAAGGAATTCGGGCGGAAATTTGCCCAGCTCGTGAATAATCCAGGCTAAATGACGGATGAGGTCAACTCGTTTTGTTCGAAGATAGAAAGTCCTGAAAAAGTGTGATAGAATACAAGTCAAAAGATTAGCTCGAGGACCATGATGGCAAAGGATTGGAAAGAGAACCTGGCAAGTTTTTTTGATGGCTACAGGATCATCGAAAAAAGCAAAGAAGAGACCATTAAAAACTTCGATCAGTTCTGTGAATTTGTGGTTGAACCCGCCTTTGAGAGCCTTGGAGAAGAGCTCGAGAATTACAGGATAAATTCAAAAATAAAAAGAGATAAAGGAAAATCGATCACTTTCCAAATCAATTTTCCCAGATCCAAGGTAGAGAATTTTCTGTACATCATCGGATTTCCTAAAAACTCCCTCGAGCTTCAACTCAAGTTGGTTATCAGGGGGAGAAAAGACATCAACAGTCCCATGGAGGAAACAGACGGTCAATTCATGAAAGATGTCACTCCTGCAGAGATCTTAAAACTCAAAAAAGAAGACCTCGTCCAGGACATCATCGAGCACTACCGCAACTTCTGCTTCAAAGCCGCCACTCAAACGGAATAACCCCTTCTCCACATGAAAAAGTCAATTTCTGTAATGGAGGAGAGAACTTTACCCCAGATTGTCCTGGCCATGCACTTTCTTGTGCTGATGGCCTTTTCTTCCATGGCTGTATTTAACCTCCTCCCTCTTTTCCTGGAAAGCCTCGGGGGATCACCTAGACAGATAGGGTTGATCGTGGGGATCTTTTCCATCGCAGCCTTTCTTTCCAGGCCGCTCGCGGGGTGGTTCCTGGCTCGCGTGCAGCCCAAAAAGGCGTGTGTGGCCGGCCTCGGACTGATGCTTGTTGTCTCCGTTTTTTATGTTTGTGTGGATAAGATCGATTGGGTGATCTTTGCGATAAGGACTCTTCATGGCCTTGGGTTTTCTGTTTTTGTTCTGGCCGCTATGTTGATCACCATCCTCGCCGTCCCCGAGAAAAGTCGAACTTATGCCATCGGAATTGTATCCACAGGATTTTTGCTCCCGCTCCTTGTAATCCCTTACATCGCTGAGGTGATCATACAAAAGTATGGCTTCTTTTACTTTTTTCTTGTGGCCGCCATTTTCATGGCCATTCCCCTTGTTGCCGTCTTTTTCATCAAGAGCCCGATGCCTCGCTTGGTCCATGGACAAGATTCTCATGGAAAGGGATTTTTCCGCCTTTTGGCAAAAAAAAGAATCCTCATAATTTTTTCACTCGCCTTTATTTTTGAAGTTGGATTGAGCTCCAGCCTCTCCTTTGTCCCATTGCTCGCTCATGAAGGAACTTCGATGAGGGCCGGATATTTTTACACATTTCTCGGTTTGACAGCCGTTCTCCTCAGGATCTTTGGCGGCAAACGTATCGCTTTTTGGGGTGATCCCAGGCTTCTGTTCCCTGCATTTTGTTTTCTCGCGGGGGGCGCAGTTCTTTTGTATTTTTCCCGAGATAATTTGCTCCTCGCTCTCTCGGGATTGGTCTGGGGCATTGGGACCGGTGTCCTCTATCCTCACCTGTCTGCACTCGCTGTGGAAGGCACTTCAACGAACGAAAAGGGAATGGTATTGAGTATGTTTACAGCATCCATCGACCTGGGCTTTGCTTTTGGGCCCATAATCTTCGGTTGGATGTCTTATATTTTTGGGGTCCGTGTCTCCTACATCCCTTTAGCCGTGATCGTGTTTTTCCCTTCGTTGTTCCTGACGCTTTTCGGAAGGAATGTGCTTTTTGACATATCTTTGGGACATAAGTCCCATCACAATAATGAGTAACTTTTGTGGCAGAATCAGAGAAGATGTTTTTGCTCAGTCAGATTTTTCAC
The DNA here is from genome assembly GCA_964540205.1 of uncultured Eubacteriales bacterium. Classification (GTDB taxonomy): domain Bacteria; phylum Acidobacteriota; class Aminicenantia; order Aminicenantales; family Aminicenantaceae; genus WTAW01. Next base: position 2,391 of record CAZIMJ010000329.1, on the reverse strand, counting down.
GCCGCCCTCCCACCCATTGATTTATTTAAAGGATGGCCCCTCTTTTTCTTATTAGGCGTCTGCGGATCTGCGCATGTTTACCTTTATTCTGCATCTAAGTCCTCGACTTTGAAGTGCCACACATATTTATTCCTCTCGTGCTCATACAGTCCTCGACGCCCGACTTTGTCGGATCCCCTCGGCGGTGATTCGAGGAAGGCTGGGTTAGGTTGGGTCGGAATCTGACGATGTCGCTCAACCCATCATCTCTGATTCTATAAAAAGCAAATAGTAGCATCAGACACTCATTATTGTGATAAGCCTGATGCAAAACATGAAATATTAAACGTGAAAAGTTAAAAGCGATAAGCAAACGTTAAGGGAAGTTAATCGAGTCGCGTGATACCTTCTTTTTTGGCGATTTCGACGGCTTGGAGGTATTCAAGCTTGGATATTCTCCTGTACAGAGGGGAGCCGGGCGGAATGTCCCCGCATGGATAATACTGAGCCATGATGTTGACATAGGTGTTTTTAGATATATCTTGTGAGAGGAATCGCATTACATCTTGCGTGCCTGCCAATCCGGAAGGAAGAACGAGATGCCTGATGAGTAATCCTCGGAGCGCGATCCCTCTGTCATTTAGCACAAGATCTCCCACCTGTCGAAACATTTCCTTGATCGCCTGTTTGGCCACAAGAGGATAATCCCGGGCTTGTGAGTACTCTTCGGCGGCCTCCCCTGTGCTGTACTTAAAGTCCGGCATATAAATGTCGAAAACCCCGTCCAAGAGTTTAAGCGTCTCCACAGCATCGTAACCGCCCGTATTGTACACAAGTGGGACTGATAGCCCCAAAGTGATCGCATTCGGGAGAGCGGCAAGGATTTGCGGGACATAATGGGTCGGACTGACAAAGTTGATGTTGTGACAGCCGAGAGACTGCATGGCCACCATCATGCGACTCAGCTCGTCGATAGATATCTCTTTGCCTTCATCCAAATGGCTGATGGAATAATTCTGACAGAAAAGGCATCCAAGGTTGCAGTGCGTGAGAAATATCGTTCCCGACCCGTGAAATCCGACAAGCGGTTGTTCCTCACCAAAATGAGGTGAGGACGAAGAGACTTCGGGCAGGGATCCTGCACGGCAGAATCCTCTTTCCCCTTCAATTCGGTTGACTTTACAGTCACGCGGACATACAGAGCAGCTCTCGAGAAGCCTCTGTGCCTTGACTACTTTATCCTCGAGTAAACCTTCTCTGTGGGTCTTGAGGTAAACAGGCATAAAGCTTTTTTGCGCCATCATCTCCAAGAATTATATCATAAATGCCGGTTGCTTATTAAAATACACAGAGAGCAGGTTCGCATTTTCAAATCCGTGTTGATGTCATTCCGAGTGATCAGAATATATGATATCAAAAACACGCTCAGTTTCCCCAGCGAGGGAACTTCGCTCGGATCCGGGCTTCCCTCACATCTCCCCTTGGGAGATGTACCATGCCCGTCCAGCCCTTCTCACGGTTTTTTCCATCACACAATCTGATCACTCAATAACGCTATCGAGTATTTATGACATCACGGATTTGAAAACGCATCCAGAGAACAGTAAATATCTCCAACTCTGTGATGAATGGAGTTCCGAGTGGTCAGAGTGGTGGTATCGAAAATATGGTGAAATTCTGAGATTGTCTTGTTAGAATAAGAATTAGAGTTTTTTTGGAGAAAATATCGGCAACTTTTATGAATAATTCAACCAGAAAATATAGAGTGGTGGAGGAGTTAGAGCAAATCCCATTTCTTGTCCATGGCTTTGGAATGAGAGATTGGAAGGAAGAGGGTTTTGAATCAACGCAAGATTTAGCTGGCTTTCACCGTGTGTCCCTCAGACAGACACACTCGGATATCATCCGTATCATCACAAAGTTTTCCCAGGAGAGGATGGAAGGAGACGCTCTCCTGACAAACCGCCCCGGCATCCTCCTCATCATAAAGACCGCAGATTGCTTGCCTGCTCTTGTCGTGGACACGCAGAATAGAGCTGTAGCCGCTGTCCATTGTGGATGGAGAGGAACGCTGAAGAGAGTCATCGCAAAGACTCTCCGGGCGATGCAGCAGAGTTATGGCAGCGATTTCACATCTCTTTCTGTTGTCCTGGGGCCCTGTATAGACAAGGACTGCTATGAGGTCGGGGAAGATGTGAGAGAAAAATTCAAGAGCGAAGGCCTTCAAAATGGAGTTTTTGACAGTCATCCCTCTAAAAAAGAGAAATATTTGTTTGACTTAAGAGAAACAAATCGTGCCCAGATCCTTGCATTGGGTGTTCCGGAAAAAAATATTTTTTCAGTCGATCTCTGTACACACTGTGATTTGGATCTGTTCTCCTACCGCAGAGATAGGGATCATGCGGGAAGGTT
>CAZIMJ010000328.1:0-3967 GCA_964540205.1 uncultured Eubacteriales bacterium | reverse complement strand
ACTCAAACCCAACTATGCGGAGGCGCTCGCGTACTACTCGAACTTGTTGTGTTATATGGATCGTCTGGATGAAGCGCTGGCAATGAGTGAGCGAGCCATGCAATTGGACCCGCTCAATTCAATTATCCTGACTATTTCTGGATCCGTCCTTGGATATCTGCGCCGTTATGACGATCTCATAGAGCGGTGCCAAAAAGCTCTTAGAACATCACCCAATGATCCCGTCGGGCATAATGGGCTGTGGGGATGCTACTATATGAAGGGAATGTATGAGGAATCTCTGAAATCAGCCAAGGCATTTTTTACAGGACTAGGCATGGCTCCGATCGCGGAAGCCATGGCACAGGGATATGAGGAAGACGGCTACAGTGGGGCGATGACGTCCGCGGCTGAGATCATGGCAGCGTTTTCGAAGCAGACTTATGTTTCTCCCTATTTCATTGCCCAGATGTATGCTTATGCCGGGGATAAAGAGAAAACCATCGAATGGCTTGAGAAAGGATATGAGATGAAAGATCCCATGATGCCTTATATTAGTGCATGTGATTTTGATCTCCTGGATGACGACCCGCGGTACCAAGACCTGCTCCGGCGGATGAACCTCCCGACGGATGAGAAGAAATAGGAGGAGAATGGATCATGAAATGTCCCAACTGTCATTCCGAAAACAAAGACGACTCCCGCTTCTGCAGCCACTGCGCCGCACCTTTGAACGTGGAAGAAACGCTTCCGGCCTCCCTGACGAAGACCATGGCGACCCCGCTTCCCGTCATTGCGAAAGACTCCTTTGTCGCCGGAAAGTATAAAATCATCGAGGAAATCGGCCGGGGCGGTATGGGCATCGTCTACAAGGCCGAGGACATCCGGCTCAAGCGGACAGTCGCCCTTAAGTTTTTACCGCCGGAGCTGACACATATTCCTGATGTTAAAAACCGATTTATGCGGGAGGCCCAGGCTGCTGCCGCTCTGGATCATCCCAATATCTGTACGGTCTATGAATTCGACGAGGCTGAAGGGAAAAGTTTCATCTCCATGGCCTATATTGAAGGTCAGAGCTTAAGAAAGAAGATCGAAGCGGGTCCACTCGAGCTGAATGAAGCGCTGAAGATCGCCACGCAAATCGCGGAAGGTTTGCAGGAAGCCCATAAAAAAGGAGTCGTACACAGGGACATAAAAAGCGCCAACATCATGGTGACGGAGAAAAACCAAGCCAAGATCATGGATTTCGGTTTGGCCAGGACGACGGGAGGATCGCTTTTAACCAAGGAAGGATCGACCATGGGCACGATTGCCTACATGTCTCCCGAGCAGGCACGCGGGGAAGAGGTCGATCATCGTACGGACATCTGGTCATTAGGCGTGGTCCTCTATGAGATGTTCAGCGGTCAGCTGCCTTTCAAAGGGGAGCGCGATCAAAGTGTCGTGTATTCCATTCTGAATGAAAAACCCAAACCGGTCTCGGACTTGCGTTCAGAGATCCCTATGTCCATCGCACAGGTTATGAGCAAGGCCCTGGAGAAAAGTCCGGATGAGCGGTACCAGCAGGCAGAGGAACTGCTGGATGATCTGAAATCCATCTCAGCGGGAATCGTACCGGAAGAGATAAAAGTCAGGTTGAGGAAAGCCAAGCTGCTCAGGAGAAAAAAGGCTATCCTTTATGCGGGCGCAGCAGGATTGATCATTATAGCGGCTGTGATTGCGCTGAGCCTATTTACGGGACCTGCGGAAGCGATCGATTCCATTGCGGTCCTGCCGCTCGAAAACCTCACGGGTGATGCGCAGCAGGACTATTTTGCCGATGGGGCGACCGATGAGTTGATCGGACAGCTGGCTCAAATCGGTGCATTGCGGGTGATCTCCCGCAGAACGGCAATGCAGTATAAGGGCTCAGAAAAGTCCTTGCCAGAGATTGCCCGGGAATTGAACGTAGATGCCGTGGTTGAGGGAACGGTCTATCAGGTCGGCGAAAGCGTGCGGATTCGGGTGCAGTTGATCGATGCGCTTCCTGAGGAGCGCAACCTCTGGGCTCACACATATGAGAGGGCTGGGACCGATGTGTTAGTGATGTATGGAGAAATGGCGCGCGCCATTGCCGATAATACCAAAGTCGAGCTGACTTCGGATGAAAAAACACGCCTTGCCAGTGCCCGCAAGGTCGATCCCAAGGCCTACGAGGCCTATCTCAAGGGCATGTCTCACTGGTACAAGCTCACACCACCGGATCTTGATGCAGCATTGCAGTACTTCGAATCGGCCCTGGAGAAAGATCCGGATTACGCTCTGGCCCTAACAGGCATCGCCCTGGTCTGGATCGGACGCAACCAATTCGGATCAGTGCAGCCCAGCGTGGCAGTTCCTAAAGCACAGGAGGCTGCATTGAAAGCCCTTGAATTGGACAATACTCTGGCTGAGGTTCATTTTGTCCTAGCTGCTTTGAAAACCTGGCATGACGGGGAGTGGAACTGGAAGGCAGCGGAAAAATCATTCCTGCGGGCTATCGAGCTCAATCCCAACTATCCCGATGCACGGGTGTATTACTCGACTTTGTTGTGTTATTTGGATCGTCCGGATGAAGCCCTAGCACAGGCTGAGCGAGCCTTGGAATTGGACCCGCTTAATTCGTTGTTCATGAGTATTTATGGAAGTGTTTTACTTTCACTTGGGAGATATGACGAAGCCACCAAACAGGTCCGCAACGCGCTCAAAACTTCGCCGAATGATCCAGTAGCGCATTCTATACTCCAGGAGGTATACCATATCAAAGGCCAATATGAGGAGGCGTTGGCAGAAGCGAAGGCGACTTTTTCCGCCTGGGGCCATGATCCATTCGTCGAAGTCATAGAACAGGGGTATGAGAAAGATGGATACGCAGGGGCGATGAGATTAGCGGCTGAGACACTGGTAGCTTTCTCGCAAGAGGCATTCATTTCACCTTTTTTCATTGCCTTCGTATATGCTGCTTCCGGGGATAAAGAAAAATCCCTTGAATGGCTGGAGAAGGGGCATGAAATAAAAGATCCCAACATGCCTTATATAAAAGGTCATGGGGTTATTGACAACCTCCTGCACGACGACCCACGCTTTCAGGACCTGCTGCGCCGGATGAACCTGTTGGAGTTGGAATGAAGGCTCATTGAGCCGAACGGCGCGAAATAAATTAAGAAAGGAGGCAAAACATGCCCGATTGATTTATCCTCAGATTAATCCTGATAGAAAGCAATCTGCAGAAACCACGTGGACATCATTGATGAGACGGTTAATTCCCGATTTCCTTATTACTTGATAGATATGAGGAACTTTCAACCTCTCTTTAAAATAGAAGAGAGAATTTGAGATATCTTCCTCTGCAAGTTTTGCCTCTACTGCGAACCATGGTAGCGAAAAGCTCAATTTAATTTTAACTTTATTGACCAATAGCTATAAAACCGAGGCAGTGACATACTGCTCTAGAAGATAGGGAGGAGGAGAATCATGAGACTACGAATTATTGTTCTGTTTATAGCGCTTGGCATACTCGTTGAGTTGACGCCATGCAGGAGCGAGAACAAGGAGTATTTGAGCACTTTCGAGATTGTATGGAAGAAGGTGAATGAAACTTATTTTGATCCGACATTTGGCGGTTTAAACTGGAAGGAGGTTCATGACCGCTATCAACCACAGATTGCCACTGTTGAGAAAGATGAAGAGTTCTACAGTTTAATCAACCAGATGCTATGGGAACTGAAAGTATCACATGGCTACTTGGTCCCCCCTGGATCTTGGGCACTTTTTGAACCTCTTGTATTTGCTAAGGGCAGCGCAGGTATAGATATCCGCTTGCTCAATGGAGAGGCAGTGATTACATCCGTTAAACCTAAGTCTCCTGCTAATAAGGCAGGTCTTTGCCCTGGGTATGTGATTCAGGCTATTGACGATATTTCAGTCGAGCAGATAGTACAAGAAGCAGAATTAATCATGCCGCCTCCCT
>CAZIMJ010000327.1:0-5070 GCA_964540205.1 uncultured Eubacteriales bacterium | reverse complement strand
CATCTTCTATGATGACATAACGCAAGTTTTTTTTATTCTTTTTTATCTGCCCTCCTTTTTTCGGTCTTTTGAACCATCCTTCTATCCGTGCCCCCAATCATAAGATTGGCTCTGCACACACCGTAATATCCGGACACGGCTCCTTAACCTCCACCAGAACGCAACCCATAAGGCTCGTTAGATGCGAGCGAAGGCAGCCGTATGCTTTTCTCTTTTATAAGGAATGTATGCTCTCTTCTCTTTCATTACACGGTAAATTATTGTCAATAATCTTCGAGCTGTAGCCACCTTGGCTGAGTTTGCTCCTTTCCTCTTCTTCATCCGTTGATAATAGACTCTTATGTCAAAATCAGACCTGACTGCCGGCCATACAGCTTCCACAAGTGCCCATCTGAGCCACTTGTTCCCCTGATGAACAAGCTTGCCATGATAAATCTTCCCCCCTGAGGCATGAGTTGATGGAATCAAGCCTGCATAGCTGTGAAGATTCGCAGGCGAGTCGAATCTGCTGATATCCGCTATCTCTACAGACACTAAAACAGAGAAGAACTCCCCAAAACCGGGTAAGGTACTGATAAGCCGGGCTCCCTCACTACTGCGCAAGATCTCCCTGACAAGGGCATCAGACAGCTTAATTTTCCCCTTTAAGTGTTCAAGCGTTTCTAGCAACGACCCCAGCATCTGCTGATCTTTCCCGGGTAAATCTAAACTTCCTAAAACCTTACGACCACTTACCTTGAAAAGATTCTCTTCCAGCACCACTATCTGGCGAACCTCCTCCCTCTGCTTAGCAAGCAACGCTCGTATCCGATTCTTCACTTGCGTCTGCATGCGTACATATGTAACTCGATGCCTTAAAACCCGCTGAGCCTCCTGATTCTCCTTGTCCCGACAATAAACCTCAGGGATTAAATTGCTCCGAAGTAAATACGCCAATATCCGTGAGTCCCTCTTGTCAGTTTTAATCCTGGCTTTTGCTATCGCCTTGACCTGCTCAGGGTGAGCTATCTTCATACTCACTCCCTCAGACTCCATTAAGTCCACCATCGTGTAGTGGGAATAACCAGCTTCTACTACTCCTGAAATCTTATCATCCAGACCGGATAAGAATCCCTTGACCTCTCTTCCGATATTCCAGACCTTCTCGGCCTTGACCACTTCTCCTTTCTCATTCAAGACCGTGATGTGAGAGTATTGCTTATGATGGTCAATACCCATATAATACATTAAAGCACCTCCTAAATAGATTGTTTGCTCTTCCGGAAGTATAACAAACTCCCGGAGGAGGTGCATCACGTCATCATGTTACCTCCACTTCAGCTATCCCTGGGTCAGCGTCATTCCAGAGGGTGAGGAATTTTTTGTAATATTCAATGGCCATGTTTTCCCATATGCCCTGTCCTTAAGGTCATTTCACCGAAAAACTTTCTCTATAAGTTCCTTGAAGGCCGGGTCAGAACGCATGTTGTCAAACTCTGGCGCTTCTTTTATTAAACGCATATTTATATCTCGTTCTCTGTATGCCATATCAAGAGATTTCAAATATAAGTCTTTTTCTCCAAGATCGAAGTTAAATTTTGCAAGTAATATGGGGGAAACGAATTTGAGTTCGGATTGCTCTGTTAATTCACGTATTACTTCTTGTGCCATTTTTTTCTTTTTTAGATTTGCGTATGAAATTCCAATCCAACATTCAACCCTTGAATCAAATCGCTTTAATACTTCTCTCTCTTTTTTGAATTCTTCTAATGCTTTCTCATAAAATGATTGGGCAAAGTATACCCATCCTAGATAAAGATGGACACTCGGGAAATTTGGGCTCATTTCAAGTGTTCTTTCCAAAATACTTATAGATTGGTCATATTTGCGACCATAATAATAGCATAAATTTGAATCTTTATATAAAACCAAGGAAAAAGGATCCAGAGCAAGAGCGACTTTAATTTCCTCATGCCCTTCATTTGCTCGACCCATATAACATAAATAAAGTGAATACCAATGATGAGCAGTTGCATATTTGGGAAATAATTCAATGGCACGTTTGAATTCCTTCTCTGCTCCGACCCAATCCCAATCAAAACTCATTTTAATCCATGCTAGCGAGGTATGTGCTTCTGCCATCGATTCATCAATCTCCAATGCCTTCAATGCAGCTTCCTTTGCTTTCGGAAAGGCATAATTTGGTGGAGAAGAAACATAAACAGGGAGAAGATTATAACAGTCTGAAATGCCAGCCCAAGCTCGGGCATAAGTTGAATCTATATTAATCGCTTTTTCGAAATTTTCGATAGCTTTCATGAATCCTTCTTCTGTTCTTTGATTCCAGAAAAATCTACCCTGCAAATACAAGTTGTATGCTTCAGTATCCTTCGTGTCACGCGTCACAATTTTCAGTTTTTCTTCCCTCAAAAGTTTTATTTTTAGATTATCAACGATTGCTAAAGATATTTTATCCTGCAAACTAAAAATATCTGCTAAAACACCCTCAAATTTGTCAGACCAGATAGGAGAACCTTCTTTAACATTAATTAATTGAACAGTAACGCGAAACATATTTCCTGCTTTTCTTATGCTTCCCTCTAACACATTTTCAACATCCAATTTTTCTCCTATTTCCTTAATGTCTAGGCCTTGACTCTTAGCTAAAAAAGATGAAGTGCGAGCTGGAATCTTTAAATTGCTTATTCTGGATAGCCGGTTTATCAGTTCATCTGAAAGTCCCTCACAGAAGTAGCCTTGATCCCTTTCAGCACTTAAATCTTCAAAAGGAAGCACTGCAATGGAAGGACTTCTAGGAGGTTGAGAAATGACTTCCTTTTGCAACCAAAGTTTCCAGATAATCAGAGCAATGATAACAAGAGCGATAACAACTAAAGCAGGGGTAAGAAGTTTCTTTAAGCCAAATGTTACAGTAATTTCCTTTGAGGTTAAGGGTTTTCGCTTTTGAACTTCTCTTACAGTGGTTGGAATTCCCTCCTCGATCTTGGTCAGTTCATATTGGACTTCTCTCACACCTTGAAATCTTTTATTTTTATCTTTCTCCAGGCATTTCATGATGACTAGGCTGAGATTTTCGGGTATCCGATTATTCAGATTCTTTGGATCTACAGGAACTTCACTTTTATGTTTTACACCAATGGTAAATGGTGTGTCCCCCTCAAAAGGCACTCTTCCTGTCACCATTTCATACAGGATGATTCCCAACGAATAGATATCCGAACGTTGGTCTGTTTCCTTCCCCTCGACCTGCTCTGGAGACATATACTCTGGGGTCCCGATTATTACTCCCGAACCTGTAATCCCTTTGGCTTCAAGAGATCGGGCAATACCAAAATCCATAATTCTGGCATCTCCCTCTTTATCGATCATGATGTTGCTCGACTTTAGATCACGATGCACAACTCCTAATCTATGGGCTTCTGATAACCCATCACAAACTTGTTGTGCAATCTTAATAGCCGTTCCTATGGTTAATTGCCCCGATCTGTGTATGAAGCTTTTTAAATCTTCCCCAGAAACGTACTCCATGGTGATGTAATATGAGCCATCTTCTTTATTGATGTCATACATACGGCAGATATTCTTGTGAGAAATATCACGGGCTGTTTTCAGCTCATTTCTAAAACGATCTATCGTTTTTTTATCAGAGGCGATTTCAGGCCTAATGAGCTTTAAAGCAATCTTGGCATTAATATCTTTGTCTAAAACCGTATAGATCTTGCCCATTCCTCCTTTTCCAATCTCTTCGATGATTTGGTATCGCCCTGCAAAGGTAGAGCCCGTGGTGAGTTCTTCTTTGGGAACTTCTAATGTCTGTGTGGGAGGGGCAGGCATTTTGTCTATAGAGTCCAATCGGAGGCCACACCCATTACAGAATTTTGACTCGTCTGGATTCTCTGCTTTACATTTAGGACACTGAGTTGCCATCGTCCCCTTCCGAGCTGAGGATAGCATATAAATTTAGGGGGGCAGAGTCAAACTTTATAAATATAATTCTTAGAACTTTGGCTTCAAGCCTGCTTGCTTACAGATCTCGTTCGCAGTGATTCTGTCGAGAAATCTGTGCCTTTTGACTGGGATGGTTCTTATATCATTGGTATATATGGAATGATTTTTCCCTTCCCGCAGTAAATAAAATCCGCTCTCTTCCAAATATCTGACCAAATCACGTCGTTTGACAGACATATATTTAGATTTCGGCAGCAATCTGTTCTATGAGGGCGCCTCCCTTGGGAATTTCCTTTTTTTGTTGTTTATACGCAAGGATCATCTCTTGTAAAGCATCCTGAAGCATTTTTCTACATTCTTCAATCGTTTTTCCTTCTGTAACAACTTCAGGCCACTCCACCAATTGACCCATATATCCTGATTCAGTGCGAGCGTATTTAGCAGTGTACGTGGAAATCATAGGAGGTCTCCTTATTTTTTAGTCTGCAATTATTATAACATTTTTGTTCAACCATAAAACACCTAATATATTTGTCTTCACATCAAAAGAAAATTTGAGGATAGATATATGTTATGCAATTTTTAGATAAGAAGTTAAGTTAACAGAAATTATAATGGTACGCCCCAAGGCAGATTCTAACTGCCGACCTACTGATTCTTAGTCAGATGGTCGAATTCTAGTAAAAGACAGCTCTATTTACATCCTGATATCAACCAAACAAAAATCGATCTAAAGCCACTTATTAAACCATAAAATATCAGCCCTCCAGGTCGTATCAATTTTGGGTGTCTACGTCTTTGACTTCGGCATAGAGGCGTGATAAGATTTTCCCAACCAAAAAAGAGTATTCATGCCAGAGGAAAATACAATTCTCATCAGAGAGGGAAAAGTTGTTCTCGGTCATACCTTCTCTCGACAGGATGTTTTCATCCGGGGGAAAAAAATTGCAGATGTGGGGGATCTTTCGGACATAAAGGACGTATACAAGATCGATGTAACGGGTCTTTTATTGCTGCCCGAAGCTAGATGGGGCATGGACAATACCTGCATCGCAAACTCGATTTTTTTAATAATTCAGGCTAATTCATACATGAGGAGGACTATAAGATGACTGAAATTTG
>CAZIMJ010000326.1:0-4342 GCA_964540205.1 uncultured Eubacteriales bacterium | reverse complement strand
TCATTCCGATATTGCGGAAGTCTTGGTGTGCATGTTCGGGCCAACATCTGATGAATATGGTTTTTTGCATCGCGGGACAAGGGTCAGGAAGATGCACTCCTCCTACAGGTCCACCTTTCGGACCATCGGCGACATCCCGGTGGCTAAAGTCACGAAAAACACAGTCGACCTTCTGAAAGACACATACAATCACAGACGCAAGGACAAGAAAGTTAAGATATTGCCCTATTTCGAGGAGAAGGTTTCCATTGTTTACTATTATCCTAACATGCAGCCCGACATCATTGATTCATTGGTCGATAATGGATATAGAGGCATCGTTATCGCAGGGACAGGTCTCGGCCATGTGAATAAGCCGCTTTATCCTGCCATACTCAGAGCGGTCAAGAAGAACGTAGCTATCTACATGACGGTTCAGACCATCTGGGGCTATGTCCACATGTACGTCTATGATACGGGGAGAGATCTCATGGCAAAGGGCATTATTCCTGCGGGGAACATGTTGCCTGAAGTAGCATATATCAAACTGGGATGGGCTTTGGGACAGACGGACGACCTCGATAAGGTGAAGGAGATCATGCTCACTCCCATCAATGATGAAATTACAGAGCGGGAACCATATAATGGTTATCTCGTTTATCAAGGGGGAGTGCCGGAGGTCGAAGATTTTATCCGAAAATTCCGCAAATAGATGCAGTTCGGCCTGCTTAAAGAATGCATCGCTCAGGACAAGATCAAAGCCATAAACACAAAAATTGTTGCATCGATCATCATCGGTGCTATCGATGGCTTGATGCTTCAGTGGATCATGGACCGGAATGTATTTGATCTGAAAGAGGCTGTGTTTTCCACCACCCGATTGGTCATAGACGGAATGAAGAAGGAAAAATAAATGAGAGAATTTCTTTTAAAAAAACTCGCCCACTGGCATTCTTCCTATCCGGGCCGGATGCTTTCGATCGTGCTTTTGTTAACATTGGTGTTTGGCTTTTTTGCAGGTCACCTGAAACTCACCATGCGGTGGTCCGACCTGTTGCCCTCAAAAGACAGGCGGACGATCCAATTTAACAAGATCATCGAGGAATTTATCTCGGCCACAAGCCTTGTTGTCGTTGTAGAAGGGGAAGAAGGACGAATCAAACAATTTGCCGATGCACTTGCGCCTCAGATTTTAGAAACCACTCACACCCACGGAAATAGTCAAAAATTGTTTCGCCGGGTGGATTACAAGACTGAGATCGATTTCCTGAAAAAGCATGGATTGATGCTCATCAAAGCAGAAGATCTCAGGAATCTCAAAGATATCTTTATGGATCCTAACCTTACTGGCCTGCTGGTCAACCTGAATAACTCTATGGAAAAGGAATATGTCGGCCAGGAAGAATCCATTTCTACGCGCGAAAAAGAGGATGGGGCAGTCATGTTCCTAGACGGGATCGAGAGCCTCATTGAGGGATTAAAGAGCGTGGCCAAGGAGGAGGAGATCTCTGAGAGCGATATTCAGGGAATAGCGGATAAACTCCTGTATGGAGAGTCCTATTTTCTCTCTTATGACGAGAAAGCCCTGGTCTTGAATGTGATCCCCAACTTCACGATGATGGATACTGACCTTATGGTTGTGGGGACGGATTCGGTCCAGGAAATTTTGGATGAGATGCGAGTGGACTATCCAGATGTCCGCGCAGGTCTCACCGGAATGATCGCCATCGGCCGGGATGAGATGGTCTATTCCGAGCAGAGTCTTGGATACACTACTTTGATCGCTGTCCTCGCCATTTTGATTCTTCTCATGGTCTCCTTCCGGATGTGGGTGGCTCCTGTGCTTGCTATAGCCAACCTTCTGGTTGGGCTCATCTGGGCTGTTGGGACAGCTGCGGTTTTCGTCGGCCAATTGAACATTATGACGCAGATGATGGCTGTGATCCTTCTGGGTTTGGGCATTGACTTCTCCATTCATATCATCTCCGGATTTACGGAATGGAGGGCTGCAGGCGACTCCACTGCCGAGGCCATGGAAAAGACATTTTTGAAGTCCGGAAAGGGAATCTTGACTGGAGGTGCAACTACGGCATGTGCCTTCTTAACTATGAGCATCAGCCAATCACGTGGCCTCAAAGAGATGGGGATTGTAACCGGAGCTGGTCTGTTGGCCATTCTTTTGGCCACATTTCTGTTCTTGCCCTCTCTCTTGGTTATCAGGGAGCGCCGTCTCGAAAAAAAACGAGAAAAGAAAAAGGACACAGAACCGTTTGTGCAGCGAGACATCAACTTCCGGTTTCTGGGTCATATGGCTGTATGGTTGAATCGGCATTATGTGTTCACGATCCTGTTTTCACTGTCCCTCACTCTTCTGCTTGCCTGGTTTGGCTTTAAGATCACTTTTGATCAAAACTACATGAATATCGAACCCAAAGGGCTGACCTCTATAGAACTTCAGGATGTTGTACTCGAGAAATTTGATATGAGCATGGATTATGCCCTGATTTTGGCCGAAAATGTCGATGAATCCAGAGAGCTTGCCAAAGCGTACAGAGAGCTCGGATCAGTGGCTGTGACAGAGGATATCTCCCTCTACCTGCCTTCTTCCGAGCAGCAACAGAGAAGGATCCCCCACATTGTGGAAATCGTTGAGAGAGTGCAAGCCACTCCTGTCGAAGAAGGCGTTGTATGGGATGGTATCCTCAAGTTACATGAAGAAGTGGAACGCCTCGAGATGAATATCATGGAAATGCAGGATATGGCTTATCTCGGCGGTCAGGACAAAGTGGATGACAAATGCAAATCTATAGTAGGAGATCCGGAAAAACCTGAATCCCAAAACATCATCCAGGAGTTACTGCGGCATTTAGAGGCGGATCAAGCACAGCTCCTGGGCGGATTATCCAGTTTTCAAGAGCGTTTTGCTCCCTATTTTAAGCGATCTGTGATCCAGATGGCGAGCACAGAATCGATCAAGGTGGAGGACCTGCCGGTCTCCATTCTTGACCGGTACAGCAATAAGACACGAGAGCAGTTTTTAGTGACGGTCTTTCCCCAGGGCAATATCTGGCAGGATGCCGAATTTCTTCATCGATTCGATGATGATCTGGAAAGGGTGAGCGACAAAGCCACAGGAATGCCTCCCGTCTTTCGGGCATTGATCGAGATCATCGGACGAGACGGACGGAATGCTGTGTTTCTTACCTTGGCCATCGTCTTTCTTCTTCTCCTGGCAGATTTTCGCAGTCCACTTGATGCTCTAATGGCTATGGTTCCATTGGCCTGTGGAGTGCTCTGGATGGTGGGGCTGATGAAGCTGGCTGGCATGCAGATCACAGTGATGAATATCATGGCTCTTCCGATGATCCTGGGGATCGGGATCGATGATGGAGTTCACATCGTGCACCGATGGAGACATGAGGGGAAGAGGAATATAAACTGTGTTTTCTCAAGCACTGGGAAGGCAATCCTCCTCACGTCTCTCACCACGATGCTGGCCTTTGGGTCGCTCGTTTTTTCCATCTGGCGCGGCTTTGGACATCTGGGAGGAGCGCTATTCATCGGTGTTGGCGCCTGCTTTCTGGCTACCGTTTTTATCCTTCCTGGTATCATCGGATTCTTTGAAAGGAAAAGCTCTTAAAAATGCTGGGTGCGATCTTTGTTTTGACTCTAACTCATATGTTTCTGATACGTATATCAAAATGGCGATACAGTGAAAAATTCAATATATGGGAAGGATCCTCCAATGTCTCAATCCATCAATTCTCCAACAGCTAAAGACAGACTTGGGCTCGATCGTTATGGGAGACGTGGTTTATTTATTGGAGTAATAAGCATTGCCCCTGTGCTTGCCATTCTGTTGGTATCCGCTGGTACGATCAAGTGGATAAATGCTTGGGTGATGGCAGGATTGTTTTTAGTGCTGACTGTGATCTATTCTATCGTGATGATAAGAAAAAATCCTGAACTCCTCAATGAACGGGGAAAATTTATGAAGGTGGGTACCAAAACATTTGATAAATTCTTCTATGCCTTTTGGAGGCCACTCAGCTTAGTAGCACTGATTATTGCGGGCTTCGATGCGGTGCGGTATGGATGGTCGCACATGTCACTTGCGCTGAATGCACTTGGTTTGTCATTGTTAGTCCTTGGTGTTGCTCTACCTCTTTGGGCTATGGCGGTCAATACTCATTTCGAGGCAACTGTACGGATTCAAGTGGATAGAAATCATCAGGTGTGTGTGGCTGGTCCCTACAAATCAGTCAGACATCCGGGCTATGTGGGCTCAATACTGACGACTTTGGGTATGCCACTCATCCTAGGTTCCTGGTGGGCATTCCTTCCCAGTGTGGCCATAATTTTT
>CAZIMJ010000325.1:0-12250 GCA_964540205.1 uncultured Eubacteriales bacterium | reverse complement strand
TCGAGGGTGAGGTCATGGCTTCCTTGATGGACATCGAGGATTTGAATGCGCAAGGATGAAACCTATGTGCATCCGTCTGCCCTAGTCTCTTCAAAAGCCTGTTTGGACTTGGGTGTTTGGGTGGGGCCCAACTCCATAATCGGCGAAAACGTCACCATAGGGAAAAACACAAGGATCGATGCTCAAGTCTACATAGATGGGCATACTGATATAGGGGCAGATTGCCGTTTCTGGCCCTTTGTATCCGTGGGAACTGAGCCTCAGGATCTGACCTATGAAGCTCAGGATACAGCTGTCAAGATCGGGGACAAAAACATCTTTCGAGAATTCATAACAATAAATAGAGGGACATCGAAAGGTGGCGGCACAACTGTTATCGGCAGTAACAATTATTTCATGGCATACTCACATGTTGCCCACGATTGTGATGTCGGGAATGGCACAGTCTTTATGCATGGTGCTACTTTGGGAGGACACGTTTTTGTGGGTGACTTTGCTACAGTGGGTGCGATGGGCGGGATTCATCAATTTTGCCGTATAGGCAAGTTTGCCTTCATAGGCGGAAAATCCACCATCACCCAAGATGTTCTTCCCTTTTGCCGGGTCGCCGGAGAGCGGCCGACGCAGCTTTATGGATTGAATGCCATTGGCCTTCGGAGAAAAGGATTTTCGAGAGATAGGATTAAGGCTCTCAAAGGGATGTTCAAGATCATCTTCTATTCTGATCTAAACACCAGCCATGCCCTCTCCAGAATTGAGGAGGAATTCCCTCCAAGCGAAGACCGGGATGACATAATTGCGTTCATCCGGTCCTCTAAGCGGGGATTCGTTAAAAAACCAGGGGATCGATGGGAAGCCGGCTCGGGATAATCGCGTCTTCTGGCGAGATCCCATCTCTTATCCAAGGAAAAGCATCAGAAAAGGGCTCTACGTGTGTTGTTGCGGCGATAGAGGGACAAGCCGAGAGATCTGTTTTGGAAGACATGGAGCTCATCCAATGGTTTCAAGTAGGGGATATACAAGGAGTTGTCTCTTACTTTAAAACAAACGGTGTCTCCTCTGTCATCCTAGCGGGAAAGATCGATCCTAGAGTCATCTACGATAAAACACAGTTCGACTTCACAGCACTTCGTATTCTGAATTCGGGCAAAGACAAAACACCAACATCCATTATTGAGAAGGTGATCTTTTTTTTTGAAAAACAGGGCCTATCCGTTATCGATCCCACCCCATTTCTCCTGTCCTATTTCTGTGAAAAAGGAATGCTTACACACACCCAACCGTCAAAAGAGATGGAGTCGGACATCGTGTTCGGCTGGGAAATTGCAAGGAAAATCGCTGATTCAGATATCGGTCAAGCCGTTGTTGTCAAGGACAGAGCGATCGTTGCCGTTGAAGGTATGGAAGGCACGGATGAAGCGATAAAGCGTGGGGGCCGTCTCGCTGGCAGGGGAACAACAGTAGTTAAAGTGAGCCGGATGAACCAGGATCCCAGAGTCGACCTTCCTGCAGTGGGGTTGGCAACGGTTGAAAGTCTCGTCGAAGCAAAGAGTTCTGTGCTCTGTTTCGAAGCTGGCCGGATGCCTTTTTTCCAAAGACTGGAAGCCATTTCGCTCGCTGATTCGCACGGAATCACCATCATCGCAAAATAATTCCTATCCAGTCCTTCACACAGTTTTCTCCATCTAACAATTGGGGCACTCAATAACGCTAACAAGTCATCATACCAGCACGGATTTGGATATGATCGTTCCGAAGTTGAAATTAGCTTTGAATATACACTAAAATAGATATAATAATTGTTTGGAGCATAATCCATGGATAAAGTGAAAGTTGGGATCATCGGAGTCGGATACTTAGGGACACAGCATGCGCGGATCTTGTCCTACCTCGAAGAAGCAGAGTTGAAGGGAGTGGCGGATATCGATTTTAAAAAGGCGATGCAGATCGGGAATCGCCACGGTGTTCAGTATTATGAGAATTTCGAAGAGATGCTCGATGAGATAGACGCAGGCATCGTTGCAACTCCTACATCAGAACATTTTGCCATTTCTATGGAGTTATTAAAGAAAGGGAAGTCCGTCCTTGTAGAAAAACCCATTACTGAGACGATCGAACAAGCGGATCAACTTGTATCCTACGCGAAGAAGCATGGGGCGATTTTTCAAGTCGGCCATCTTGAGAGGTTCAACCCGGCTGTCGAAGCGATAGAGAACATAATCACAGAACCGAGGTTTATCGAAGTTCAGAGATTGGGGTCCTTTTCCGCCCGTTCATTGGATATAGATGTTGTCCTTGATCTTATGATTCATGATCTGGATATTATCATGTCACTCATCAAGGATGAGGTTAAAGTCATCAAGTCTTCTGGGATTCATGTCCTTTCCGATAAGATCGATATCGCTAACGCGCGGCTTGAATTTGGATCTGGATGCGTGGCCACTCTCACCGCCAGCCGTGTTCACCAGGGAAAGGTGAGAAAACTCAGGATTTTTGAGCCCACATCCTATTATTCCATCGATTACATTGACCAGGAAGTCAAGGTGTTCCCTTTAAATGGACGCCAGACGGACATCAAAACATTGAAGATCAAAAAGGAAGAGCCTCTGAAAAAAGAACTTCAGAATTTTTTCCGGTGCATCCGTGATGGTAAAATGCGGAAAGTCAGCGGAGAGGAAGGGCTCCGAGCTCTTAAACTGGCATACAGCGTCCTTGAGGAAGCCTCCACTTAATCCTGTCGCGGCCTCTATTTTATAATTTTGATGAGAGTGTCACGGGGAGGAGTTTCTCCGAGTTCCATCCCATTCATGACCGCAAACCTGGGCCAGAGGTCCTCCTTTATCCCTGCGTCCTGAAGGATTCTTTGAAGGTTCTGTCTTCCGTTCGATCTGTGGAGCTTGATCCGCTTGGGCGGCCGATCGATATAGACTCTGTTTGTGAGTTTTTTGAACGAACTGACAAGTCTATCGAACTGGTTATCGTATTGGTCGAATTTTGTGATCGTGCTAAGTGCTGTAAAGGTATAGATGTAAGATTCGTACTTGATAAGAGACAGAAGGACCCTCAAGTCGGGACTGTCCTGCGGGTGATAATCAAAAAGTTGCTGGTAGGCGCTCAAACCATTGATGCTACGGCTCTCATCCCTGAGGAATTGTAAATTCTGAACATCGGCCATCATTTTTTGCGCATAGTCGCGGAGGTCTTCTGAGCTTTTTTCCGCTTGAAGGACAACAGCCGCTTCTCCGTCGTCAGAACCCATTATGACCTGAGAGGGCATGTTCTGTAGCTGCCAGGCTTGGGGAAAGCCGAAGGAGAAGCGCATTTCAGGTTGATAAAATGTGTTCTTTTCTACATAACCCTGGCGGGGGTCATCACCATAGACCATGTTCTCGACCTTGTTCAGATAAGGCGTATGTTTCACCTGAAGTTTGCTGTCGCTCTCGATCAGCATGTCTTTTGTGTTTTGGATACGCTCGCTTGTAAGAGGATGAGTGGAAAGAAATCCCGGAATAGAATGTGAACCGGAGAGATCTCCCATTTTTTCGAGAGACGCAAAAAAGCCGATCATCTCTCCTGGATTGTAACTACCTTTTCGGGAGTATTCGATGCCCAGTTGGTCTGCCTGTCTCTCATCATCCCTGCTGTATTTCAAGAAGAGGAGCTGGATCCCAACTCCGGCGATTCCAGCGATATCGGCAACAGTTTTGTTCAATGAGCTGCCCACAGCTAGCCCTAGCCCGAAGACCGTCTGCTCGCTCATCCTGTGAATGCTGTGACGGGCGTTGACGTGGCCCATCTCGTGGCCCAGGACGACCGCTAATTCTGCCTCAGATCTCATGAGTGCCAGGATGCCACGCGTAATATAAACATATCCCCCGGGGACAGCAAACGCATTGACGACTGGAGAGTCGAGCACGGCGAAGTGGTACTCGAGATGAGATCTGTGCGTGTAAGGTCCAAGCGATGCCCCAACTCTTGCCACATAGTCATTCAAGGCAGGATCATTGTAGATTCCGTATTGATTCCGGATCTGAACATCTGTTTGTTTGCCGATTGCGATCTCATCCTGCTCTGAGTATAAACTCAGCTCTCTTTCCCCTGTGACAGGGTTCACCGCACATGAGGCGATAAATACTACAAAGAACCAAAGAATGTATATCGAATATTTTTTCATTTGATGGGCATGAATCTTGTCAGGTAATAATCGAAATCTAATTCATGGCAAACAGGCTGTCTTCCAGTGCAGAATTGAACTTGATTTCTGTGATGGTCATGGTCATGAATTCTTCACCGTCCTGGTAAGATACCAGGGTGTGTGCAGACATGATCCCATCAACCTTTTTATAGTCTGAAAAAAAGGTTTCCGCTTCGACCTCGACACCCATATTATTGAGAGTCAATCCTTTCCCTTTGAAGGCGAGATAGGTGTCTGGATCGATGTAGAGAGTCGATTTGTAGCCGTCTGCGTAGGCCTGCTCCAGAACAAGATAATCCTTGCCTTCGATGTTCTCCTTGCCTTTGTAGGAGAAGGAGATCCCAAATTTCTTGGGTTCGAGATAGATAGAGTTTCCCAAGGATTGCCTCTTCATGTATTCTGCTTGCTGTTCGGACATCTCTTCTGTCATGCCCGTTTGAGGATTGGAGGCCCATGCGATCTCTCCATCACACGCTTGAGTGATCAGCATTCCCATGACTTCGACGTCAAAACGAGATTTGTTAGGCTCTTTTTGATAGACGGTGATCGTTGCATTTAAACCCATCTGTGTCAGGTCCATCGATCCAGAGATCGTCGTGTCCTTGATTTTCTCAAGAGCTTTCCTGCCACCCATAGCGTCGATCATCTTTGCCAGGATGTCGACCGCCGATTGGCTCTTTGCTGGAGTTGCTAAAAAACTGATAAGAAGTAAACTTAAAAAACACAATGAGGTTGCTCTCTTCATTAAATCCTCCTTTTCGTTAGATTCTAACTGCGAGAATGCCCAGAGTAAAGAAAAAATATTTTTCTTCATTGTATACGATTGATCAGCTAAAAGGTTTGATCTATCCGGTTGAGGATAAAAAGATGCAAAAAAAGTCTTGAGAATAATCCGGATTCACACCATTGGAAGGATGTTTACTTCAAGAAGAAGAATATTAATGGAGCCGGTAATTTTTACTCCTGTTGTGGATCGTCGGCTGTGAGATGTGCAAGATCTCTGCTGCCTCGGAGACATTGTTACGCGTTATATCCAACACGTATCCGACGTAATCGCTTTTGAGATCCTCTAGCGTGGGCAGTTTGACGCGATAATTAGCATCGTTGTTGAAGACGAGATAGAAATAGAGATATTTAGGCATTGGCTTACCCTTATAATCACGCTTGTCAGTACGATTTTCTTTACAGCCTGTTTTTTTCATCGGACGCCTTGGATCATTTTAATGTTGTTGGCGACGACATAGGACATCGCAAAGTTTGCGGCTACACTGAGTACCCATGCCAGTGGCTTGTTCTTTTTATAGAGATTTTTGAGTATGTAAATATCCAGTGCTGCAACACCTAGCTTGACAGCAGTGAAAAGATATATGTTTTTCGCAATCGGTTTCATAGCGGGATTTGCCTCTTCAAGCTCCTTGTGCTTAAGGGCTTGAACTGTGGAGAGATAATCCGCAACGTTTAGCGCTGTCAGCGTAATTAAAGATGATGTGTAGAGTGAATTCTGTAACTTAGATATTGTGGGCGGAGCTTGAATGGTTTGATCTGGTGCCGGAGCAGACGTAACTTCTCTCAGTTCGAACGGCTGGGATTCGAATTGTTGTGACTCATTTACGGCCGATCGAGAAAGATCCAATTGTCCTATTGGGATAGAGTTGACTGGAGTCAAATCTAGGGAAAACTCGAGTTTTTCTTCTCCGGAACTGTTTTCAGTTTCCAAAGGATTCCGCACGGTTTCTGTTGCGAGTCCTGTGATCGTAAAGATCAATACAACACAGATTGCAGCGGGAATTATCCAGAAACGATGGTTGTAAGCTTCCTTCTTTTTCACGGCACCTCTCCTTATTCCAAGTCTTTTCTTAGGCAAGAAAGATGCCACAAAGCAAAACTTTATTATCTTATTGATTATAAAGAGATTAAGTGAGATTTAGGAAAATTTCATCAAGAAGATTATGTGTTAAGAAATTGGACACTTGTTGTGCATATTCTTCCTTAACATATAGAAAATAAATGAATTATATGGATTTTGACGGCAGTGTCTAAATTCTGTTCATTTTCCGGAGCGGATTAGTGGGAAATGTTGTACTTTTTCAGCTTATTGTAGAGTGTGGTTCTTGATATGTTGAGAATTTTGGCTGTTTTTTTCATGTTGTTGCCGACGAGGTCGAGCAGATAGATAATATACTCTTTTTCTAGCTCATTCAGAGTAGACAGGTGCTCTTTACCGATAAAAGGAAGTTTTGTGGATGGTGGTGCCGATTCTTGGAGGTACTCGGGCAGATCAGAGATATCGATGAAATGGGACTTGGCAAGAATGGCTGCTCGTTCCAGAACATTCTCCAACTCCCGGACATTCCCAGGCCACTCATACTTCTGGAATAGCTTCTGAACGTGTTGGGAGACTCCTTTTAAGTCCTTATCAAATTTCTTACTGTAGATATCGAGGAAATGTCTCCTCAGTATTGGGATGTCTTCCGATCGCTCTCTCAGAGGGGGAAGGTGGATCTCCACCTTATTCAGCCGGTGAAAGAGGTCCTCGCGGAATGTGCCCTTTTTGATGCCATCCCGCAAGTTGCGACTGGTCGCAGCGAGCACTCTGACATCGACCTTTCGGGTTTCATTCGACCCCAGTGGCCTGAACTCGTGCTGCTCTAGAACCCGGAGGAGTTTCGCCTGTATTGAAAGGGGGATCTCTCCGATCTCATCCAGAAAAACAATGCCATTGTTGGCCTCTTCGAACAGGCCTTTTTTATTCTTGTCGGCTCCTGTGAACGCGCCTTTGACATAACCAAAAAATTCCGATTCAAAAAGATTTTCAGGAATGGAGACGCAATCACAGATAACGAGATGGGAGTTTTCTGAAGGACTGAGATTATGGATGGCCCGGGCCACCATCTCTTTGCCCGTTCCAGTCTCTCCCGTGATCAGAATACTTGTGAAATATTTAGCGACTTTTTCGATGAGTGTAAAGATCTCGAGCATGTAGGGGCTTTTTCCGATGATTTTATGGAAGAAATACTTTTTCTCAAGCTTTTTTTCCAGAAGAAAAGTTTCCCGTCGGAGGGTTTTTTTATTGATGATTTCGGAAAAGATCTCCTCAAGGATTTCTGCTTGCAATGGTTTTGTCAGATAAGTCGTAGCCCCCTGATTGATCAGACTGACAACCTTTTCAGCATGTAAAGGTTTCCCGATGACAATAACATTCAGCAGGGGATCGAATTGTTTGAGCCGGACGATCAAATTCCGTCCTTGAGCTTCGTCCCTATCCAGATCGATCATAAGAGCATGGATATTGTTGCTTTGTATGACAGGGTAAATATCTTCGTCAGGCGGCGCATAATACAATCCCAGGTCACTCCCCAGAGAGGACTGATTGATGGCTTCATAGGG
Source organism: uncultured Eubacteriales bacterium (assembly GCA_964540205.1). Classification (GTDB taxonomy): domain Bacteria; phylum Acidobacteriota; class Aminicenantia; order Aminicenantales; family Aminicenantaceae; genus WTAW01. The sequence goes on along the minus strand of CAZIMJ010000325.1, from coordinate 4,668 downwards.
AGATGTGTCTTCATCCAGTATTAGTAGATTCAGGACAGAAGTCAGGTCTTTTCGGGCTTTATTCATTTGAAATCTTTTCGCCACGTTTTATCCTTCTGATGGTTTAGACTATATTATCAATTTACCCCTCAATTTACAAATTTGAATTATTCATAAAAACTGTCGATTTCCTAACTCTTAAAACTTTTAATTTTTACAATCGACATTTTTTACCCTACGGGCAAGCTGATCTTACTGCATCTGCTTCGTTATGTCGGGTTTCGCAGTAGTAAACTGCAGCTTCATAGGCCACTACCTCAACCTTAATGTTAGGGTGGGGTGGGGTGGCCTCGACTTGTGAATAATCCAGGTTGAACATTAAGGAAGTTCTTGATCTTTTTTTTCTGTATCGCCGGGTCGGCGTCTCACAAATTGGATGTGGATCCTGTCCTGGCTTTCTTCTTCGATACGGGCGATCTCGTGCTGGGCATTAGCAAGATAATTAACGTGGGCTAACAAATAGGTCAATCCCTGATCGCTCAGGAAATCAAGCCAAGCTCCATGGGCAGTTTCGTCCATGAGCTCAGGAGTTTCCTCGACTACTGTGATGCGTCTTCGTGAAGATAATCGACTTTCCCGCGAAGATCTTCTCTTTGCATAAAGATTCACACCGTCATATATTTCGAGATAGTTTATGTGTGGCTGCCAACGCACAGCCCAGCGGTAATATCGGTCATAGAATTTTTTGTTCGACACATGGATGTTTTCATTGGCCGTGAATTCTTTGATAATAGATGATCTAATGTCTTCCCCCGCTTTTTCCCAATCTTTGAAAATGGGGAGTGTGACGCTCCTGAAATAAGCGAACCATCCTCGAGGGATCCAGTAGTCACGAAAGAGATAAGGTGAGTAGTTGGAGAATTGTTGGACCCACTCGTGAGAAGGATAACCATGAAGGTTGAGATGGATATCCGGCAGCCATTTCTCCCATAAGTTTTTCCGGACCTTTGCTTCTGGCAGCAAAGGTTTGGAGGCGTTCACCTGATATCCGACATCGATTCCCAATGATGTGTAACGCCCCGCATGAAGGCTGTGATGGGGTGTGATTTTCTGGAGCTCATACGCTAGTGCGGCGCCATCCGGGTTTTCAAGGGGATGAAGGGCAAAATTCATCTTTTTCAAATATTCCTGGTATGTGGGTTCTGTAGCCAGGAGTTCTGCAAACCTGAGGATGTAATTTGTAGCAGAGACCTCATTGGCGTGCTGACGGCCGCTAAGATAGAGGGTGGGTTTAAAAGTGATCAATCGGGGAAGAGATACATATCTTTCGAGAGGTGTATACACTTCCAGTACAGGGATTTTTCTCTTTTCATAAGACTCACCTGCTAAATAGGCCTTGATCGTTTTATTCCTCGAGAGTTTGGATACGATGTCGATGCACATTTCAGGGGAAATGATCTTATCGGTGGGGACAAAAGCTTTGCCCGGGAATTCTTCGAAATCGGGAGGGGGAGATGTGACTTCTATTGGTTTCACAGGAAAAGATTCGTCTTTCATCAACTCTTTGTGTTTGACCCTCCATGTTAAGGCACTCAGTCCGGGAAAACGTATGGAGGAGGCCAACAAATCCTCTTCCAGCAGCTCTCTGTAGGCATGGATGATCTCTATGATACTGAGGTAATCGAGCTCTTTTTCTGTTTCGAAAGAGACAAGGATATTTGTGATCTTTTCGCTCTTGCCGTCGTATGTCAATTCCGGGATGCGCAGCTCTTTTATTTTGAGCTCCGGAAAAGTCAAAGTCTTTGTGTGCTCTCTTTTCTCCCGTTCTTTCCAATGGAGGATGATCTGAGGAGTTTTGGCTTGCCATCCATCGAATTGGACTTTGACTCTTCCGGGTTTTCCTTCAGAGGAGGGATGGATCAAAGGAAGGATGTTTCCCGGTGCTGAGTACCGTGACGTGTCCTCTTGTGTCTCCTTCTCATCCAGTTCAACATCGGTTATGCCACGCAGGAAATCCAGTGTGTCAAAATAGATCTCGTCATGGATCGCCTCAAGGCTGCTGATGATCTCCTGGTCAAGACCCAAGAGATAATCCGGTTCACTGAACCACATCTCTATGAGGAGCCTCTTGAAATAAGGCTGTTTTTTGAATGAGGGATCATCTCCCGTCTTCTCCAGGATGTATGAGTAGACTTCAGGGAGGATTTCTTCCTGATAGTAATCCCAGAAGCGCTCAAGGTCACTCTTCAACGCGGTGTCGAGGATGAGATGTGTTCCCTGTTCGATCTTCAACCATCCAGTCGTACGTCGGACTGTTCCCCATTCAGGCAGCACGTTCAAATAAAGAGATTCGATTATTTTTGGGGAAAAACTGTCTTTAAAATGCAGCTCTCCTCCCTTACCGTAAGCAAAAACTTCGTAAATAGGGGGTCCGTCCTCTTTTTTTTTGAACGTGATATTTTCGAGAGGGATCCCGGCATCTAAGGCGATAATATCATCCACGGGATAGAGTTCCTGGAGCCAACGGTAGGGTTCGGCATAGAATCTTTTGAGCTTGCTGAAGTCGTCCTTTTCTTCTGCAAATCGGATCGTGATCCGGTCGATCTCAGTGTTTTTGAGTTCAGGGATGACCTTTTCTGTGAGCCAGTAGAATCCTTGTTTGTACGAGGAGAGGACCTCAACTTTGAAATTGGAAATTGTGCTTAGCTTGAGAATGTCTTCGATCTTTTGTTTTAACTGACGCCTAACTTCAGGTGACTCACTCACTCTCAAATGGATCTTAACCGATTCCGTCGAACCGGAAAGAGGGGGGATCTGTTGCTCTATCATTTTCAGAGCATCTTTTCCTTCCCAAGGAAACTGTTTTTCCTTTGAGAAAACATTTTTGCTGTCCTGCAGCTTGTAACTCTTTATCTCGAACGAATCCGCAGAGAGGGTTTCCTCGAGATGATCTTCCAGTGCAGATTCAAATTTTTTATTTTCCTGGTGGAGATAAAGTTTAGCTTGAAAATACTCGAGATCCTGGTCTTTTATGTCATCCAAAATCTTTGAATCCAGATGAAGTCTGAAATAGGCTTCGGCACTCCCGTTCTTTCCTGTGAGGAACTCCTCAACGACTCCGGGAATCTCATGGATCTCTGAATGACCTTCTCCATATTCATCGAAATAGGGATACGTTTGACTCAGGTAGTCGAGTGTTTTTTCGAGGCCCTCCTTGTCGCTTCCCATCACCACAAGAGCATTGGATGGATTGAAGGCTTTGGGGATGATCGTTGCCATACCTTGACCGGGCAGGAGTGGAGGGGGTTTGAGTTTTCCGGTCTTAATGAGAGATTTGAGGAGCGTATTTGTCGTACCGATGAGGATCGGAGAAATAAGCCCTTTTTCATCCTCGATCTCATTATCCAGATATACGAGGGGAAAGGAGCCTCCGGCAGAAAACAAAACCATTCGGGAAGCCAAAGCGCTCACGCCCTCTATGCTTGTATCTTGGGGGATGATAATCTTGCTGTCGATCTTCTCCTGGATTTTGTCTCCGTTAATGTCTGAGTAAAAGCCTTCTGTTGAAAACATTCTGAGCAAGTCATAGTCTTTCCCTTTGATATTCGGTCTGGAGACAGATTTATATGTTGGAGTCAGCAGACGCTTGGGATAACCGACGCGGCGGAGATGGTACTGAGATTGTTGGGATCCAGAGCGGAGTTCAAAAGCGATTTGGGCACAACCCGGATAAGTCAGAAGGTGCGTGCGGAGTCCTTTTTGATGGTGAGTCTTCAGCTCCTTGAGTGCATTGAGAGCTCGATCTTTCTGTTCTGATTTGGGGAAATCGATCCTTACTCGCATCGTTTTGATCTCGCCGGCACTGAATCTCAACCGCTGGAGAGATTTGTGGGGAGAGTCGGTGGGAGGACACTCATAGAGAACAGTTTGAATGAGGGCCCGCTCGAATCTGACTCCCGCATCCTTAAAAAACGTGGCCAGGTCGTCTTCAAATGTGTGATAGGTGGCCCCTCCTTCTCTTCCCCAGATATCCCATAGGTAGGGCCAGCGGAGGAAAAAGGCTCGGCCGGTTCGAAGAAGAGCCTTCGGAGAGCCGCCAACTACCGCTATTCCTGTCTGCCCCTCGTCTTTAAAAACAGTCACAAAGCCTTGATGTTCGGATAGGGAAGAGGTGTCTAGTAGACCTTGCTGCTCCAATCGTTTGACCCAATTCGTTTGGCTTCCGATGAGAACAGCGAATCTCAGAGGCATTTTTCCCCGGGTTTCGGATTCTTTTTTAACCAGTGATAGATCAACCACAAGACTCTCAAGGTTAACTCGAGCGGCGATGTCAGAAGCAAGCGCAAGTTCATAGGGATTTGGATCATCAGGAATGATAATGTTGAGAGAAATATGATCGGCAAGCGTGTCCTTATCAGTGTCTTTGATTCCCTTTCCAGTAAGAAGAATTTGGGAGAGGCTGTCGATCTCATCGCCCCACCCGATGAAAGAAAACAAAGTTAAAACAAGAACCAGTGCAATTAACCTTCTCATTTTTGCTCCTTTGTCTTGCTAGATACTAAAATTCAATTCTGTTTGTAATAGAATTTCATGTCAACATTTTTTTCCACTAGTAAGCACCTCCAAAATCGTGATGCCATTAATCATATTGCGTTTTTGAGTGTTCCGATTATGTGGTGGAGAAAACCG
>CAZIMJ010000324.1:0-20891 GCA_964540205.1 uncultured Eubacteriales bacterium | reverse complement strand
CCCTGGAAGTGATCGCCGGATATGACCCGAACGATCCCATCACAGAAAAATGTAAGGGGAAGATCCCAGAGAACTACACACAATTCCTTGACAAAGATGGACTAAAAGGTGCGCGTATCGGTGTGTTTCGTCTTTACACAGATAGACCGACAACCGATACTGAGGTGCTCGCGCTCTTTGAGCAAGCCATCGAGGATATTAAGTTGGCTGGTGCTGAGATCGTGGATCCTTTCGTGATTTCCGGCTTTGGCAGACTCACTAAAGGCATATGGTGTGATATGTTCCGGCACGACCTCAACAACTACTTGGCATCGTTGGGCGACAACGCACCCATTCAAAACTTGCTCGAGGTCTATAACAAAGGCCTGTTTGCCACACCCAATAAGATGCGGATCTTTCATGCCCTGGAAGTGCCGCTCCAAGAAGAACCCGCGTGTAAGGATATCTATACAGAACCGAAAAATGTTGTTTTTCGAGAAGCAGTCCTTAAGGCGATGGCTGACCAAGGCGTGGATTTTATCATCTATCCCACCTGGAGCAACCCCCCGCGAAAACTGAGTGATGTTAAGAGTCCTGCCGGCGACAACAGCCAGCTCATTCCTCCCCACACAGGAATGCCAGGATTTACTGTTCCGATGGGCTTCACATACACGAATCTTCCTGCAGGCCTCCAGATCGTGGGGCGGCATTTCGATGAGCCCGGTCTCATCCGCGTAGCCTATGCGTATGAGCAGGCCACACAGCACCGTCATCCTCCCAAGAGATTCGATTAATCACACTGTTTTAACACACAATGTGATGATGGTATTCCACAACGGCACACTCATCAGAACCGTTGCGAAAAAAAGATTTGTAAAAAGATAAAACTCTATTATTGATAAATTCTTTTAACTTCTTTATTATTCATCCAACAGATCGCTTTATGATATACAAAAGATTATAACTATGAAAAATAAAATTGGCTTTGATAACAAAAAGTACCTCGATGAACAAACCACAGCCATCCGAGAGAGAGTGAGTTTGTATAACAATAAACTATATCTTGAATTTGGGGGAAAATTGCTGTTTGACTATCATGCGGCTAGAGTGCTACCTGGATTTGATCCTAACGTGAAAATGCGACTGCTGCAGAAGCTGAAGGACAATGCTGAAATCCTGATTTGTATCTACGCCGGGGATATTGAACAGAAGAAGATTCGTGCCGATTTTGGAATTACATATGATGCGGATGCTTTAAAACTTATCGATGATCTGCGGGATTGGGACCTTCCCATAAGAGGAGTGGTCATAACGCGATTTGACAATCAGCCTGCCGCTAAAATATTTAAAAATAAATTGGAACGCAGAAATATCAATGTTTTCACCCATCAATTTACACGCGGGTATCCAACCAATGTAGAAATGATCCTCAGCGAAGAAGGATACGGTGCAAATGAGTATATCCCGACAACAAAATCCCTTGTGGTAGTAACCGGCCCCGGGCCTGGAAGTGGGAAATTGGCAACCTGCCTCTCCCAGATGTACCATGACCACAAGTACGGCATCCAAGTCGGCTATGCTAAGTTTGAAACCTTTCCCATTTGGGATCTGCCATTGAAACATCCGGTCAATATTGCCTACGAGGCTGCGACTGCGGATATCGGAGATTTTAATCTTATAGATTCCTTCCATTTGGATGCCTACAATACACCTGCTGTTAACTATAACCGAGATGTGGAGGCTTTTCCTGTTTTGCAACGGATTTTGGAGAGATTGACAGAAAAAGAGGCAATTTACAAATCTCCAACGGATATGGGCGTCAACAGGGCAAGCTGTGGCATCTTAGATGATGCAATCGTCCAGGAGGCAGCCAAACAGGAAGTGATTCGCAGGTATTTCCGTTATTCCTGTGAGCATGTCATGGGTTTCCTGGATAAAGCCCCCGTAGAGAAAGTAAAATTGGTCATGGACGAACTCATGGTCTCGCCTGAGATTCGGAGAGTGGTTTCAGCCGCAAAGGACGCTGCAAAGGAGGCCTTTGAAAAAAAGAAAGGCCATAAGGGAATTTATTGTGGAGCGGCCCTCGAGCTCCCAGATGGAACCATCATCCAAGGGAACAATTCACCTCTGTTTCACGCGGCATCTAGCTTGGTGTTGCGAACGGTTAAACATCTCGCAAAAATCCCTGATAGAAGCCCTCTGTTGCCGGACAATATCATTGGAGCCGTCAGCAACCTTAAAAAAGATGTGCTTCAGTCCAAATCATTGAGTCTGAATCTTGAAGAAACACTGATCAGTCTGAGTATCAGTGCTGCCACGAATCCGGCAGCCGAATTGGCACTAAAAAAGTTGAGGGAGCTCCGAGGGACAGAGGCTCATCTTACTCATATTCCCACACCAGGGGACGAGGCCGGCCTCAGGAAACTTGGGATTAATTTGACCAGCGAGCCGCACTTTTCCTCAGGAAATCTTTTTTCTAGCTGAAAAAGTCTATGTAGGATTGATTTTCTTCCGCCGCTTTTTAAAGGTGAAGAACACCGGGAGTGCCAGTATCATTAAGATCAATCCCGCCCAGGCATGCAGGGGCTTTTCAATAAGGGAATTAAGAACAAAGAGAAATGTGATTGTAATGAATATGAGGGGAATGACAGAGTAGCCTAGGGTCTTGTAGGGTCTTGGGTGGTCTTTGAGCTTGCGTCTGAAGATGAAGATCCCTAAGGCTGTCAATCCAAAAAAATCCAATCGGTGAAAACAACATAAGTGATGAGGTCCTCAAACGTTCCCCAGAAGAGGAGGAGGACTACGGCCCAGGCCGATTGCACCAGTATGGCATAGATAGGAGTCCGAAAGCGGGGGTGAATCCAGGCACAGAGGTAATTAATAAAGTAGCCTGTCCCCTTTTTTTTAATTTTTCGGGTCTTTGAAGTCGAGGTCCCAGTGTTGGCCGGAGCAGAAGGGTTTGTTTTTGGAGTGGCCGCATCGACAAAGCGTATAGTGTTCTCTGGACTCGGGTGTATTTCCCTCGGCATCGACGAATTCTACACCACCCTGGACATCATAAGGCCCGTCCTTAGAAACAATAATGGCTGGTTCCCTTGTCTCCAGATCCTTATGGAGTTCTCCGTCTCTAGTGTAACTGAGGGCTCCGGAAGGGCACATCTCGATTACGCGAGCGACCTCATCGGCCTCTGCCCCATCCGGATCGATCCACGGCTCTTTATCCATCTGAAACACCGTTGGCAAATTATCTGTACAATGGCCGCGATTAGAACAGACACCCCTGTTGTCATGGATGGTTATCTCTTTACCTCCATAGTCCTCCATCCTATCCGGAACACGGTCAGATTTCTTCTCATCAGTAAAGCCATTTTGGATGTGTGTCCCATCACAAAAGGGCTTGTTGTTTGACCCTCCACACCGGCAGAGAAACATCATCGGCTGGACACCGATGTCCTCAACTCTCGAATTTTTGAAATTCTCCAAATTTTCGACTTCGTACGGTCCGTTCTTAGTCGGCGTAACACTTGTTTTTTCTTTACTCATTTCTCATCTCCCGTATATTCCATCATAGAGAATTTCCATCGTCACATCAAGTTTCTGAGGATCTTTTGAAATTCTCTCTGCCTCTCCACAGGAGACATGTCTTCTACAAGGGGAAAAATGGCATTCTTCATCTCTTTATGTAAGGTGTTATCCAGCAGTTCCATGGCGTAGGCTACAGAATTCGTAGTACCTGTTTGAAGGTTTTGGTAAGCCTTGACAATGTCTTCATGAGGATAATACAACCCGAGCAATTTGAAAATACTCGAAAAATCAACTGTCAATCTTTTTTGGAGTTGTCGTCCTTGTTTAGTGTTTTTCTCATCAGATCCGAGACTCATCAGATCAATGTAAACCCGACAGTATTTTTTTATGACTAACAATATCTCTCTCCGAACCAATTTGGGAGGAAAAGAAATGTCGAGTTTTTCTGCACGGATACGGTCCAGTGCATCGACAATTTCCGTGACTAATTCCTCCGTTCCCCTACTCAGTTCATCTAACAGAATTTGAACCGATTCTTGTATTCCGATTTGGGCCAGGACTTTAGCTATATCCTTTCTTATCTCTATGGCCTGGCTGTTGTCTTTAAGATATTCCTGCAGAATAGCCAGAGCTGAATGACCATATTTTCTCAACGCGCTGACAGCGTCTTCATGCATAAGAGGATTGCTAAGTTTGTGGATTATGGCTGGTATGTGTTCCTCCGTTTTAAGCCTTGCGGCACTCTGGATCGCATAGCGCGAAACTTCTGTGGATTTATCGTTAATGAGCACTTCAAGCTTCTTCACAACTTGGGATTTTGGATCCATCAAACCAATCGCCTTGGCCATCTCCATTTTCCCGATCTCGGATTCATTCCCCTCTTCCATCACCTGTTCGGCATGCAACTCGATCAATTGCTGATAAATCTCCGAGGACATGATCTCACGAATGTCCGTGACAAGGGCCTCCTGACTGATATCATCATCGATCTCTGGGAACCAAGTCGCACCTTCGGCATTGAACAGATCCCCGAGTGAGGAGGCTTTCACCTCAGAAGCTTTTTGAGAGATCATTGTCTTGATTTCGGAGGTAAGCTTATCCTGCTCCAGCAGATCGAAGAGATGCAATGCATACAGAACAGAGCTTCGATTCTTGCTCTCAATGGTATCGAAGATTAGTTTGGTGTAGTCCACATCAAGTTTTTCCGTTACCGTCTTATCTGCTCTTTTCCACTTGACCTTTATATTCTGTCTGAGGGCGTTGATGTACTCCTTGTAGATCTTTAAGCTAAACATTATCCAGAGTATCAGAAAGGCAATAACTCCCCACAGCAGGTCTTTGGCCAATCCCGGATCAAAGACAGGAGTTAAATATTCAACTTTTTTCTCTAGAGTAAGCGCGAATAAAAAAAGTAAAATCGCGGCCAACACTTTCGCAAACCGGTTGATGAACATATCAATGAAAGGTTTGGTTTTGAATTTCAGCTCAGACGACACAGGGATATATAACAATTCCCTCACAGATTGCTGGAGTGAAAAGCCCAGTCCTTCATCGGCGCTTTTTATCAGAACCGCAGTGGACAATGTGAAAGGAGCAAATATTGCAGCTAAAGCGCCGATAAACAGCGTAACCGGAGTCAACAGCAGAGTTAATCGAATCCGGAAATTTCTTAGCAAAAAGCTGGTTAGAAATATGTTCACGAAAAATGCAAATGTCAGCAAGCCCGCATAGAAGAGACCAAAAAAAGCTTGCATCGCCTCTTTATTGGTAAAATGATCATCTACGGCTGAACTGAAATAGAAATCTATGAATGTTGAGACAATAACCGTGATTACAACAAGGACCGCGATCACAACAAGATATCTGTTTTTTCGAACAGCGCGAAAGCTGTCCTTAAAGCCGAATTTTCGGGAATCAAAAAACTCTCTTTTTTGTTCGGTTTGTCTAGCAAATGAAGGCTGTTTCTGCCAGAGAATGAATATCGCCCGGACGACAAATATACAGACCAAAAGCACTCCACATGCTAATGGGAGTAACAAGTTAGACAGATTTGAACGAGTCAAAAAACCTGCAAGCAACCCCCCGAGAATGCCACCCAGAATCCCGCCACTGCCACAGAATCCGATCAATCGCTTGGCTTCTCTCGGATTAAACACCTCAATCACGATCATCCAGAATTGAGTCACGAGAACTGTAACAAGCACACCTGCCCAAACCCAATAAACATAACTCAGAAAAGCACTTTGTGTCCCAAAATCCGTCTGCAGCAAAATATGCAACAACAATCCGGAAAAAACAAAAAACACAAGACTCCATGTCATCAAGATTTGGCTGGAAAACCTGACCCGAATTTTCGAATGGAACACTACGACCAGTCCGGTCACAACGGCTGCACACAGATAGGCAATAGGTAGGCCCTTAGGGCCCATTTTATACAACAGGTCAGCATAGCGAAGGGCTTTGATGATCGTATGGGGGGCGATGATCAAGAAAAAACAAGAAAAGAGCAGAAGGACAAGTGTTTCTTCACCCGGTTTGATATCCACTATGCGGGAGAAATACTTGTAAAAGCGACTTTTTCCCATAGAAAAGTTCTTTGTGCCTCTCTAATTTTTAAGAGATATCGCGCTCTAATCCCCGGCGTTTGTAATAATATAAAATTTTTTACTTCTTTTTTCGGGTATGTAAGAAAGGTTACTGATTTTCTACCTTAAATTCAACTTATTTCACTCTGTGACACCCTTCTCGCATCGCCAGTCAAACATTACTTCTTTATGGAGAGTTAGCGATGCGGAGTCCGACTTTGGAAAGGAGGAATCTCAGGTTCTTATATATGTGCTCATTCATACCGCAGAGAATCCACAGGATCGGTGAGGGCAGCCTTGATGGATTGATAGCTGACAGTCATCAAGGCGATCATAAATGCCAATACCGCTGCTAAAACGAATGGCCACAATCCCATGTTCATCCTGTAAGCAAAATTCTGAAGCCACCTTGTCATCACAAAGTACGCAACAGGCCAAGCAATAATGTTGGCTAAAAACACCCATTTGGTGAATTCTTTGGAAAGCAGCACAAAGACATTGATCTCAGATGCTCCCAGTACTTTTCGGACACCCATCTCTTTGGTTCTCTCCTGAGCTGTAAATGCGGCCAAACCAAATAGACCCAGACAGGCAACAAATATGGAAAGGATAGAGAAGACCAAGAATATATTCCGCATCTTTCCATCGCTCTCGTAGAGCAGATTGATCCTGTCATCCAAAAAGCTGTATTCAAACTCTTCCTCCGGAAATGTCTCTACCCATTTCTGCCGGATAAAATCAAGAGTTCCTCTAACATCGCCAGGTTGGATCCTTACGGAAATAATGCCGATGTATTCGAAGTTGAGCATTAGAAGAAAGGGTTCAATGATCCGATGCAAGGATTTAAAATGGAAATCCTCCAGGACTCCGACGATCGTACCTTCTATGTATTCCTCTGGACTGGTCGCTCTGTTGAGCTTTTTTCCGACGGCTTCCTCGGGAGTGTAGCCGATCTCCTTGGCAGCCGCTTCATTGATCATTACGGCTCCCTGGATATCCGTACTGAATTCTTTGGAGAACTGCCGCCCCCGGATCACACGAAACTTGTATGTATCCACAAATTCATAATCTGTAGCCATATATGTCAAGTTATAGAGCTCATCGGAATCTCCCCTCTTAAAGACCGTGTCAGAGAACATGGAACTGCCAGGGACGTTTGAAGAAGCACCTACAGATAAAATCCTTGCATTATCCTTCAAAATGTTGCGAAAAAAATCGATATTCTGGCGGACCGTATTGCTCTCTGTCGTGATGAGAACCACATTTTCCTTGTCAAAGCCGAGAGATTTATTTTGGATATACTTCATCTGCTTGTAAATAATGAGTGTGCCTATTATTAAGGTAATAGAGATGACGAATTGAAGGACGGCCATGCTTCTACGAAACGCTGATTTGCCCGTTCCGGAAAGGGCACTCCCTTTCAACACCTTGGCCGGCTCAAATGCCGTTAAGTAAAAGGCAGGATATAGTCCGGCTAATAGTCCAGTGACAAGAGTGATTCCTATGAGGATGATCAAGTTCTCAGGCAGATATAGTAGTCCTGTGGATAGACTTTTATTCGCAATGACATTGAAAACAGGAATAAATACCTTGATCAATAGCACAGCCAGAATTAACGCAATAAAAGCCAGAAGCACGGATTCGCTCAAGAACTGCCTCCATAGCTGGTGCTTGTAAGCGCCGATGGTTTTGCGTATTCCCACCTCTTTGGATCTTTTATTGGCACGGGCAGTGGACAGGTTCATAAAATTGATACAGGCAATAATCAAGATCAGGATGGCAATCATCGAAAAAATATAAACAGAAGTCATGCTACCTTGCGGCTCGATCTCAAACTGCTCTGCAGGGTGAAGATGGATATTCAAGAGAGGGTTCATCTTTAGCTGAAACACATCATTGATATCGGCTTCGGGCCCAAGGAATGCGGTAAAATCAGCAGCCATATACTTGGTTAAAAAAGCGGACAGTTTTTTCTCCAGGTCCTCGGCAGAGGCCCCTTCCTTAAGAAGCACGTATGTATGGATAAAATTATTAAACCAGGGAGTTAAACGTTCATCCGAATAAGTCGAGATGGATGCCAGCATATCAAAATGGACGTGGGAGTTGTGGGGGACTTCTTCCAAAATGCCAGTGATTTGGAAATCTGTCATTTGTTCATCCCAGTCGACTGTAAGTGATCTACCGATGACGTCATCTGTGCCGAAATATTTGATAGCTTGCGCCCGCGTTAACACGAGGGATCGAGGCTGATCGAGGGCGGTTCGGGGATCCCCCTCCTCCAGACGAAAATCAAAGACCTCAAAAACGGAGTTATCTGTAAAAATGAGATTCTGCCTGTGGAACGTGTTGGTGTGGTCCTTCATGGAAAGTTCATTTCTGTCTAAGCGGGCAAAATTCTCGACCTCGACATAATCCCTGGCTAATGCTGGCCCATAGGGTCCGGACGTGATCGGCCATTGACTGTGAACTTCCCTAAAATCCACCTTTCTTTCGACGCGGTAGATGCGTTCGGCCTTTTGATGGAACCGGTCATAACTCAGTTCATCCTGCACCCAGATGTAGATCATCAGACAGGCTGCCAGACCGATCGCCAGTCCAAATATATTGATGAAGGTATAAAGCTTGTTTCGAAACAGGTTTCGTAACGTGATCTTGAGGTAATTTGTGAACATTCTACAGCCCTCCCTAACCTGAACTATTCATAAAAAATGTCGATGCTTTGTTCAACAAAAGCAATATCCGGTATTTACATCATTCTTCCAGTAAATCACATTGCCAATTTCGCTTTCAATGTGCTTTATATTCATAATCGACATTTTTTACCTTACAGGCGAGCCGATCTCACCGTATCTGCTTCGTTGCGGCCCGGGTTAGGTTGGGACGGTTCGTGGTGGACAACCACAACTTCATGGGCCGACGCCTCGCATCTACGGCAACCTCGACTCGTGAATAATTCAGGCTGATGATATATTCACTATGAATTACGTAAAATTGAGGGAGAGAGTTCCTCTTGGTGAATTATTAAACTTGGAGAAGAGGAAATTCAATTCAAAAAGTTTGTTGTCACCGAATTCTGGAAGACTGGTTTCCTGGATTCATTTCCTGGTTTTGAAGGAAGTTATAATTTGTAGGTTGAGTTTTTTTTATTTCTTTTTGTAGCTGATGGAAAGGCCACTGCCTCGGTCATCGACTGTTGTCTCCAGGTTAGGCAGGCTGAGCAGGTAATCCACATAGTCACCACTTCCGCCTCGTCTGCGTCCCCGCATACCCATGTATACATTATGAGTTGTGTAGCATCCGTCAACTTCCAATTTGGGTAATACAGCAATCAAGTAGTTTTTATACCAGTACTTGTCTGCGTCGCTGAAAACGAAGTCGAAGGGGCCTTCCAGTGCCGGAACGATCTCATGGGCGTCTCCGAGGCGTGCATCTATAAATTCGGAAAGCCCGGCTGCCTTGAAGTTCTCTAGAGCCTCGCGATGCCGCTGTTCATCGATCTCAACAGTGATCAGTTTACCACCCGTCTTACTGAGCGCCCAGGCTATCCATATGGAGGAGTGCCCGGTGGACGTCCCGATCTCAAGCGCTTTGGTGTATTTGTTCTTAAGGACAATGTCGTGGAGAGTCTGACCGTCCACTGCAGGCACGTTCATGTCTCCTCTCCCCCAATAGTGAGAATCGAGAAATTTTTTTACCCGTTCATCCAAATCATCAGTGCTGGCTTTTGTTTCAGATTTACACAGGGAAGTGATCACAAACAGTAAGGCAGTTAGAAGCAGCAGATGAAAAAATTTATTTATGAATGTTTTCATGCGGACATCCTCAGAATATATTTCAACATCTCAATTTCATCTCTATTTTCTTAGACGAGGAAAGCTATAAAATCTTCCCTGACAACTCTGAAAGTCAGACAATAATTCTAATATTTTATTTTATACCAATGATCCTGGAGAATAATCGATTTCTTTATAAGCACCTTTTCCCCAGCAATAAGTTTTATGGTGTATTCGCCAGGCTGAACACGCTTGAAAACATACTCCCGGCCTCTCGTCCCGGGTGCCCGCGCAACTCTTGTCCGCAGGGAGAGCCCTCTCTTGTCGACTTCTTCATCAGGATTCCCAAAATAGTCGACAGTGTCATAGTAATCATAAAACGGTTCTGTCTCACCTTCGGTCACACGCCTGTCATATCTGGCAATTTCCTCTGCAGTTCGTTTTCGTCCGCGCTTTGTCATTCCCCATACAACACTGTTGAATCCTGCATTTCCCGAACCCTGAAGCTCGTTGATGAGGATCGAACCATCGTATACTTGGATAGTCACGCCATCTGAAAGCGCATCTTTCAAGTAATAATTAAAAACAACACCATACGGTTCGTTCTCTCCTGTAAAATTCTGTGCTGACACCGCTTTTTGACTGGGCATCACCCACTGGACTTTGGGCTCGATATCGAAAAGAAACACATCCTTTGCGAGGACTTCTGGTGTCATTTCCTGCAGAGGAGAGATATCGGCAATAAAAAATCCTCTTCCATGGGTTCCCACAACAAGGTCGTTCTCCCTTGGCTGAATGACAAGGTCCTTCACTCCGGCGGTCGGCATGTTGTTTTTCATCTTTGTCCAATATTTCCCGCTGTCGATGGATACATACACCGCTTTTTCTGTTCCGATGAAGAGAAGATCCGGATTTTTCAGGTTTTCCCTGATCACATTGACCGGTTCGTCTTGGGGTAGGTCACTGGCTATGGAGACCCAGGTCATGCCGAAATCTGCGGTTTCGTAGACGTAGGGACGGAAATCATCCCTGCGCCGTCCTGTGAATGTGACGTATGCAGTCTTGGCATCATGAAAGGAGGCAACAACACGACTCACCCAGCACCCCGGATAATCAGGAATGTGGTCATTCAATTTTATCCAAGTTTTTCCCCCATCCTTAGTAAGCTGGATGTTCCCGTCATCAGTCCCAACCCAAAGGACTCCCTGCTGGACTGGTGATTCCGCAAGTGTTGTGATCGTGCAGTATGCAAGGGGTCCTACGTCACGAAGCCTGGGATCATTCGTCGTGAGATCGGGACTGACTTTTTTCCAACTTTCCCCGCGATTTGATGACCGGAGCACCACATTCGCTCCGTGGTATAAAACATTGCTGTTGTGAGGAGAAATCAGAATGGGTGCACTGAAGTTAAATCTGATATCCTCATCTCCTCTATAGTGGATATTCTTTCTCTGGCCAGTCTTCATATCAATGACCGATAGGCTGCCGTTCTGCGACTCGGCATACAACCAGCGGTTCGAGGTCGGATCAACCTGGCAATAGTATCCATCTCCTCCCAGCATGTGCTCCCAGTCCTCGAATCTAATGGGAAATCGCCCCTTTTTTGTGCTCGGCCCTTTCCAGGTGCCAAAGTCCTGCATCCCGCCATACACGTTATATGGATAATCCAAGTCGATCCCAATCTCATAGAGCTGGGCGAGTGGGAGTTCATCAGGATGATACCAAGTTTTGCCGCCATCGGTTGTCTTATACACACCACGCTCTTCATTGTCGGAGTAAAGGTGACCGAGTGCCGCGACGTAAACAACCTCAGGATTTTTTGGATGGATAACGATCCTTCCAATCTGATGTGTGTCACCAAGTCCCATATTTCTCCACGAGGAACCTCCATCGGCGGACATGTAAACACCGTCCCCCCAATAGGTCGCATAGGGGTCGGTAGTGCTGTTATTGGGTTCGCCCGTCCCGACCCATATGATGTTGGGGTCGGATGGCGCCACAGCCACATCACCGATAGCAAAAACGTTTTCATTATCAAATATTGGGAAGAATGTGGTGCCGTTATTAACCGTTTTCCAGAGTCCACCGTTTGCAGCAGCGATATAAAAAGTGTAGGGCTCTTTACCGCTATCGGGAACGGCAAAATCAACGATCCTTCCGCCCTGGCGGGTAGGTCCGATCTCACGGTAGTAGAAGTGCTTAATCAGCTCTTGGGAAAGCCTCTGCCCTGCCGAATAGGAGACTGTAATAACCGTACAGCACAGGAATACAATGGTTATTCGAAAATTTCGACAATGACTTATTCTGCTCATTACACATCACCTCATGGTTTTTTCCGGCCTGAGTTATTCATTAAACTTGTAGTAGTATACTACAGCTTCGTGGGCCTCGGCCTCAACCTTTATGTTACGGTGGGGTGGGTTGGCCTCAACTCGTGAATAATCCAGGCCAAAAGAGAGTTATTCTAATTTTTTAAAATTTTTTGCGGAAAATCGGAGATGCCCAATATATTTGCGATTCTTTTTGGAATTTCAATGTTGTCGTACCAACCCATAAATTGTTCTGCGTGAGGTCCATATGCAAAAACAGGGACAGGAGTTCCCGTGTGGCCATCAGTTCCCCACCCAATGCTGATTTTCCCATCCAATTGATTCGGCGGTCCTTCTGGTATAAACATCCCACCGGCTTCATGGTCGGCGGTCACCACAACCAATGTTTCCCCGTCATTCATGGCAAATTGGATCGCACTTCTGATCGCCAGATCAAAATGAAGGAGTTCCCGAATGGTGTAGTTGATGTCATTATCCTCTGCCCCCCAATCGATCTGGCTTCCTTCCACCATAAGGAAAAAACCCTTTTCATTTCTGCTCAGTATTTCCAGTGCCTTATCCGTCATTTCAGCAAGAGTGGGTTCAGGGTCCTGGATCAACATTAAACCATCGTTGAATAAGCCGAGCAGGTAATCATTTTCTGCTTCCGCCATCATCAATTCTTCTTTTGTTTCAACATATTCATAACCAACACTCCGGGCCTCGATGGTCAGGTCGCGGTCATCCGTTCGTGTAAATTTATAACCGGATACTCCAGGCTTAAAAAGTGCTCTCCCTCCCCCCAAAAGCACATTGACCCTGCTTCCAAGCAACTGCACAGCGATCTCAGCTTCAAGATCTCTATCATGGATGTGTGCTGCAAAGGCGGCAGGCGTGGCGTGGGTGATTGTAAGAGTTGCTACTAGACCTGTCGACATGCCCTTGTCACGTGTAGCTTCGAGGATCGTCAAGGCGGGACTCCCACCCGGCAACAAGCCGATCATACCTCCATTGGTCTTATACCCAGTAGCCAGGGACGTAGCTGTTGCAGCAGAGCCGCTGACAAATTCGTCTGCGGAATAGTGATCGATAATTCCTGTCACAGGCAGCCGTTCGATAGTGAGTCGGCCATAAGCTCCAAGCACTATTGTCCTTGCGGCTGTGATATGCGTGAGCCCCATACCATCGCCGATCATCAGAATTATATTCTTTACCGGTCCTTCAGGCACCAGAGGAAAGGGTATTTTTTCTTCGGATGATGTATAAAAACTAAAATCATCAGAGATGGGTTCGGTTCGTTCACACCCAAAGTACGACAATGTCAATAAAACTAAAAGGATGGAGATCTTGCAGCATTTCATAGGATTATTTTTATAACAGTTTTTATTCGGTTATACCAGCCTCACTTTTCTGGAGCCAGTGAAATATCGCCAGGATTTATTTTGTGATAATCATAATTCAGTATTTTATTTATAAGATCCATGCCGCCGACCTTATCCGCCCACGTTTGATAGACTTTACGCGAAGCCTCTCGAAAAGGCCCCCTTTCCGGATATGTCACCTCCCAGGATTTACTCCAACGGGCTTTTAGTTCTCGTGATGAAAAGGTCGCTCAGTGGAGTATGTACATTACCACATTTCTTTATATCACCATTGCCATGATCCCGGTGATGCTCGGTATAGCAGGCTCTGTTCTTATGCCAGGAATATCTGATCCTGAATTCATCCTGCCGGCATTCGGGATTAAGTATCTTCCCCCTCTAGCCATGGCCGTTTTTGTGGGAGCACTATTTTCGGCACTGATGAGTTCCGCCGACGGTGGAATTCTGGCTCCAGCCAGCATCTTCAGCCAGAACATTCTGAAAACCTTCAAAAAAAATGTGAAAGAAAAACAGTTTTTGTGGGCGACTCGATGGAAATATCCTCGGATACAAGAAGAGGTTTGGCATCCTGGGTTTCCCTTTTCGCAAACAAGAACTCTTGAATGGGAAAAATTCTTTGAAGGGATAAAATAAAAAGCCAAAGGGCAGACCGTATATCTCAATCAGTCTGCCCTAATGACTTGTAGAAAATATGTCTAATAAATTAAGATCACGGAAAGATTCCCCTTTCTTTGTAGACTATTTCTAGCCTGGCTAAAGCGACGATCTGAGCAGCTGTTCGCAAATCCACTTTATATCTCTCGGCTGCATCCTGCACTCTCTCATAAGCAGCGATGATCGTTTTCCGGAGTTTCATATCCACCTCTTCGAGTTCCCAAAACTCGCTTCTTTTGTTCTGAAGCCACTCGAAATAGCTGACGATCACGCCCCCCGAATTGCAGAGGATATCCGGAATCACAGCAATATTCCGGCGCTGCAAGATCTTATCTCCTTGTGGGTCGGTAGGTCCGTTGGCACCTTCGGCAACGAGCCGGACATCCAATAATTCAGCCGTTGCATCCGTTATTTGATTCTCCAAAGCACAGGGTATAAAAATGTCAGATTTGGTGGTAAAAAAAGTCACATGGTCGATCGGCTCGGCTTTCAGATATCCCCGGACACCCCCATGCACCTTGACATAAGCGGCAAGATCATCCGGATCGATACTTTCTTTGTTCAAAATCGCACCAGTCACATCCTCAACAGCGATGAGTTTCGACCCATGCTTCTTCATCAGGCGTGCGGCCCAAGAACCTACATTCCCGAATCCCTGTACTGTGTATGTGGCTCCTTCCAAATTCATCCCATGGTCGCTTGCCCATTTTTCGATGAGAAATACGACACCCTGGCCCGTGGCTTTCTCGCGTCCCTGGCTCCCTCCGGATTCAATAGGTTTCCCCGTGACGACATGGACACTTCGATTTCTCTCATTGGGAGCAACGGTTGACATATATGTATCCTGTATCCAGGCCATAATTTGGGAGTTTGTGTTCACATCCGGAGCAGGGATATCATATTCTGGGCCGATATTATTTCCTAAAGCGTAGGTGAATCGTCGGGAGATCCTTTCTATCTCCTCCCGGCTAAAATCGGCCGGATCCAACTGAATTCCTCCTTTGGCTCCACCAAAGGGAATATTGGTGATCGCGGTCTTCCAGGTCATCAAGGTTGCGAGTGCTTTTATCTCATCTATGTCAACAGAAGGATGAAAGCGCAATCCTCCCTTAAACGGGCCCAAAATGTTATTATGCTGCACTCGATAGCCCGTTAACACCTTAACTCGTCCATCTTTCATCTTGACCGGAAAGTGAACCACGATCTCATTCATCGTCTCCGTTAAGATCTTGCAGATGTCATCGTCAAATGGGACAACGTCCTTGGCTTTTTCCAGTTGTTCTAAAACATGGCTATAAAGATTAGACTTTTTCTGAAAAGCCCTGTAATAGCTGCAACGCCACACCCCACCTTCGGGCTTAGGAATGGGACACATTTCTTTCAGCTCACAATGTCTGCATATTCCCGCGAGTTTGTACCCCTCTTCGAGTCCCGGCTTCCCGGGTTTGTAGTACAGGAGCTTCCATTCTTTCCGTGTATCGAGAGGGCTTAGATCATCCAAATTCCTGTTTTTTTGGTCTGAGTTTTTCATTTTTGTCTCCTTTCTCAAATTTGCACATAACACATTTGCAACTTCGGTGCCATAATCCAATTATTAGATTTTTTCAAAAAAGCCCATCTCATAAAAAATAGAATCTCATTTGCTAATTTGTTGAATTTAAATAGATTACAGGAAAATTGATATTTTTACATACACACCGATTCTTTTTTTTAAAAAATCGAAATCCGACAAAAAAAGCGGGGTGTTTTGTACCGGTGGGGAGATTCTCTCCGGATGAAGGAATCAAGATGAGGATGGATTTTGTGTTTTTTTCATCTTCTGGCGGAGTGTCTTTCGGTCTATTCCCAGAATCTCTGCGGCTTTGGTTTTATTGTTATCCACACTTGCCAAAACGCTGTGGATGTGTTCGACTTCAACCTCAGCGAGAGTCCGATGAGGACCTAATCCCTTTAATGCTGAGTAACGCATAAGGGAAGGCAGGTCAGGAGCATTTATGGTTTCGCTCTCCGACATGAGGACGAGCCTTTGTATGATGTTCTCTAATTCTCTGACATTCCCGGGCCAATAATAACTCCGCAAGGCCTGCAAGGCATTTTCAGAAAATTGTGGCACAGATTTTCCAAATTCTTTAGCGAACTTGACGGCAAAATTTTGGATCAGCAACAAGATGTCTCCCTCCCGCTCCCGGAGAGGAGGAATATCTATAGCGATGACGTTCAAGCGATAGTATAAGTCTTCCCGAAATTCTCCTTTATTTATAAGCTCGAGCAAATCCTTATTCGTGGCCGCAATTATTCTCACGTCCACTTTAATGGGTTGTCTGGCACCTACCATAAACACTTCCTTGTCCTGGAGAACGCGGAGAAGCTTGACTTGCATCGAGAGACTCGTCTCACTGATCTCATCCAAAAAGATTGTGCCACCCTCGGCTGTTTGAAAAAATCCAGCGCGCGTGTCTGCAGCTCCGGTAAAGGCTCCCTTCACGTAGCCAAAGAGCTCACTCTCAAGGAGCGACTCTGGAATGCCCCCGCAGTTTATGGGAACGAAGGGCGTTGAACTGCGCAGGCTGCTGTAATGAATGGCGCGGGCAACAAGTTCTTTCCCAGTGCCGCTCTCGCCAGTTATAAGTATTGTTACCGAGCTCGATGCGGCCTTTTCAATTGCGCTAAAAACCTTCTGCATCGCTTGCGACTCACCGATAATGCCATGACGTATGGGAGGAGGTTTGGGTGATTGCTTCTGAGCCGCTTTGCGTGTATCTGCTTTTTCAAGAACACGCTCAACCGCCCGTAATAATTCCTCATCGGTGAAAGGTTTAGCCAGATATTCTTCAGCTCCGGTTTTAACCGCTTCCACAGCCCCTTCGATGGAAGGATACCCCGTAATCATCATCACTTCCGTGTCTTTAAGATTCTCCTGAATATGTCTTATCAGGCTTAAACCATCGACTTCGGGCATTTTGAGGTCCGTTATGACTAATTCAATCGGTGTCGATTCCAGAATTTTGATAGCCTCCACTGCACCGGGCGAAGCAGAGACTCGATAACCCTGGGCTTCCAAATTTCTCTGAATCAAATCCAGCATATCCGGAGAATCATCTACGACAAGGATATGCTCTTTCTCTTTTTGATTTTTCAATTTACTCCCCCGATCCAGTTGTGGAGTGCCCTTTTACGGGAAGTTGAATCTCAAATGTCGTCCCCTGACCTTCTTTGCTCTTAACATGGATAGAACCCTCGTGAGAAGTGACAATTCCATGAACCACTGCCAAACCCAAACCGGTCCCCTGGCCCACATCCTTTGTTGTATAGAAGGGAAGGAATATCTTATTCATGACATTTTCACTCATGCCAACACCTGTATCCTTTACGATGAGTATAACAGATCCATTCGAAGCTTTGGTCTGAATAGTCAGTTCTCCCCCTTTTGGCATGGCTTGGATGCTATTGACAACAAGATTGACCAAAATCTGGGTGAGTTGCGCCGGGTCTGCCGTTACCTCTGGAAGGTCTTTTGAAAAAGAACGGACAACTTTTATCCCCTCCTTCGCACATCTTGACTCAAGAATATAGATTCCTTCTTCGATAACATGATTCAGATTCACCCGAATTTTCTTGGGCGGCGTTTGTCTGGCAAATAACATAAGTTTTTTGACGACCTCGCGTGCATGAAGGGAAGCTTTTAATATTTTTTCTGCATCTCGTTTTATTTGATCTGGGAGATCCGGATGTTTATGTATTAATTGGGAATATCCAAGGACGCTCCCAATGGGTTCGTTCAATTCGTGGGCCACTCCTGCCGATAACTGACCGATGGTGGCGAGCCTATCTGCATGCCGAAGCTGTTCTTGAAGCCTCGTTTTCTCATCCTCAGCCTGCTTCCGTACGATAATGAGAGAAACTTCTCTGGCGATCGCCTCAATCAATATTCGCTCCTCTTTAAGAAAAGGTCCCTCGTCGAGCTCTGGTTTCTCCTCAGTATAAAAAACTTCGATCTTCCCTCGTGTTTCTCCCTCAACAACAATTTTTGCTGCCTGCGTTTGATCGCTTTCCTGGAAGGGAGACGTCATATATGATTCTCCATCCAAGAGGATCCTGGCAGATGCGATATTCGGGTATAGCCAAGCAGAGGGGAGCAGCTTGACGATTCCTTGGAGGATCTCTTTCAAAGAGATCTCAGGTTTTTCAACAAGCTTAGCGATGCCATAGAGACACTTCAGTTCTTTTATGCGCTCCCGCAACTCAACTTGCGCTCGCCTATGGATCAGGGCAATCCCCAGGGATTGAACGACATCTTTGTAAAACTCGACCTCTTCTTTTATAAAAAAATCTGTAGACACACTTTTTAGTTGCAAAAGCCCAATGTTCTGATCCTCGACTGAAACCGGGATGATTGCAAGAGATGCATAATCTGTGACCCCAGATGATTTGTTTGAGAAATCAGTTCCCTCTTGTCCCAATAAAAACGCAAGAGAACTCTCTGCATTGCCCGTCCAAAAGCTTCCATCCTTTGCAAACGGAGATAACGCAGGATCGATCTTCCCTAAAAAAACGTCCTTACAAATTCTTTCGATGCCAATGTCATTCTCCAAAATGGGAACAGCTCTTCCATATTCATCGTTCTGAGTAGGCATTATCTCAAAGTGGAAGGGCTGTCCCAAGGAACGGTTCACTTCGCTGCGATAAAATTTTCCCCTTTCCTTTAGCCACATCTCCACAGAATCACAATCCGAGAATTCTACTAGTATTTCTGAGACTTCGCGTAAAAAATCCACTCTCAATAGACCATGAAAGGCAAAGTGCATTATCCGGTGGGTAAGCGTAAGGAAATCGTCGAGTGAATAATCTCTTTTTGTCATGCTTATAATTTACAGTATCAGACCAGACTCAATTGTCAAGATACAGTCAATGGAATGCGAGAGATATCATACGTTCCTGTATCATGGCAATGGATTTGTGTTTTGAGCCGCAGACAGTATTGCAAAAACAGATTTTCATATATAATTCAATGATATGTTATTTAGGTTGCATAGACATTTTTTTGTGCTCATGCCTGACATAATATTTGTTTCCCCACAGGTGCAAACTATAGGCGTCTTCCTCATCCTTTCCGCATGTTATTATTTTGGGCCTCATCACGAGAGAGCTTGTTGTCCCCCTGGTCTGATCTTCCAAAACATCAATCTTACATCGGTTTTCTTCCGGGGAAAGAATGGCCAGCACTTTTTCCTTTTGTTTTTTCTGCGTCTTCGGGATAGCAAAAGAGATAACTATCCTTCCATCAAAATTGACATTTATGCTCGAAATGCTATGGCCGAAGGTTACGGGGATAATCTGAGCGGACCTGTTTTTGAGATCCATGATCTTTATCACCCTGCCAGCATTTCCACTGCTCTCGCTAGAGGATGTGTTCGCCATACCCTTAGCTAAAGCCAATATTTTTCCGTTTGGATAACGATTTAAAAGCGAAACAGTCTCGTCAGGATATTCCATAGTACTGACTGTTTTGTTTATCAGATCCCATAATTTGACTGTGTGGTCCAAACTTGCTGAATAGATACGGCCTGAATAATCAACAACCAAAGAACACACCGGTTCTTGGTGTCCTCTGAGTATGACGATTTTATTGTTGGCTAAGTCCCATATTCCGATCGATCCATCCTCATGGCCGGTGACAGGCTTCTTTGCGGCAAAGGCTGCCAGCGCTGTGATCGGCGAGCCGATTGTTCCAAAACGGATCATTTCCTTTCCTTCAAAAGATATGCTACAGAGTCCACCTTGAGTGTTGAGTAGAAAAATGTCTCGTCCGTGAAGTATGATCTGTTTACAATCTTGAACTTTTGTGTGGAATATCCGACTATCCAAAAAGGTCAGGACAAAGACACCATCGTCTTCTCCCATTCCAGCAAGTTGATCTTGGGCATAGAAACAGAGTTGTACAGGCTTTATATCATTGGTTTCGATCTTTCCAAGAAGGTTTGGCCGTTCGCTCAGATGATCATTTAATTCCACTTTAAATTTTCTCTCCTCAGGGACGAAGGACGTGTTCAAACTCTTTGGCATAGGCTGCTCGACAAGCGAAAAGTCATCTGTTCGAAAAGTAAGCTTTTCCGGGAAGGTCCTCTGTGCTTTTAATTTTTTATCGAAGTCTCCGATATAGATCAAATTCCCCCATGCTTCGATCCTCCTCTTTTTAAACAACTCCTGAATCTCTTGGCTGTCGAGCCTGCAAGAGGCCGAGTTATCAAGATCATAAAGAATCACAATTCCTTCCCTATAAAAAAGCGTATCTTCGAGGATGGGTTCTTCGAGAAAGGATAAATGTGTGTTGATACTTTCCAGGGCACGCTCTCTTCCTTCCAAGTTCAACCTCCGGGAGGAAAAGGTTGCCCGAAAGTTGACCTCCACATCCAGCGCTCCTTTGAAATAAAACAGTTCGATGATTCTATGAAAATAATGTTGGTCTCGACAGCCGTCCAGAAGTATAAGCTTTTTGTCCTTGTTTTCTTCAAGGAAAGTCTCCATAAAATCATCAGGATCGCCTTCCTCCTCCGAAGGCGGATAATCTTGGTAATATACAGGATCGATGTACTTTTTTAGCCATGCTATACCCAAAATTCGGTTGAATATTTTATGGTCTTTCTTCCTGTCGCGCATCAGATAGAGAATTTCTTGCGCTTTCAC
>CAZIMJ010000323.1:0-12056 GCA_964540205.1 uncultured Eubacteriales bacterium | reverse complement strand
CAAAAAAGATCCTCTCCCTTGCAGCAATTTTGACGATTTTTCTGAGCGTAGCTTTGTTCTCTCAGGGAAAAAAACCGATGACTTTTCTCGACACCATTAACCTCAAACAGGTGTCAAATCCCAGTCTCTCTCCCGACGGGAAACAGATCCTTTTTACGATCACCAACGCAGATTGGGAAAAGAACGGAACCGTCTCTCACGTATGGCGCCTCAACACAGACGGGGAAGGGCTTGTTCAGATGACCAACGGCAAAGATGGGGAAAGTGGCGGCACGTGGTCTCCCGATGGAAAGGTAATCTCTTTCATCACCAAACGCAATGATGAACGCCAGATCTTCTTTCTTAATAACAGCGGCGGCGAGGCGATAGAATTTTCCGCTCATAAGGGAGGTATTTCCTCCCACACCTGGTCCCCCTGCGGCACAAAGATCTACTTTACGGCCATGGATGCATTGAGCGAGGAGGAAGAACAGAAGAAAGAGGACAAAGATGACGCATTTATTTTCGAGAGAAAGGAAAAAAACACTCATATTTGGACAATCGATATCCAGACCAAAGCAGAGAGTAAACTGACGAATGGCGATTTCACAGTGGGAGAATTTCTAGTTTCAAGAGACGGAACAAAAATCCTGTTCAGCGCAGCGCCCAGTCCTAATTACGACGATGCACTCAATTCCGAAATATGGCTCTTGAATCTCGAAGATGGGAGCAAAACCAAGATGACTGACAACAATATCTGGGAGAGCAGATTCTCACTGTCTCCGGATAACACTCAGATCTTGTTTGTTGCTGACACCAACGAGAGATTCGAACATTATTATCAAGATGCACTCTTTTTAGTCCCTGCGGCTGGCGGAACACCCAAGCTTTTGCTGCCAGATTTCAAGTACGAGATCTACGAGGCTTTCTGGTCTGCTGATGGAGAGACGATCTATTTTGGTGCCAACATGGGTGTTCATGTTGAGATCTTTACCCTGGATCTAACCAGCAAAAAAGTCAAACAGCTTACGAATGGGAAACACGTCATCTCCGGGTTTGACTATATCCCCAAGATCAACTCCGTCACCTATTCGGTCAATACCCCCTATAATCCCACAACTTTCTGGATTACCGACATGGATGATTTCAATCCTCGTATGATATACGATCCCTACCCCGAGCTCGAAAACTATAAGATGGCCAATGTTGAGGCCATCCAGTGGAAGAGCACAGATGGACAGGTCGTAGAAGGAGTTCTTTTCTATCCTGTGGACTATGAAAAGAGCAAGCGCTATCCTTTACTGGCTCACACGCATGGGGGACCTCAGAGTTCGGATAAACTCAGGTTCGACAGCTATGCGCATGCTCGGGCCGGACGAGGATATGCGATCCTCAAACCCAATTACAGGGGAAGCACGGGTTATGGCAATGATGTCCTCCGAGATATGGTGGGCCACTATTTTCTGCACGCCGATGACGATGTGATAACCGGTGTCAAACACTGCGTCAAAATCGGATTAGCGGACTCTGACCGGTTGGGAACACTGGGCTGGAGTGCTGGCGGGCACATGACAAACTGGCTGATCACTCAGACGGATATGTTCAAGGCCGCCTCATCTGGAGCGGGAGCGTCTAACTGGATCTCAATGTACGCGCAGAGTGATGTGCGTATTTACCGGACACCTTGGTTCCTGGGAGATCCGTGGCATACCGATTCTCCCTTAAAAACCTACCGGGAGCACTCCCCCATTTTTTATGTCCATCAGGCTAAAACTCCAACATTGATCATGTACGGAGAAAACGACAGGCGGGTTCCCCTCCCTCAAGGATACGAAATGTACCGGGGCTTGAAGGCCAATGGTGTTCCTACGGAATTGGTGATCTTTCCCCGCGCAGGGCACGGCCCGAGAGAGCTCCGGCACAGGCTCTACAAGATGAACAAGGAATTCCAGTGGCTCGAGAAATACATCATGGACCGGGATTTTAAGTTCGAAGATCCTCCCGTCACAAAAAAGAAAGACAAAAATCAGTAACAAGACTCAAGTTTAATCTTGTAGTTCCTTTGGGACGTAGAATGTCACCCTAGCTCCTTTAAGTGGCTTTCTAACTTTGAGCGAATACCGAGCGTTTATGAGATCAAGACGACCAGACTCAAGACAAATACGATCAGGGAAGCCTTTTGTTTCTTACTCATCTATTCTACAAAGCTTGTGTATAAGGGCCTAATGCGTCATTCGCCTAGAAAATTGAAAACTTCACATATTTTTTGGGATTTTCCCTGATATCCTCAAGAAATGCAGTCAACTGTTTGATGGTTTCGTTCAGGCTTTCAATATAGGCCTTATTTTGAAGAAGCTCACCCGCTGTTCCGCGACCCGTGTTGATATCGCGGGCGATCTCGCTGAGCTCTGAGGACAGCGCTGCCAATTGCTCCAAGGTGTCATTGACCTGGTCCAAGGTCAAGTTAAACTTATCCAGACTCACACGGCTCTCTTCTGAAAAATTCTGAGTCTCTCCCTGAGCCACATCAAGAAATTCCTTTAATCCTTTCCCTGCCTGACCGAGCTCCATAATTTGGGTGTTGTAAAGTGCCATATCGAGATTTTCTACTTTTGTATGGACTTTCTCGAGAAGCTTGCCGAGAGACTCAACGGATTCTGAGACATTGGCAATCACACGATTCAGATCTCCTTCCTCGACTTTTTCCTTGGCTGTAAAGAGAATGTTTTTAGCTATGGACATAAGGTCTTTGTTCTCTCCGGTTATCACAGAATTTGGTTCCAGATATTCGTTGGCATAACCGGGAAGGACCATGATTCCTTTTTCGCCCAAAAAGTTCAGCATATTGATCTCTACCTTTGAATCGGCAGGTATACGAAACCTTTTATCGACGCTAATTGTCACGCGGATTTTTTTCTCCTCAAATTCAACTTCCTTGGTCGATCCAATCTTATACCCCCGCATAAAAACGGGAGCTTGATCTTGCAACCCAACAGCATCATCAAACAAAATGTGCAATTTGTACTGATTTGAGAAAAATATTTGGTTTCCGGATAGCCACAGAATCCCCAAAAGAAAAACAATAGCAGCCAGGAAAATGATCAAGCCCGCTATATAGCTCATTTTTTTATATGTCATCCCGCACTCCTGTATCATAGAGTTTATGCAGCGATTCCTCAGAAATCTCTTCCTTTTTCCCAACAAACACAATTTTGCCCTCTTTAAGAAGCACAACACGGTCGGACACGGCATGCATCAGATGAATATCATGAGTCACGATCACCGCGGTAGTACACACGCTTTTTTTGAACTTATGGATCAACTCAACGACCATTTCGATGTTGGCTTCATCCAAACCCATTGTCGGCTCATCATAAAACATATAACAGGGCTGTTGCATCATCGCTCTAGCAATAGCAACTCTTTTCATCATGCCCCCGCTCAACTCTTCAGGATATTTATCCAGAACCTCCTCGTTCAGCCTGACGAATTCTATGGCTCTCAGAACCTCTTTGTTGATCTCCTTTTCTGAGAGTTTTGAATGCATCCGGAGGTACAGACTGAGATTCTCCTTGACATTGAGAAAATCAAAAATCGCATTATCCTGAAAGACAAATGCGATCTTTTTTTGGACGGCAATAAACTTCCGTTTCGGTAGGGTTAAAACATCTATACCGTCATACCGGATAGTTCCTGAATCCGGTTCGATCAGCCTGACCAGTGACTTGATAAAAACGGTTTTACCCTGTCCGCTGGGGCCGAGAATAACCAGAGTCTCATTGTCATTGATGTCCAGATCGATCCCTTCGAGAACAGACTTCCCATTATATTTTTTACTAAGCGCCCTGACCTCTATCATAGCAATAATCTTGCCAAATAATAATCAAAAAACACGATGAGAATTGCAGAGACCACAACAGCATTTGTGGCTGCTCTTCCCACACCCAGAGCACCACCATGGGTTCTCATCCCAAAATAACTGCCGATAAGTGCGATGAAAAATCCGTTAACAGCAGGTTTGATCAAATTTCCAAAGTAGAATTCAAACGCTCTATAATTCATCTGCAACCCGCTTAAAAACTCCTTTGGCGAAATCCAGTCGGTGGCTATGGATGCAATAAAAAAAACGCTGAACATGGCAAGGAAATTGGCAAAAATTGTGATTATCGGGAGCATGATCATCCCAGCTAGGATCCGCGGCATGATCAGAAATCCAACTGGATCCAAAGACATAGTCTCGAGCGCTTCAACCTGTTCCGAAATTTTCATGCTTCCCAATTCCGCTGCTAAAGATGCACCCAGCTTACCAGCCAGGACTAGCGACAGAATAATTGGACACAACTCGATGATCGTGCTTTTGAAAATGACGTTGATCACGTACGTTCTGGGTATCAATGCCGAAGACTGATAAGTTCCCTGGATCATGGCGCCCAGTCCCACAAAAATGGATATCACTGCTGCTATTGGGAGTGTTTTCACCAGGAAGACATAAATCTGTTCCGCCACCTGCCTTCGGTAAAACCAGATGTGGGGCAATGCTTTAATGGAGTCAATGACAAGCTGCCAGGCTTCATATATTGCAGTAAAAAAATCGACAGTTCTACCACCGACGTTCTCAAAGATAATTTTTGTCTGCATATTTGACCCTGACTCAGGAAAGGAAAGCTTTATTTTAGTCGAAACTCATACATATTGAAAGTAGCGAAAATAATCAGCGTGTTTTTGATATCATATATTCTGATCACTCGGAATGACATTTATCACGGATTTAGAAAGGCTTGCCGGACGCCCAGGCAAGGTTGCATCGGTTGAGGCTTTCCCTTATCATGGTCCTGGAATCAGTAGGAAGGAGAACAGTTATGCCCCATGTACAGGCAAAACAGGACACGAATCTACCCCTACACCTCACAGTGAAAATAGCTCCTGTGGATGTGATGCCCGGAGAGAGCTATATCTGTGATTACGGTGTCGACACCTTAACGGCAGAAGCGTCGTCAGAGAAACACTTTCACGATTGTGATGTGTGGTGGATCATAGTCAACGGGATCGCTCGAGTTCATGATTCTGGAAACGATATCGAGGCCGGTCCTGGAGACATGATCTACACTCCTGCGGGGGATCTTCACAAAATTGAGGGGATCACTATGGTCACCTATGTTTGGCTGGAAGGGCCTCTAAAAGGGGAGAAAAGAAAAGGACAGCTCCCACCTGACACCTAAAAATCGTGAAACGAGAAACGTAAAACGTAAAAAACGAAAAATATTTCACGTCTCACGTTTTACGCTTCATATAACTGTGAGAAAAGGGAGGACCTTGGATGTATCAATCAAAAACTCATTTTGGTGTAATATGTTTTGTTTTTCTTTATCTATGCGCTAGCGTCTGGATTACGATAAGAGGCCTCCTGTTTTACCCGATTTTTTCACGGTCATGCGATACATCAGAGCGTATGACCTGCTCAATAGTCAAAATCTCCTCACCCAAGAGGACAAACAAAAGATCGAGAACGATATTGCGGAAAGCCTGGAGTACCTTCTGCGCACCCAGGAATGGGGTCCGATGAACCGAGCCGCGCTCAGGAGTTGGAAAACTGTGCTATTGGCGAGACAAGATCCAAATCCATCAGTGATTCTACCTCGCCTGATAAAAATTAGGGATGAACATTTTTGATAACAGGGGAAGTTAACCTGAACTTCAGATTAAAAGCGAACAAAGATCAAAGACTTGATTGTTGTTTTTCGAACGCTTTTTTCTGCAGATCTTTGACTTGGAGTATCAATTCCTGGAGTTTGACAAGAAGGACCCTGATTTTAATGTTGACCAGTTTTCTTTTCCCTTCTTGCTGGGAGTGAAAGTGTTTCTCCAGAAAGAGGGTGATTTCATCCGGAGTTAACCACTTATTCATGATCTCATCTTGGATGAGTTCGGCTTTCAACACATCGAAATCCTGACTTTTTGCAAGGATGTGACGCTTCTCGACTATCTCCGAACGCCACTTGATAAAATCTTCAGAGGCATACTCAGGCAGGGGGCCAAGAATCTTCCTTACATTCTTTATGGCCTCCTGATACAGCGATTCTCCAGATTTCACAAAATTCCGGGCCTTGTAATATTCGGCAGAATTGAAGGCCACTCCCTCTTCTAACAGATTTCCAAAGATCCTCAACGCAGCTCTTATTTCTTCAAAGCTTCTAGATACAACGGGAAATATTTGTGCTTCTGCGAATTTTTTCATGGTATACACTCTATTGATTTAACTAAGCCCCATTTTTCATGCTCTTTTACACTCCATAAAGATACGTCCTCAAATAGCACAAGTCTCTATTTATATATCACACCTTACAATTCCAGTCAAAAATGGATAGCTGCAGGTTTCCATTTCCAAATCCGTGTTGATGTTTTTTCGATTGATCAGATTATATGATATCAAAAACACCCTCAGTTTCCCCAGCGAGGAAACTTCGTTCGGATCCGGGCTTCCCTCACATCTCCCCTAGGGAGATGTACCATGCCCGTCCAGCCCTTCTCATGGTTTTTTCCATCACACAACCTGATCACTCAATAACGCTATCTAGTATTCATGACATCACGGATTTGAAAATGTGTTCTAGCTGCAGCGGGTGCTAAGTACAGAATAAATAAGGTGAACAGCAAGCACTCTAAACCTTTTTAGGGAACCAGGGGAAAAAAGCGTTCGTTCTTTTGGCGTAAGCTTCAAATTCTGCGTTTCCTGAGTATTTCTTCTCGAGCATCGTCACCCCTGAAACACGCAGGATTAGAAACGAGAGCAAAAGAGGGCTGAGGATAGCTATCCAACCATTTTTCACTGACAGCGCGAGGAGGAAAATTCCCCACCACAAAACAACTTCACCAAAATAGTTGGGATGACGTGTGTATCTCCACAAACCTGTCGTTATTATCTTTCCATTATTCTCCGGCCTTTTCTTGAATTGTCTCAACTGGTAGTCACCCACCGCTTCAAAGAAAAAACCAATACACCACACTCCAATCCCAAGAAAATCAATCGCAGTAAGATCCTCTCGACCGGAAAAATTGACAAGCATTATTGGCAAGGCGATGATAAAGAGGAATGCCCCTTGAAGCATAAAAATCTGAAAATAACTCCGGAGAATAAACCAACGCCCCCAGTCGTGGCGCCATTTAGCATAACGAAAATCTTCTCCTCTTCCTCTATTCCGGATTACAATATGAATAGCCAACCGAGTCCCCCAGATGAGGACCAAGCCAGAGACAAGAATGTGTCTTGTTGTCCAGCCCTCTTTTAGAAAGAACGTCAATATGGTCACACCGATAAATCCCAACCCCCAAGCGATGTCCACGATAGAGTTGTCTTTTTTTATGAGGGCAAGACAAAAGACTACTGTCATGAACAGGAAAATGAAGACGGCCACAAGGAGAAAAAATTCACTCATAGTATGTTAGTTCTCTTATCTAAAAGGATTAGGATTTGTAGCCTTGAGGATGCTTGGAATGCCATTCCCATGCGGAGCGGATGATATCCTCTAAAGTGTCATATCGAGGGTTCCACATCAGCTCTTCCTTAGCCAAGTCAGAGGAAGCGACAAGGCGATCGGGATCACCCATTCGTCGGTCCGCGAATTCAAAGGGGATGGTTTTCCCGGAAACTTTCTCTGAGGTTTTAAGAACCTCGAGGTTGGTGAATCCGACGCCGTTCCCCAGGTTATACTTAGCCTTTGGCCTCTTCTCAAGATTATCAAGTCCAAGAATGTGAGCCTGAGCGATGTCGATGACATGGAGGTAGTCGCGGACACAGGTACCGTCTTCGGTCGGGTAATCTGAGCCAAAGATGTACAGTTTGTCCCTCTGTCCAAGGGCTGTACTCAGGATGATGGGAATCAAATGCGATTCCTTTTTATGCGCTTCTCCTAGAGCTTTTGATGCTCCGGCGGCATTGAAATACCGGAAAGAGTTATACCGCAGGCCGTAGGCGGCGTGGTACCAATCCAATATTTTCTCATACATGAGTTTTGATTCCCCATAAGCATTGATCGGTTTCACAGGATGAGATTCATCGATGGGCATATACTCTGGATTGCCGAAGAGGGCAGCGGTGGAGGAAAAGATCATCCTGCTGCAATCATTCTCCTTCATGACGTTGAGAAGCACGAGTCCTTTCGCCACATTCGTTTCAAAAAAGATCTGTGGATGTTTCATCGAGAATTCGACCGTGGCTTCGGCGGCAAAATGCATGACTGTCTCGATATGAAAATCGTGAAAGAGCCTGTCTAGAAGGAATCTGTCCCCTATATCTCCCACAAATAATGTGGCTTCAGGAGAGACAGCCTCTCTGTGCCCTTCTTGGAGGTTGTCTATGACTATAACTTCATGATCTTGCCTGAGAAGCTCCTCCACGCAGATGGACCCGATGTATCCTGCTCCACCTGTAACCAAGATCGCCATCTAAATATTCCTCAAATCTTAATCGGGGATACCCATCTCTTTGAGAAGATATTCCACGCCTCCGAATTTTTGAGTCACCCAGAGGACGTATCGGATATCCACTCCGATCGAGCGGCTATAGGAGGCGCTCCATGCATAGTCATTGATGGTAGCCTCCCAAGCACGGTCAAAATTCACTCCAACTAGCTGTCCTCGCGCATCGAGAACGGGACTTCCGGAATTCCCACCTGTTGTGTCCATGTCGTAAAGGATACACACAGGAACACTTTTCGAATCGGGGTGAGCAAAATGGCCAAAGTCCTTCGCTTTGTACAATTCAAAGATTTTCTCCGGCGTATCAAAGGGCTCCTCCCCTGTCGATTTTTCCAAGACACCATCGAGGGTCGTAACGGGCTTATATTGGACAGCATCCATGGGCTTGTATCCCCGGATGCGTCCAAAAGTTAATCTTAGTGTTCCGTTTGCGTCGGGGATAAAATCTTTTTTGAGATACTCCTGCTTCACATCAAGAAGTTGAGCATAGAGTTGATCATAAAGACCCTTACGAGCCTTATCCGCCTCTTTTTGGAGCAAATAGGTGGGGTAAAGGTCCGCAGCCAATTGGATAAAAGGGTCCTTCATATTCATGAGCTCTTCTGTTGATTGAGTGAAGGCCTTTTTCAAGACTGACTCGTCGTTGAGTTTTGTCTTGGAATAAGCATCTTCGATAAACATATCGATAGCCGTTTCTGGGTCCTTGTCCTTTATAATAGCCTCTACGGCGGGAATTTGAAACTTACCGGGAAGACGGGCAGCTCTTTTTAGCATCTCCTTGAGGATGGCTTTTCCCGTGGGCTCATAGTAATTTTTAAGTGACAGGAACAATCTCTGTTTTGTACGGGAAAAATTGCGATCCATATAAGCAGATTCACGCTCCAGGTCTGGCTTGGCGCGTTCGATGCTCGCTTCATATGTCGTACACCCGCATGATGTCAAAATTGCGCTGCTTCCGAGATAGTTAAGGATCAACTCATACTCGGCCCTCTCGCGCTTGTCTTCAGCGATCTCCCCCATCCTTTTTATAAGATCTGCATATTTGGCTGCGCGGCTTTCATCAGCCAAGATATATTTTTGGAGTGCTTTTTCCTCCTCTCTTTTGTTCTTGACCAAGTCGAGCCGCTTCATCCCTTTGAGTTTTCCCTGGTAATTTTTCATGGTATTGGAAAGACCTTTTTTGCGTGAGAGATGCTTAAGCGCAATCCCTCGATCTCCCTCTCCCATCTTTTCCATAAGGGCGATCTGCCATCCATACCAATCCACGACATAGGGCATTCGAACTTCTTCATCGTATGCCCAGAAATGAGAGGTCTGATGCCGGTATGTTCTTCCGGGATATCCCAACATGAAGACAAAATCTCCCTCATTCACTCCATTGGCGTTGACCTGAAAAAAGCGTTTGGGGCGAAAAGGGATATTCTTGAGCGAGTGATCTGCGGGAGAACCATCAGGGGCCACATAAGCACGCAAGAACGAAAAATCTCCTGTGTGTCGCGGCCACATCCAGTTGTCCACATCGCCACCGAATTCTCCGATCGAACGAGGTGGGACATAGACAAGTCGAATATCTTTGAGGTGTGTGTAAAGAAAGAGCACATAAGACTTCCCGCTGAACATCTCAGAAACCTCAGCTCGTTTTCCTGGATTCTTCTTTTCCGTTTTCGCGACAATCTCCTTTTTTCTCTTCTCAATGGCTTTGGTCCTATCAGCGCGGTCCATGCCCTTTTTGACGACACTTAATACTTCCTGAGAAACATCCCGGAAGGATTCGGTGATACGAGCTGTCATCCCTTTTGCGGGAATCTCCTCTGAACGATCCTTTGCGAGAAAACCATATTTGATGTAGTCATGCTCTTTGGTGCTGGCAGCTTGAACTGGCCGGTAAGCCACATGATGGTTGGTAACGATCAATCCATCGGTAGAAACAAAAGACCCTGTTGCACCCACTTGGACAACCGCATAGATCAAACTCAGGTCACTGGGAGAAAAGATCTCATCGGGAGATATTTCCAGGCCCTTAGTATTCAGGTTTAATTTGTGTATCTCACTGATGGGCCACATCCCCTCATCTGCGAAATAAATTTGCGTGAGCAACGCAATAAAAGTGACAAGAAAAAAAGAGACCAAACCCCGTTTTTTCATGAACCTCTCCTTATTGACACGGATGGGATAGATTGTAATTCAACAGTCCTAAATTATCAAATCCCAAGTTTATATGGCAGCATTTCCGAATCCGTGATGCCGTGAATACTGAATGGCGTTATTGAGTGATCAGATTGTGTGATGGAAAAAACCGTGAGAAGGGCTGGACGGACATGGTACATCTCCCCCAAGGGAGATGTGAGGGAAGCCCGGATCCGAGCGAAGTTCCCTCGCTGGGGAAACTGAGCGTGTTTTAGATATCATACAATCTGATCAATCGGAATGACATCAACACGGATTTGGAATTGTATCCAGATTATTTGATGTTTTGGAGTTTTTGAAGAGCACGTTGAACATCCGGATCTGTGGAATATTGCATGAGCTTAGTCTGGGCAGCAACCATCCTCTGGCTTAATGTGTCCATTCTCAAAGCCAGGTCTTCCAGCTCGGAAGGAGGAGTAGCCATGTCTGTCAGCTCGGGATATTTTTTTTCAATAGCTTCCATCTCCGGCCTCAACGCTGCCATCTCGTCAACAAACCTGTCAACAGCCTGTGCGAGCGCATCCGGGGTGTTGGATCTTTCCACTTCTAGGGCATATTTCTCCATCGCCTCCAGATACTTGATCGTTACCCGTTTGGCATCAGTATATTTGCCCTCTCCACAGTTTATCATGCCCAGAACACATATCGCACAGGCGATCAGGCAAAGAGCATTTTTTAGGAACATCTTTTCCTCCTTCGGCAATTTCAATATCTAGGATATCTAAAATCGATATGGAGTCAATCTTTTATAGGATAATATGTGGACTTCTAAAAGGAAGACACTTATACTTTTTCTCTTCAGCCATCGGAGGAGGCTATCCTGTAATGAAAGTAAAAAAACTCTCACAGTTTATACTCGTTTTTCTTGTCCTGTTGGCTGTTGGCACCACATTTGCCGATGAAAAAACAAGCAAGGTCGACAAGATATTGGCTTCTTGGAACAAACCCGATACTCCGGGATGCGCTCTATATCACACTTCAAAACAGGGATTATCCTCTGGCACCTCTCAGCGAATCAGAGTTTATCGTTCAGAATATTCTTCGGAGGCTCACTCTCCGATTCGAACGACAAAAATCCGAAAAACCGCTGTTGCTCCATGTCAATGAGGTTGGCAATAAACCTCGAACCTACACATCGTCTAAACTGGAAGTCCCAAACAATCAACAGCTGTCTGGATACCAGGGGAGATTCTACAGTGAAGAGCTTCAAGTGACATTCGAGATCAGGCTGGAGGAGGACAAGCTGCATTTTGTCCACAAAAGAGCATCACAGGTGCCTTTCAAGCCGTTGTATATGGATTTTTTCCAGACCGGAAGCCTGATAGTCCATTTTGTGCGCAATAAGCAGAAAGAGATCACAGGTTTTCTCCTAGACGCAGGCCGCGTCAAGAACCTTCGATTCACCAAACGGCTCT
>CAZIMJ010000322.1:0-3667 GCA_964540205.1 uncultured Eubacteriales bacterium | reverse complement strand
TTCTGTGGTGATTGTGGAACACAGCTTCCTGCATCCGAGGGGATCTCTCCCTCACTTACTAAAACTCTCCAAACACCTGTAAA
The DNA here is from genome assembly GCA_964540205.1 of uncultured Eubacteriales bacterium. Taxonomy (GTDB): domain Bacteria; phylum Acidobacteriota; class Aminicenantia; order Aminicenantales; family Aminicenantaceae; genus WTAW01. The sequence continues at coordinate 3,584 of CAZIMJ010000322.1, read as the reverse complement.
GACCTTAACCAAAGGATCAACTTTTGCGGGAAGATACAAAATCATTGAGGAACTGGGCAGAGGGGGGATGGGTGTTGTCTACAAAGCTGAAGACACCAAGCTCAAAAGGACAGTTGCCCTCAAGTTGCTGCCGCCTGAGCTGACACACATACAAGAAGTCAAAGAGCGGTTCATACGGGAGGCCCAGGCTGCTGCCGCCCTGGAGCATCCTAATATCTGCACTGTGCACGAGTTTGACGAAGCTGAGGAGAAAACATTCATCTCTATGGCTTTTATTGAAGGCCAGAACTTAAGAAAGAAGATTGGATCAGGCCCATTGGAGTTAGAGGAAGCCCTTAGGATTGCCACTCAAGTTGCCGAAGGTCTGCAGATAGCCCATAAGAAAGGAGTCATACACAGGGACATCAAGAGTGCCAACATCATGGTGACTGAGGACAACCAGGCGAAGATCATGGACTTTGGGTTGGCCAGGATGACGGGGACAACGCTGTTGACACAAGAAGGGGCGGCCATGGGCACAATCGCCTACATGTCCCCCGAACAAGCAAGGGGGAAAGAAGTCGATCACCGAACGGACATCTGGTCATTCGGAGTGGTGCTTTATGAGATGCTCACTGGTGAACTGCCTTTTAAGGGAGAGCATGAGCAGGCTGTTGTGTATTCCATCAGGAAGGATAAACCTAGGCCTATCACTGAGGTTAACGCTGAGATTCCGCCATCCATAGAACAAGTTGTGGACAAGGCTTTAGAGAAGGATGCGGACAAAAGATATCAACAGGTCGATGAGCTGTTGGATGATTTGAAGTCAATTTCAGCAGGAATTGTTCCAGAAGAGATCAAAGCCAGGTTGAGGAAAGCCAAGCTGCTCAGGAGAAAAAAGGCTATCCTTTATGCGGGCGCAGCAGGATTGATCATTATAGCGGCTGTGATTGCGCTGAGCCTATTTACGGAACCTGCCGAAGCGATCGATTCGATCGCGGTCCTACCGCTTGAAAACCTTACGGGTGATGTGGAGCAGGACTATTTTGTCGATGGAGTGACCGATGAGCTGATCGGCCAGCTGGGACAGATCAGCGGTCTGAAGCGGGTGATCTCCCGCACATCGGTCATGCAGTATAAGGATACGAACAAATCCCTGTCTGAAATCGCCCGTGAGTTGAATGTAGATGCTTTAATTGAGGGGACGGTCTACCAGGTAGGTGAAAGCGTGAGCATCAAGTTACAGTTGTTCGATGCGCTTCCCGAAGAACGAAGCCTCTGGACAAAGAGGTACGATCGGCCGAAAACCGATGTGCTGGTGATGTATGGAGAAATGGCCCGTTCCATTGCCGATAACATTCAGGTCAAATTGACAGCCGATGAAACGTCACGTTTTGCCGGCGCCCCTCAGATCAATCCTGAAGCTTACGATTATTATATAAAAGGTCGAACTCACTGGTACAAATTGACACCACAGGACCTCGAAATCGCACTGCAGTACTTTGAATCAGCCTTGGAGATAGATCCGAATTATGCATTGGCCCATGCTGGTGTCTCCCTTGTCTGGGGAGGACGCTATCAAATGATACTAGCACCCCGCAATACGGCGGTGCCTCTCGAAAGGGCAGCGGCGGAGAAAGCCATAGCATTGGACGATTCACTGGCTGAAGCTCATTACGCGATGGCAATCAATAAAACTTGGAGCGAATGGGACTGGGAGGGTGCGGAGAAGGAATTCAAGCGGACCATCGAGCTCAATCCACACTTTCCAGATGTTCGCGCATACTACTCCCACTTTCTAGCACACCTGGGACGTATAGAAGAAGCCCAATCCCAAATCGAGCTTGCGATCGAGTTGGACCCATACAATGCGCTCTTCCATGGCTTATATGGAGTTGTCCTCGTGCATAAGAGACGCTATGATGACGCTATTGCTGCAGCCCGTACCGGTTTGGCTTTGCAACCGGGACATCCGATTGCCAGAACAGCTCTGTTATATGGTTTTAGAGTAAAGGGGATGCGAGACGAGCAGCTGGCCATGCAGCGGGCAAGGTACTCCCTTGAACCAGAGATTCTTGCTGCATTCGATCGTGGTTTCGAGAAAGACGGCTATGAAGGCGCACAAAGGGGCATCGCAGAAGTCTTGGTAGCACGTTATGGAAAAACTGGTAAGGGGGTTTTCAGAGGCTCGGGTATCGCCCTTAGGTATCTTGACGCAGGCGATTACGACCAGACCATTTATTGGCTAGAGAAGGCATATGAGGAACACGATCCTAGTCTGCCTTACATTAGCCTTCCTATTTATGATCCCTTGCGTTCCAACCCGCGCTTCCAGGACCTGCTGCGCAAGATGAACCTTCCGGTGGATGAGAAGGAAAGACGCTGACCCTGGTATTGTTGAGGCATAGGATGCTAGGAAGAGGCAGGCGGGATTGAAGTAGAAAGAAATAGTGAGAAGTTGGGAAAAGTGTTTTGTCACGATGGCGGAGGCGGTACCAAAGGCTCAAGCGCAGCGATCAGCTCTGGAATCCGCACAGTCGCAACCTTCCAAATAAGCTCTTGCTTGATTTCCCCGTATTCATGGGCTAAGACATTACGTTGAGCGATTATGTTTTGCCATGGAATATCAGAATGTTGGTCTTGAAAACCTTTGGATACACGTCGTGCAGCCTCTCCGATGATTTCAAGTGCCCGTTCAACCGCCAATTGGAGTTGCCTATTCTGCATATATTGACTGAAGCTGACGCCGGATACAAAATTGCTGATCGTTTTTGCCGAATCCAGCATATCCCACAAGTAGCCTGCGTCTTTATCATCAAGATGCATAGATGACCTCTCTATTTGTCAAGATTGCGTTGCGGCGGAAAGGATTCCTTAAAGTGCTCTTCTCCACTAAGTCGACTTCTCTCCCAAAGATCTCCTCTAATTCTTCTATCATTGCGATCCAGTCATATAGATCCAAATCCGCATCCTCAGATAGGCTTACCAAAATGTCTATATCGCTATCGAGATCGAAATCTTCGCGTAAAGCTGATCCGAATAGTGAAAATTCGTCAATCTTCCATCGAAGACAGAATTCTTCAATCTTTTCTTTCGGCAATGAGAGCTTGTCGTTCATGATGAAATCCAATTTTATGCATTTAATATATCAAATCTTTCAAGGATTGAACAGCTTCATTCATCTGCTAAATTCGAATCATCATGAGAGATACCTCTGCCATGGAAGAATGATGATCAGGGAATGGCAGAGTTTCAGAATTTTATAATACAGAATAGATGCTGGTGTCTATAAGTGTCCATCGCATTCTCTCCTTGGCTTTAAAAGCAACGCCCGTATTTGAACAGACTATTTCGGTTGTTGACACCTCCTTAAGTTCCTTGATAAAATTTTGCCGACCAGATAAGGGGAAGAAGTGGCAACGCACTGTCCTAAATGTAAAGCAGAGAATCCTGATACACAAAGTTTCTGTGGTGATTGTGGAACACAGCTTCCTGCATCCGAGGGGATCTCTCCCTCACTTACTAAAACTCTCCAAACACCTGTAAAGACCTTAACCAAAGGATCAACTTTTGCGGGAAGATACAAAATCATTGAGGAACTGGGC
>CAZIMJ010000321.1:0-34916 GCA_964540205.1 uncultured Eubacteriales bacterium | reverse complement strand
AAGTATCGGCAGATTTTATGAATAATTCATATTAAAAGATGGATTCTTTGACCCAGATAGTATCGTTCGGCTCGAGCAAAACGTCTTTTATTTTTCCCGACAGGATATCTTTAACATTGACCTTTATAGTTTTGTCCTTTCTCCGGATCGTCACATTGCCCTGCGATGCTCTTGCTGTAAAGCCTCCCGACTGAGCAATGGCCTGGACAAGCGTAGGCATATTCGAGGCTTTCACTTCAAGCGTACCCTGATTGTTAACTTCCCCCAACACATGGATATTCACAATTTTATCCTCAGGAATATATATCCTATCACCCGGCTGGAGAGGGGGATCGATCCCCTCATAAAGCAAATCATCTTTTGTGATCGTTAACGTTTCATTTCTCCCGTCTTCATGGGTTCTGCTAATTCTGATCTCACCGGCCTCCTCCCCCGAAAATCCTCCCGCTCTGGCAATGACCTCACTCACTGTTGTGCGCCCTATCAAGTCGTACTCCCCCCAGCTCCGCACCGCACCAAGCACCAGAACCTTTTTACTTTGATACTCCTGAATAATAACAGTCACCTCAGGATTCCGGTAACCGCCTTCTTGAGCAAGGACTTCTTCCAATTTGTCCGCACATTCCGGCTCGGTCATTCCGTCGACAGAAATTTCAGCCCTCACGTAAGGAATAGAGATTTTGCCGTCCTCGGTCACTCGTCGCCGCACAGGGAAATCAGGATCACCAACCACATTAATTTCTAAAAGGTCCCCTGGCCCAATCTTATAATCTGCTGTTACTCGCTCCTGCGCATACAACTGCAACTGCCCTGACAATAAAACACAATATGATATGATTAAGATTGTGAGAATGCTTTTCAATCCTCTCCCATTAGCCTTAGATAATCGTTCCACGGCTCTCTCCTAAATCACTTTATATTATTCAATCTCCAGGTTACTTGACTCAGAGTGACAGGTCGATTCACAGCAGTCACCTGGATAATGTTCTCTCCTTCTTCTGTCCCCAGCGAGACTGAAAGAACACTGTCGTTTAAATAATTTTCCCGGATGACTTTTCCGTTAAAGCAAACAGACAATAATGGTGGCGAATCCTCCCATTCATCTATAAAATGGAGATCCAATTTAATGTCGCTCCCGTCAAACAATAGAGATTGTGCAAAAGTTCTTCCTTTATCGATCGCTTGGCTTCTTCCACTGATTTCCTTTGGCGAGATAACCTCTGCAATATCTCTATCCAGATCCCTCACTCCCGATTCCTCATTCAGTCTCACTAGATTTTTCCTTAACCGCAACAAAGTATCGAGGTTCTCCGGATCGATCTCAAGAGCTTGCCGATAGAAATCTCTGGCCCCATAAAAAGACCCATTCTTCTGAAAAGCATCACCAACTATCTGCAAGGTCTCTACATATTGGTCTTTCTTTTCATCCGGAACAACAATAAAACTGCTCTGGATATTATGGCCAAGCCTCACGATCTCTCCGTATCGATTCTGCCTAATGTAAAGCAAGAGTTGGAAAGACAGCCGGTCCAAATCGTCAAATTCTCCTCCCAATGTATCAATCAACAAATTTTGATCGACAAGATAACTCTCAAGCTCGTTAATTGCACTGACTCTGTCCTCATAGACCATATATTCCCTCAAATAACTTTCAAATTCTCCCCAATCTTCCCCATCCTCAATAAGGCTTTTTGCAAAATTCAGTAAAGCAGATTTTCGGATATTCAAGACCTCCGAAGGATCTATCAGATTTTGGCCTGTGAGAGTTTGGTAAAACTTAATCCCGTCCAGTGTCCTCAAGCAGGATAAAAAATTCTGTTTGGCCTCGCTGAACCGAAAATTGAAGAAGTCTCTTTCACCCGTATCATAAAATTGTTTCGCCTTCTCAAATTCCAGCCATTCATATTTTGCAAGAAACTTGTGTCTCTCTCCCAAATCCAAAGACCTCTCACCAAGAAACTTTGCGTATGTATAATAAGCGTCTTCCTCTTCCGGTAGGATGTTTTCCATAATTTCGTAGTCTCTGGCATTCATCTCCCAGGTTTGGAGTATGGATAAAATCTTCTTTCTGTCACGAACTCGCCATATTTCCCTTAACATCTCTAATGTAAAATCCTTATCTGCCTCTGAGAGCTCAGCCCATCTCGCAAGAAGCTTGGTGCCGACGCTAAAATAGATATCGGCAAACTGGCTCACAAGAAGAGCCGCCCGTTTATATTCATCGATATACTTATTCTCTGCAGATGGGGAAAGAACTTCCTTCGAAAGATAGGATCGTCCGAGATAAAAATGGCTGAACTGGAAGGCGGGATTGATCCGGATAGAGCGAATAAAACAATCTATGGATTTATCAATATTTCCCTGACTCTTCGGGCTGTCATTCAAATTTTCCTCGGCAAGGTTGTAATAAGCCATACCCAACTCATAAAAAGCAAGATCGTTTAATGGATAAAACCGGGACGCCCTTTCAAGGGCTTCTATCTTTTCATCCAAATCTTCAATGGCCTGTGCTTTGTAATACAAATGCTGATTCCAATAGATAACAATACTTAAAGCCGCCACCCCAACAACTGCGAGCAACACAATAAACTTCTTCGATCCGGACATTCTATTTTTCCCTTATTTCTCATCACTTTGAACAATAACAAACTCCCTGACTCGATCTTGGACTTCGTCTGTTTTGTGGATGTTATTGTCCGACTCGCCTTTTCTGTAAAACGCAATCACCAAAGTCATGGAAAGGACCACAGAAAAGAGAAGCATATTGGCGGGAATGTGCAAGTTAAAATCGGTAATACTGTGAATCAAAATACTGATAACTGCAACAATCCCTCCAAGCGCCAACCCAATGGATTCGGAGTAATTCCTGCTGCGCCAGGCTATAAAAGAGATCACAACGACACAAAGAATCCCTCCCAAAAGGAAAAAAAATCCGGCCAAGCCAAGCTCTGCCAAATATTCCAAATGATCGTTATGCGCATGATAGAGACGTATGGGTTCACCTCCCACTTCCTCGTCCGGATAAACAGAAGGGAATGTCCCCAAGCCAATTCCAAACAGAGGAGATTTGGCAAAGATATCCAGAGTATTCGCCCAATAGGAAGGCCTCCCCTCACGAAGAAGTTTGTCCAAAGCAAATCTCTCGAGTGAGGCACTTATCCCAATCTGTAAAGAAATAAAAATAATGATCAAGAATATGGCAGTAAGGAGATTTCTGGTCCATTTTTTCTGTGGTCTGGATCTCTCAAAAAACAAAAAAGTCAGGCCAAAAAAAAGGATAAAGCTAAAAACAAGGAGGAATATTCCCGAGCGTGATCTCGAGAACACAATCCCCAGAGACATGACCACCACAGCAAGAATTAAAAACAAATTTGTCGATACACGTTTCTCAGAGAAACGAAGGAACTTCTCCTGCCAGCTCAAGCCTACCATAGAAAATATGTCGATGCGGGCGATGATCAGACCGATCGTCAACGGGATAATCATCTCCAGGTAGCCTGAAAAGTGGTTTCTGTTGACAAAAGTCCCGGATACAGAATCCAAGCCGTATATTTTTTTATAGAACAGAATGTGGGGATTTGAGTTGTAGAGTTCGAACAAACCATAAAGGGCCTGGAAGACTCCCATGCCAACAAGGACATAAACGATTCTTCTGATTTGATTTTTATCAATCACGTTCTTTACTATGAGAAATCCAAGGAGAACATAGACAAGAATCTCTAGCCCCTCCCGCAGCGTATGGGCAGGGATCAACGACACCGGTAAAAAATTCACATCCGAAAAGCTACTTAAAAAGACACTCTGGAAGGAGTGGGTGTTGGGAGAAATTAACTTAATGAGAAATTTTGGAAAAGGAATGAGCTGAAAACAAATAAAAATCAAAAATCCTAAAAACAGCACCTTTGGCCATTTGAGGGACCGCAGTAGGTAACTATTTGTCTGCGGTTTTTCCTTCATGATAATATATGCAGCAAACATCACTAAAACTGTGAGCTGTATCACCAAAATAGACCACTCATTAACAGAGGCCGCAGGGAGAGGGCTGAATAAAAGCAATCCAAGTATTCCATACTCGATAATCCTCCTGCACATCCTATCTTTTTTTGATAGCTTCAACTTAGTATCCGGCGTATTTCCCATGATAACCCTTGTAGTAATAGGTATCCATCTGATTCATCCTAACTTCATTGAGAACAACACCCATGATGTTTGCCTTCACTTTGTGTAGATCATCTACGGCCTTAGCAAAGGCTTTGTTCGTGGTTTTTCCTGAATGAAGGACGAGCAGAACACTCTCCACCATGGAAGAGAGTACAACTGCGTCAATAGCAGCAAGGACAGGAGGAGTATCAAACAGAACCATATCGAATCCCTCTCTCATTTTTTCCATCAACTCTTTCATCCTTTCCGAATTGAGAAGCTCTGAAGGATTGGGAGGAATAGGACCACTGGGCAAAATCCAAATATTGTCGATGGCTGTCATCTTGATGGAATCCGTTAGTGTCGCTTTTCCGGCTAAATATCCGCTCAGTCCTCCTATATTTTTTACCTTAAATATTTTATGAAGCCGGGGCTTCCGCAAATCAGAATCCACTATCAGGACTTTCTCCGAAAGCTGAGCAAAGGCCACTGCCAGGTTGGACGCCGTGGTCGTCTTCCCCTCTGAAGGAACTGCACTGGATAAGACAATAGACTTAGGTGGGCTTTTAGCATAGGAAAGCAGTATGGAAGTCCGCACTGTCCTGTAATCTTCAGAGATAAAAAACCTCGGAAAGAGGTAGTTGACAAGCTCGATCTCCTTGACCTGTTCCAGGATTTCTTCATTGCCCGGATTTTCATCGCCGTAAGAGTAATGATCAGCGTATTTTGAAAAATAACCGTATTTCTTTTTCTTGCTGATTCCTTCAGGAGGAAGATACGGGATCATCCCCAACGAAGGGAGCCCGGATATTTTTTCGATGTCATCCGGAGTTTTCACGGAATTATCCAAATATTCCAGGAAAAAACACAACCCGACTCCTCCAAAAAGGCCGATCATCAGGGCAAGAATCAAGTTTTTCTGCTTTTGTGGAGAGATGGGCATTTTGGGAATCTCTGCCTTTTGTACAACACTGATATTACTTGATCTCATGCCTTCCAATGTCGCAGTCACTCTTGCCTCATCCCGCATTTTCACATACTGTTCTATCTTGGTCGTTATGCTATCAACTTGTGACTGCAAAATTGCGATCTGGCTGACATCAGAGCCCATCTCAGCGACTTTGTCACCCTGTTCATTACGCAGTCTTTTAAGGCTATAGGCTTTATCTCTTGCCGACTCATAATTGGCTTTCGCCGCCTCCACAGCTTTCTCCCACTCCTCCCGAAGCTGTCTTTGCGCAAAGTCCAGCCTCGTTTTCGGCTGTCGCATTTTGGGATGACCTTCCTCATAGTTTTCCAGTAATTCCTCGTATTCTCTCCTGTACTGTGTGTAATCTGCCTGGAGCCCCTGGATAATGGGATTGGCTAAGTCTGTTGGCAAAGTCTCGGGGGTGGCATCTCTGAGGCTGTTGTATTTCGTTTGCGCATCAACCATTTCAAGCTCAGCCTGCGTATAAGCAGCGTTGTATGCTTGGTATGTAGTGATCGCAGGATTATTCGTATTGCTCAATACCGGGAGATCTTTTTCAGAACCGTATTGCTGAAGCTCTCTGTTTATCACATCCAATTCGTCCCGAAGATTCGAAATAGTCGTAGTTAAAATATCCGAGGCCCTCCGTGTGTATTCAGCTCTTGTCTCATAGGAAAAGCTAATAAATTCATCAGCAAGAGTATTCACCAGTTCAGCAGTGAAAGCTGGATAAGGAGAAGTGAAATTCACACCAACCAAATTTGTATCCCGGATCGGCGATACGTCCAAATTGTTCACAATGGACCCGGCAATTCCTGAATAAGGGCTGGACCGAGAGATATTATTTGTTTTTTCTTCCTCTGAATCATTCCCGGAAAATACCCACCTTAAAGTAACAAAATATTTAATATCCCCAAGAATACTTTTTTTCGATTCCCCTTTGAATTCCGTTCGAGATAACAGTTTCATCTTCTCTGCGACTCTCTCCGCAAGTGCGAGGCTTTGCAGAAAATGAAGCTGCGTGTTGAAAAATCTCATATCGGAGACTTGGCGTGTATACCCAAATTCATCTTCTATGCTCAGCATTTTGGACGATGATTCTTCAATCAGAATGGTTGTCGAGGCTCTATAAATGGGAGTGGTAGTAAAAGAGAAAATTCCTGTGAGTATAACAATGACACTTGCAAATGTAATTAACACCCATTTCCGCTTGAGAATTACCACCCAATACTGCATCAAATCCAGTTCTCTCGGCTCGTCTTTATATTCCATCTCTGTTCTCCCTATATATACTCATTGGATTATTGATAAGACTCAGAAATTTGTTATTCATCCTTCTCTGTTCCAAGATTAGAAGTCATATGTTAAATATATCCCGATAAGCAGCTTTCCGGTTTCTTCGTCCGAAAGATTTTCTAGCCTTTGCCACATATCTACAGAAAATCCGATCCCCAAATTTTCGTAAACTCTATAAGTAATTCCTACTCGATGAGACAAATAAGTACGTGCTCTTCTTACAGCCTCAGAGCTGTCATCCGGCAACTGCAAAGATTCTTCCACAGGATAATCGCTTGTTCCATAGCTAAAATCATAATTCAATCGGATGGACTCAGATAAATAATAAGAAACACCCACCCCATATCTATTCTCAATGAAATAAGCAGTGACTCCGTAAGAAAAAGGAATATCTCTGTAATAGGCGAGTTTGAAATTAAACCGTCTTAACCTCATCTCAAGGGCAGTATCTCCAACAGGCCCGGAATATCCTGCTATTCCTTCTGCCTCAGGAATAAGTTTTTTATAACCAATCGATAACGCACCTCTAATCCTGCCCAAAAGCGGGAATTGTATTCCCGTGCGCACCTCATACGAATGAGAATTTCTGAATTGTGCCTCTGGATTATCAAATTGATACTCCGTATATCCGCTTCTAATGAAAAATTGACTCTCTGAAAATACCCTGTAGTAAAACTCGATGTTCCCATTTCTTTCTTCGTGATCCAATGCCGCAGAATATATGATCTCATCATCAGGTTGATCGATATCATCATATCGGATATCTCTCTTTGTCATTGAAATCCCAATGGATGTCCCGCGAAAAGTCTCATAGGAGAAACGGCCATTTATTGATTCATTCCTCTCATATGTCGGAATATCAAACTCGCTTGTTGCTCTCCGTTTGACATAACTATTCCCATATGCTCCCGAAAGGACGAAACGATTCAGAAGCAGCAGTTTCCCGTCAAAGGAAAGTCTATTGTTCCAGCCTCTTTCATTCTCGAGCTCAAAATAATACACATACTCCGGAATCTCGGTAAATGAAAAGATAAAGGAATTTAAAGATACAAAGCAACCTGTGATCCCAGGCGAGAACCTTGTTGCATAATCCGCGATTGGGTCCGCTTCCACATTCTGTTGATAGACGTTATTGTCGTAACCCAGACTCATATTAAGCGCAGGAAAAAGATAAAACGGCCCAAGCTTTAATCTTGCCTCCTCCTCTATTCTCTCCTGCTCAGCCCTGAAACTCTCATGACCCTGCCCGAACGCTAATGGGACAAAAGCATTTATTAAAAAACAAACGCTGAATAACTGCAAAGCGCATGTTAGGGACTTTCTCATGTTCGATGATTCAATAGGATGTGAATAACAGATTAAAAGCATACACCTGGTAACTATGTATAACGACTAACTACGCACTCTTCACTGCTCACTAGTTATTCTTTAAGGAAACTCGTAGAAGCGAAACTCATACTGCCTGACCGTGATGTCTTTTTGCTTGCAGATATCGGTTAATTTATTGACCTTTTCCTTTCCGATCTTGCCGGTTGCAATGATGATTTCCGAAATTTTATTCTTATCCACAAGCTGTTCAATGTCCTCAAACGAGCCTAAAATGGGGCAATTGTGAAGGTTCGTTCCCTTTTTAAGCGGATTGTCGTCAATAAAGCCAATGGGTGAGCAAATATAATTCCCATTGTATCGAATTTCTTTCAGAACAGTAGAGCCCTTATGCCCGGCTCCATAAATCAGGACATTTTTCGTTGAACGATTGATATTTCTTTTATAAAAACTTTGAAAAACTCTGTACGAAACCCTGGAGCCAGCTACAAATGTAAATAATAAATAAAATTCAATAACAAAAAATATGAACCCACCAAAAGGCTTGATGCCAAAAATAATTAAAAGAATTATCGAAGAACCAATGGAGGATACAAAAACCGCCTTTAATATTGTTAGTATGTCCTCCACACTGGAATACGCCCACGCGCCTTTATAGAGACCCCAAATAGAAAAAATGCTAATCTTGATGAACAAAACAACAGAAATTGCCTGAATAAATAAAAGTTTCTCTGCTCCGCCGAATCCTCTATTCACAAGAATTATGCTTAAATAAAAGGCCAAAGAAATGCTGAATAAATCAAAGAACGCTTGAAAAAGCCTTTTATTAACAACAGACGAGCTGAAAATCGGAAGCAGTAATCCATTTTCGAGAATCTTGAATTCTTGATACTTCAGTGCGCGAATACCAACCACAAATGCAACTATTATCGCTCCAAGAAATATGAAAACACTAAAATTCTTGAAGGCCACAGAAAGAGAAGCGAGCACACAAAGAGCAACACATAATCCATAGAGGATAGTAACAACTTTGCGATGAGAAAAGCCCATTTTTAACAATCGATGATGGACATGATCCTTGTCAGCTTTAAACATAGAAAAACCGTTGGAAAACATAGCCTTGACGTTCCCATTTTCAGCATCCATGTCGAGCATATTGATAGACTTCAAAAATCTGCGGAGCATGGAGAGAAGGGTATCCATAATCGGAAGGCCTAAGGCCAACATGGGAGCCATAACTGTAACAATGACCGCACCTTTGGAAGAACTCTTAATCGAAAAAACAGCCAACAGAAAGCCTAACAAAAGACTTCCGGAGTCACCGAGGAAAATTTTGGCGGGATGAAAGTTATATCTTAAAAAGCCCAAAATTGCACCCGCTAGGGTCAAGGCGATGATCGCTATCCCTATATTTTGGTTGAAAAATGCAATCATAAAAATGGTTATGCTGGCAATCAATGAGGTTCCGGCAGCCAGTCCATCCAGTCCATCGATCAGATTCAGAGCATTGGTGATCCCAACAACCCATAAAATAGTGACAAAAACCGATAGAAAGCCGAGATGAACAACTTGGCCTGTAAAAGGATTAGCTAAGTCCTGAATGCCAAATCCTGACAAGACTAAAAGTATTCCCACAAAAACCTGAAAAAGAAATTTGATGCCTGGCTGGAGTCTCTTAATGTCATCATAAATCCCTAAAAACAGGATTAAAACTTGACAGATTAAAAGAGCTTTCCAATTTGAGGAAAGAAATTCCTCAATATAAGAATTCTTTAAGAAAAGACCAATGACTAATGTAAGATTGAATGCAACAAATATGGGGATGCCGCCAAGAAGAGGAACAGGATGACTATGGATCTTCCTCTCCGAAGGAAAATCATAGATACCGGTTTTTTTAGCCAGTAATCGAATAAGCGGAGTAATGGCGAAAGATATGCCGGCAGCAATAAAGGCAAAAATGAAGTATTTTATCATTGGAAAATGATGATTAAAACAATTATTGGAGCCCCCGCTCAATAAATCATCTAACCCTGGCTTGTAATGACCTTAACTATTCTTCCGGAAGCTTTTCCGTCCCAGTATTTTGGCATATTTTTCTTTTTTTGTCCAGTCAACAATAAATCAAAAGCAGCCTCTCTGATTTTCTCAGGATCATTTCCCACTAATCGATTCGTCCCTTCTTTAACGGTAATCGACCGCTCCGTATTCTCTCGCAGCGTTAAACATGGGATTCCCAGTATGGTGGTCTCCTCCTGAATTCCGCCGGAGTCCGTTAATACTAGTGCAGCATTCGACATTAAACTGAGGAAATCAATGTATCCGAGAGGAGGTGTAGCTGAGGTCTTCTTATCATCATTTATGGCTTGAAAATTGGACAGGTCTTCTATAAGGTTAATCATATTCCCTAGCTTATATCTTACAATATTGGCTAATGTTCTCGGATGAACAGGAAAAACAACTCGAATCTCCTCAGCAATAGAATTTAAAGCGTGTAAAATTCCTTCCAGCTTTTCCGGGATATCAACGTTCGAGGGTCTGTGCAAAGTGACGAGGGCATATTTTTCTACATTATTACCTTTTTTCAAAAACAATTTCTGTAAAATATTTGATTTTTCTGCGATTTCGAGATGATGGAATAGCGTGTCGATCATGACATTTCCGACAAAAAAAATCTTATCTGAAGGTATGCCTTCATTTTGTAAATTCACATTTGCATCTTCGCATGTTGTGAATAAATAATCAGAAATTTGATCTGTCAGAATCCTATTAATTTCTTCTGGCATAGTTCTGTCAAAGCTGCGCAGGCCTGCTTCGACGTGAGCCACTGGAATTAAAAGCTTCGCGGCCACCAAGGAACAAGCTAAAGTGGAATTGACATCTCCGACAACAACAACAAGGTCTGCTCCTTCTTCAAGACATACTATTTCAAACTCTATCATTATTTTCCCTGTCTGCACTGCATGACTCCCGGAGCCGACACCTAAATAAATATTTGGCTCAGGCAGTTGCAGATCATCAAAAAAGAATTTCGACATGTTATCGTCATAATGCTGACCGGTGTGGACTATCAAGTACTCGATATCAACTTGTTTTCTTGATTTGTTTAACCTGTATCTCTCAATTTCATCTACAATCGGTGCGATTTTCATAAAATTGGGGCGAGCACCCGCCACTAGCAGAATTTTCATTTTTTATTAAAAATGAGCTTTTTCAGAAATGGCAGGCCGTATTTAAAAACACTCTGGGCTTTCTCTTTGTTGTAAAAACTTCTTTGCAGCCATTCAAGACCAAGCTTCTGGATAATAAGAGGAGACCGCTTTTTGGTACCAGCCCAGATATCGAAAGCCCCACCCACAGGAAGCCAGAATGTCGCCGTTATCTCATTGTAATGGTCATGAATAAAATATTCTTTTTGAGGCATACCTAAACCGAGAAAGAGAATGTCAGGTTTTAATGAATTAATCTCTTTGATGATTTTTTCAAGTTCTTCACTGGAGAAGTAGCCATCATGAGCCCCAATAATAAGCGGATCGTTAAACTTTTCCTTTATGTTGTCTACGGCTTTTTCTAAATTCTCTTGACGTGCTCCTAAAAAATAAATCCTCCATTTTTTTATGTCAGCCAGGGCTAAGATCGATTCCGCAAATTCTATCCCGGTCACACGGCACACATTTTTATACCCCATACGCCGGCTCAACCAGTTGATTGGCATACCGTCAGCGATTACAACATCAGCATTATTGATGACTCCCCTCAATTTTGTATCTTTTTTAGAAAGCTCATATTTCGTGATATGAATTGGCATACAATAAGATTTTTTTACGTTTTCGATACAATGCTGGACGTAGGGAATAAATGATTCGAGGTTTCCTTGACTGATTTTAAGATGATCCAATGGCAGGTTATTGATCATTTCTCGATGCTTCCTGCAGGAAAACCATTCCATTCCTTTGTCCGGTTCAGCCTCTCTTCTGATATGCAGGAAATGGCCTCGCCGTCTTCCCACAAACAGGCAGTGGCTGTATGGCCGTCATGAACGCCTAGCATTTGGATTTCCCTTTAAAAGATATTCCGTCAGCGCATGGAACGCCCAGGCTTGGGCCCAACGGATGTAGGGAATTCTATTTGTATAGAATCGCACCCCTCTATAATAAAAATAGCCAGATGCATCTTGCATGTAGTTAATCATCCAGTTCAATGTTTTCGAAGCTCTTCCGATTCCTTCAGCTTTCAACCTAGAAAAAAAAACAACAGCTTGTGCAGCAGAATGAATATCGATCGGATAAAGTTTATCATGATAGTATTTCGGCGTGCCGTCCTCCAAAAAAAAATGTTCTGCATAAAAACGCACACCCCTCATAAAAGCGTCTCGATATTTCTCCGCATAACCTTCTTCAAGAAAATACAGGATGCTCTGAAGGTTAAATCCTGTATGAAAAGAATCGATCCATCTCTGGTAATCCGTCTCAGCATAATACCATGAATCATCTTCTCTTTGGTGCTTCATGCTGTAGTCGAGACTTGACAGAGATGTCTCTTTTATCTCGTCTTCGTTAAAATATTTGTAAAGTCTGATAAGGAGAGAAGCCCCGAGCAGATTTGCGTTGTGTACAGCGGTGCGATCCACAGGGGAATAACTAAAACAAAAACAGGATCCCTCCTCAATTCTGTTGAGGTCGTTGAGGATGAAGTCTTTGGTCTTAAGAGCCATCTCTAAGGCTTTCTCGTTCTTCGTGTATCTGTATGTATCCAGGAGCGCATGGCCGATGAACGCCGTGTTCACAATGGTCGGTGTGAATCTGGGAAGATAGAACGCCCGGGATTGCCAATCGAAATTGTATCCCCAGCAGTGGCCTGAGTATCCTAAACTCCTGACTTCCTCCAGGCGGCCGATAAGAAAATCAATATTCTTGAGAAATCGTGGACTTCCTTCCTTTCTGTACAGCTTCGCATATCCCCACAGAAAAAGCCCCAACCCCTTAGGATTATAATCTTTTTCTATCCCCAAAACTGGCCTTAGATTTATGGGAAGTTTTTTCAGAGTCTGGATCCAGAAAATTCTCGGCCATTTCTTCTTAAAGGACAAGGCCCTCAAAGCCGGACTGTTCAGGGCGTCATAAGGATCGTAGCCCTTAAAATCCTCAGACTCGATGAATTCCATCAGATTTTGAATGCTTTGTTCAGGATTCAATTTGAAAAAGGGTATAAAAGGTTAAAATCGACGTCCTAACCTATTGAAATCGCTTTTTGCATACGAATGGACTCAAGTATATTAAACGTTGTCGAAGTTACTGAGTAGATATCCTCTAACACTAAAGGCGAAGGCTCGCCTTTCCTGATGGTCTCCACAAACGCCTTTATAGCATGTTTCTGACCCTTGTCCTGGCTGAGCCATTTCTTTTTAAAAGTTTTCCCATTCCCGTATATGCGCAGCTCTTTAAAATCTTTAATAATTCCTGTGATCCCTGATTGAAATACCTCTATATATTCTTTAAAAAGCGCTTCCGATCCGTTTGAAAAGTAAGATATCGTGCCGATGGATCCGTTCTTGAATCTAATGGAGATGGTCACTGTGTCTTCCATGTTTTCGCTATCCGGAAGAGCCGTAGCAAATACAGAATCAGGACGAGATCCACACACATAAGTCAGATAATCCACAAAATGACATACTTCTCCTATGATCCTCCCACCACCAATTTCTCTGTCCTGAATCCATGAGTCAGAAGGAATATAGCCTGCGTTTATGCGGTATATCATGGCTGCAGGACCAGAAGTCAGATGCTTCTTGAGCATTTCTGTAAGAGGGGAAAAACGCCTGTTGAATCCGACCGTCAGGATGGGCTGCGAATCCGAGAAGGAATCATAAGCCTGCTTTATCTTTTTTAGCTCAGACTCTCTCAAGCACAGGGGTTTTTCCACCCAGACATTCTTGCCTGCCTTCAGAGCTTTCAGCACATACTCTGCATGAGTGTTGTGCTGAGTTGCGATAAAAACGGTGTTTATCTCTTTATGATTGAAGACATCATTTTCATCAGAGGTACAGAACTCAAACCCATATCTATCTGCTGCAGTCCTGGACTTTATTCCCAAAGCATCCATAACTCCCTTTAGCACAACATCTTTATCCTTTGGAATATTGGGCAGAATAAAATTGCTGGCATAATTTCCCACGCCTATGAGACCAATATTGACTTTCCCGGCCGGAGATTTCTCTCTGAGAATAATTTTTCGCCTCTGATCGGTCTTATCCCGTCCATACCGGATGAGGATTCCCAGGTAGGGCTCCCTCTTTTTCAATATCAGATCATAGGCTTTTGTTGCCTCTTCGAGCTCGAAAACATGAGTGGTCAGATAATCGATATCTATTCTCCCCGAATGAATGAACTCCTGGAAGGCCTCCATGTTTCGCTTTTCAGTCCAACGGACATACCCCACAGGATAATCCATGCCCTTCTCTTCGTAATTGGGATCATACCGGCCAGGCCCATACGAGCACGACATCCTCAACTCAAGCTCCTTCCTATAATACGCCTCACGGCCAAAACCGGTCGGAACATCCCCCACAACCACAATCCTGCCTTTTTTCCTCGCTACCTGGCCTGCAAAGTTTACAGGATCCAGGCTCTTGCTTGAAGCAGTAATAATGACTGCATCTGCTCCAATCCCAACGCTAAAATCATCAATTTTCCTGACCAACCCTGGTTCATTCCTAGTCCATGCCACATCAGCACAATGTTCTCGAGCTATCTTCACAATTTCGGTTGCAATATCCAACCCAACAACTCTAATGCCACCTGCTCTCAGAATAAGGGATGCAAGCTGTCCGACGAGGCCTAGGCCGATCACCACGCAGGTTTCTCCGATATGAAGATCAGCCTGACGTACACTCTGGAGAGCAATCGCTCCGAGAGTATTGTAAGCGGCTTTTTTCAAATCAGCATCAGGGGGAAGCTTAACACATAAATTATGAGGCACGGCCACGAACTCTGCATGATGGGCGTATCCGCCCCCCCCGCAGGCAACCAGATCTCCTTCTTTAAACTCTTTAACTCCTTTTGCTACTTCAATCACTTCCCCGGCACAGCTGTACCCAAGAGGGGAATAAGCATCAAGTCTCTGTTTTACAGTTCTGTAAGTCTGGACAGGGCCTTTCTGCTTCAGAAATTCAACAACCTGTTTAAATTGCTGTGGGCGTTCTTTCGCCTTCCCGATAAGGCTCTTGCGCGCAGTGCTGACAGTGGCTCCTTCTGTGCCCGGGCTGATGATAGAATAAAAATTTTTAACTCGAATCATTCTTTCATTTAATAGAGGCAGAGGCACATCGAGAAGTTGTACTTCTCCATTTTTAAGTGTTTGTGTAACTTGCTTCATATTATTCGAAAGAAAAAAATTCAATCTATAAAAACTTGATGCCATAACTCTAACATCATTAACTGCCAAAGCTGATTAGCATTATATTCCTTTTCTTCTAAATGGTTAGAAATAAGTCGAGAGATAGCAGAGTATTTGAAGTATCCTCTTCTCTTTACAGTTTCCTCTGAAAGAAGATCAAACATCATATGCCTGAGCTGACCTTTCAACCAAGCCCCGATAGGAGCTCCAAATCCAGCCTTTTTTCTCCAAACAAGTTTAGCAGGTAAGTACTCTTCTGATATTTTTTTCAATATGTATTTTCTTTTTAAACCTTTAACTTTGAAATGCTCGGGCATTCTAGCCACCTTTTCAATGAGTATATGATCCAAGTATGGGACACGCACCTCAACCGAAGCAGCACTGCTCATCTTATCCGTATACATCAAATTCAGATAAGGGAGAAATGTCATAAGGTCGAGGTTCATCATGGTGCGAAGACTACTTTTGCTTTTATATTGAGTGAGTGTGTGTCTGTGGCTTTCAAATATATCAGACCATTCAAATGACATTTTTAGCAAATCTGCGAGCTCAAATTGAGAATAATAGGTTAAGTATCCAAAATACCTTTCTTCGAAAGGCATATCTGCACTTCTTATGAATTTTTTAAAATTTCTTATTAAAGCGTTTGAGCCTGTTGGAATCCTTTTTGCGCATGGCTCTATGAGCAATTTCCTCAATGATATTGGGATATTTTGGTACTTCTTGGCAAGATAATTTGCGATATAGCGCGGATAACCGCCAAATATCTCGTCCCCTCCAACTCCAGAGAGCATAACTGTACATTTCTCTTTTGCGGCTTTACAAATAAAATAAGTTGTAATCGCCGCAGGATCAGTAATGGGTTCGTCCATATGCCATGTAAGTAGAGGAAGAATTTTTTCTATATCTGTATAAGCACTTGGAATAATTTCATTATAGTCAACTTCGAGAAGCCCGGCAGCCCATCTCGCATATTTTAATTCAGAGGGTATAACATCATTCGAAATATCATCATCGCTAAAACCGATTGAATAAGTAGTAACAGTTTTATCCGAAACTTGGTTCATGTAAGCCACTATAGTTGATGAATCTACACCTCCCGAGAGAAAAGCACCTAGAGGAACATCACTTATCAATTGCTCCTTTACCGCTCGCCTGATCTCAGAATCAATAATGACGTTCCACGTTTGCTCAGTCGTATCGCAGTCTCGACTCAATAAATCAGGGTTCCAATATCTCTTCTTCTTTATTCCATCCTCATCAACAATCATCATATGCCCAGGTTCCAGAATAAATATGTTTTCAAATAGTGTATCAGGAGCAGGCACCCATAAAAAACTCATGAATCTAGGTAACATTTTGATGTTCACACTGGCACTTATTCCTGGAAATTCCAAAATAGCCTTTATCTCAGATGCAAAAACAAAAATGCCATCTCTCATTATGTAATAAAATGGCTTTATTCCCGTATGATCACGGGCGATAAAAAGCCTTCTTTTCTTTTTATCGAATACTGCAAAAGCAAAAATGCCTCTCAATTTTTTAACAACATCTATACCCCAGATCTCATATCCTGCTAATATCACCTCGGTGTCTGAATCAGTTAAAAATACGGCACCATGGCCTTCCAATTCTCTTTTCAGTTCCTTGAAGTTGTAAATTTCTCCATTAAAAACGATTATCATATCTTTTGAAGACGAAAACATGGGCTGATTACCGTGCTCAAGGTCAATAATTGAGAGTCTACGGAAAACAAGACCGCAATGGCCTTCCAAATATTCACCATAATCATCAGGGCCCCGATGGACAAGAACCTTTGCCATTCCTCTGAGTTTATCCCAAGGATTCCCGATGATATTATTTTCAAGCTGGAAAAATCCTGCGATTCCACACATTTCTAATTTGCTAAAACAGAATTAAAAGCATGAGACAAACGTTCCACCATTTTTTCTTCGGTAAAGTTTTCATGGTATAATCGTCTGCTCTCTTTTCCCATTTTTTTTATTACTTCTGGATTCTCAATTAAAAATTTAATTTTCTCCGCTATTTGTTCAGGCGTTTTCTTTTCTACAATGAATCCGTTTATTCCATCTTTTACAGATTCAGTTATTGCACCTTGATCAGTAGCAATGATTGGTAATCCAGCCGCCATGGCCTCAACAATCACCCATGGATGCCCTTCCTGGGAATAGTAAGTGGGGAATACAAAAATTGAAGAATGAGAAAGCAGCTCAAGCTTTTGGGCACCATAAACTGGGCCTTTTAGTATAATCGGCAAATCAGGGTATTTTTGAATAAAACTTATGATTTCTTGTTTTGTATTTTGATCGAACCAATTCCCCGCAAAAATAAATTCAACCAGAGAGAGGTGATCTTCGCAAAGACATGAAATAGCATTGAGAACATCCAGGATGCCTTTTTCTCTAATAAAATTGGATAAATATAATATTCTAATTTTATTTTC
Organism: uncultured Eubacteriales bacterium; assembly: GCA_964540205.1. GTDB lineage: Bacteria > Acidobacteriota > Aminicenantia > Aminicenantales > Aminicenantaceae > WTAW01. The sequence goes on along the minus strand of CAZIMJ010000321.1, from coordinate 17,328 downwards.
TTCAACTTTACATTTTTTTATAACAACGTCCATTCCATTTGGAACAACAAATACCCTATCTGGAGATACAATTCCCTCAAAAAGCAATCTCAATTTTTCACCCAATACAATTTGGCCATCGACCAGAGCATGCACATATCGGACAAACCATTTTGTTAAAAAACTACTAGAATTAAACCACTGTTTAAAATATCCTCCTCTGAGATGACAGATCACTCTACGTTTAAATAATTTTGCCATTATTATATAAACCGAATCTCTCAAATATCCCAAAGTTGTTTGACTAACAGGGATATAGACCAAATCCGGCTTAAATTTAAAGATATCCCATAATAAAATTATATAACTTTTAACCGCTAGGATAATATTATTAAAATCAATCGCACCAAGTTTATTCAATTTTCGATGGTCTGATGTATCTAAATGGATAAGCCTAAACTTATTTTTCAGATTTGAATTTAGAATTATTTCCGTAGCAATAGTTGGCCCCATATAAGGTGGAGGTAAAGGAGATATGAAAATAACTTTTTTTTTATCACTCATAAGGAATATCGATTTTCTTAAGAAAAATTTTTTCTTATAATTTTTTTTCTCCTCGAATTTTCATTTTCCCATCTTAAATTCCTGTTAATTGATAATCCAATTAATCCCCAAACAAAAATCTGTAAATGAGGATATAAATTTGACAATTGTCCCATCGATTCGATCAACAAATAACTAATACTCAGCAACGCTACAAAGCTAATAAATTGATTTTGAAAAACGAAATCTTTAACCACCTTTGCTGATAGCAAAACTAACACAAATACATATGTGCCTAACAATAAAAACCCCCCACTAAAGAGAATTCTTAAAAAATCATTATGAAAATACCCATGTGATACCCCAGCCCCTAAAAATTTATCTATTACAGATAGATTTTTCCATCTTGTGATATACATCTTCCAGATTCCACCTCGCCCAGAAAAAATATAATCGGAACTGAGATTACCCGAAACATAATCTACTTCTTTCGAAAAAACTTGATTAATTTCACTTTCGACTCTACCACCGCTCAACAAAATAACAAATAGTAATGCAAATATTGCCACTGCAGAGGTTACAACTAATTTTCTTCTCAATAATACAAACATGATAATCCATACCAATAGAGTTAAAAAAATGGCTTTGGAGTAGAGATAATAAAGACCCAATCCAGTCAACAAAAACAAGGATATAAGTATCAACTTAACGGACATATTTTTCTTGTTTTTTAAAAAATAATGCCAATAGATAAAAATCCCAATCAAGATCTGCATAAGGAAGATCCTAGGGGTTACTGCATCATGATATAATCCAATATTTCTTACGATACCTCGTGTCTGCCTATAAAACCAAACATGGCCAGAAACTTTTTGGATCAAAATAAAAACAAGAGGGAATATTCCTGCTGCAATCAATACAGTTATTAGTCTCCTTCCATCTGAGTGATTCCCAAAATATTTATAAAAAAGATAGAGAGCTAATGGCATAAAAACAGATTTGATAAAAAAATCTAAAGCTGAAAACCAGTTACTGTTGAAATATATGTGAATCGCTACAACTAAATTTAAAAAGAAGTAGAATAAAAATAATTTTAAATATGGGAACTCATATAATTGTTCTTGCTTGATTAAAAATTTAATAATTAAGATAAAAATAAAACCTACATTAAAAAGATGAATAAGACTAATATCTCCATATCTTCGACTCCAAGATGCATACACGATTGGACTCGATAATATATATATGAGTGTAGGATATTTATAAGAATGTGAAAACAATGAAACTAAAAATAAAGCTAATGTCAAAACTATTGATAAATAAAAGATTATATCTAACATTATCTTTAAATATTCTTTATTGCATGCTCAACAGCATTCAAAAATCCACTTGCCGACTTCTCTAAGGAAACATCTTCGGAAACAAAAAGCTGCGCATTTTCCCCTATCTTTTTTGATAAATTAGGATGCCTAAAAATCCAATCAATTTTTTCCGCCACTTTTTCGACCTCTTTAAAGTCCATAGCAAAACCTGTCACTCCATCTCTTATCAGATCATGAGCAGCCCCTGCTCCAGTAGAAGCAACGCAAGGCAGTCCTGAAGCCATTGCCTCAACTAAAACCAAACCCCAGATGTCATACTCTGAAGGGAAAAGAAAGCAGTCTGCTTTAGAGAAGTATTTCCGTATCTGGTCTTTCTGTTTGTAGCCTTCAAAACTAACAAAATCTTCTATTTCAAGTTTATTTGCCAAAATTTTCAAATTCTGATATTCAGGCCCCTCTCCTACCAATTTAAGTACAAAGTCACTGCGCTTATTCAATAAAGTTTTTACCGTATAAAACAAAAGATCCACACGCTTTCTTTCCACAAATTGGCCTACAAATATAATTTCTTTTTTATAGTTATCTTGATTGTTATTAAAATGGATTTCTTTATAATAATCTAAATCTACTGTATTTATGGCTATATCAATGCGGTTAGGACTTGCCCCTAAAGAAATTAAATATTTTTTTGCTAAAGTTCCATAGGCGATAAAACCCGCCGCTCTACTGATAAGAATCTTTCTCTGCATTTTCCTCAAAAATGATTCTGAATCTTTTCCCCCTGTTATGCATCCAGACCAAATTATGTAATTGATTGGATAATATAATGACAAAAACCAGACTTTCAATGTAGCCAGTGAAAAGCCTGATGTAATTATTACTTCAGGATTTTCCATTTTAATTAATTTCATTAAGCCAGCATAAATAAAAATTGTTCTCTCGGCATCCATGCTAATATTTTTTTTTGACTTCAAGATCACATACTCAAATTTACATTGAGACATATCTATTTTCCAATTTCTTCTCGGATACGTGAGGGCAGAAAAAATAACCTTAAGTCTTATATTTCTTTTTTGAAATTGCATATTTAATTCATTAAATAATGGGATACGGTATGGAGTCGGTATATTTGTTATTAATAATACCTTGATAGGTACAGGAGATTTTTTATTCATATAAATTCAATAAATATAAAATATCAGTTGCACTTCATCTTTCATGAAAATTGAATGAATGAAATAATAAATTTAAAAATAAAAGCGTTTTTTTATTTTTTTTTAGATTTTCTATTCAGAAATTTTTTAAGAGAAAATATGTCCCGTCTTCCATCAACAATTGTAATATCATCTATCGCATTAATTGTATGAACCCCTTGTTCATAATCAGACCCTTTAAATGGTTCAATAATTTTCAATGCCTCTTCTTCAAAGTCATAAGGAGTCAATTTATTTATTTTATTCAACACAATTCTTTTACCATAAGCCTTGCTGCAATCTTGAGAGGGCCTTATTAAAAGATTATCGTGATTAAAAACTCTACCTGCAGGTCTGGAAGACCGTATATCTATTTTTACTGGATTATTTTTATGTGGATACCAAGGGCCAAAAATATCTTTAGAAAAGAAAATGCTTAACTCATGATTCCAGCGTTCTCTCCCAATTGTACAAGTTAACCACCAAAAACCATTATGATGAAATATAGTAGGATCAGCAGCTTCAATATTCTCGAGTATAACCGCTTTCTTTTCCCAAGCGAAAGGAAATTTTGTAGATTTGTATAATGCGACTTCATTAGCTCTACAGGATTCAGGTATTAAATAAATATCGTTTTTGTAATTAAAAATAAATGGGTAAGAAATATGAGATGTCATCGTCATGCATACCTTAAAATCATTATTCCTCTTTTTTGAAGGATTAAAAATGAGTGAACATATTTCTCCTTTCCCTTTATTGAAATTAAGGCATTCAAATAATATATATATATCTCCATCCCATTTAAAGGGAAAAGGATCAGCGTAAGAAATTCCTTTTGATGGAGAAAATAACCAATTCACTTTGAAATTTTCATTTTTGTCAAGTAATTCATCAAAAGTATTTTCAATATATCCTATGTTCCATTGTTCTAACAAAAACAGATCTTTGTAAGCCTTTATAAATCTGTTTTTTAATAATGTAAGATAAAATTTTAGAAATTCAAAATTATTGGGCTCATTATAAAACCTAGCATTTGACTCAGTAGGTAAACTATTCAAATATTTTTCATTGCCATTTGACAGATCAACGCAAACGTCTTTTAACCATTGAATGCTGAATGAATGTATACTTTCTAAGTTTATCTTATATGAATAATTGATTGTTTTGAAAAATCCCTGTCTAATCACGATATATTCATTTTTATCAACAGTTAGTCTTTTTAAAATTGCCCCGTTCACGTTATCATCATGATAAATTTCCCAGAAACAATGCACATTGCCCCTGTATTTTTCTTCGTCATCATGATGAAAGGCCCAAACGCCATATTTAGGAATATCCAAGATTTCAGGGCTTACATTTGTAAATTCTGAAAATGAGATGATAAAATCTAATCTTTTTCTTTTTATCTTTTCTAAATCTTCCTTAGAAAAATTCTTAATTGAAATATTTGTCCTATTTCCTGACCAATATACCTTATCAACATTTTTAAGCTCCTCAGAAAAATCTAATTTTGAAAAACATTTTGGATTAATAAACAGCATTTGATAGACATAAAAAAGTATTCTGGAAAAAATTCTAAAGCCTATTAACCTTCGTAATAAACTCACATTATTTGATGCACTCTTTTTAGAAGGAAGAATAAGTAACTCAAGTGACGTGCTCTTAAGATTCAAAACATGTTTTATACACTCAGCTTCCCATAATTTAAATATAAGAGAGTCGGAGATTATTCCAAACTTAATTGTTTTATTAGATGCCATAAATTCCCACTCTGAAGAATTACTTTATTAAAACCTTAGACATCTTCAATTCATAACTAAATTGTCTAATTTAATCCGAGTGTTTGAAATGTCGTATCTCCGCATATTCATCTTGGATATGTATTTACTCTGGAAGTCTATTATTTCCGGATTATCATTTATATAATTCCAAAAGTGTTTGAGGCCATCCAAGCCATTCATAATGACAGTACCATTCTTTCCTTCTTTAATCAGAGACCTGCATCCACCTACATCAGGAAATACCGCTACAGGAATAAATCTAGTTAAAGCCTCAAGCACAACCAATCCAAAAGATTCGTTCTTACTGGAATGGACAAAGAGATCTAATTGTTGATAAAAGCCATCCATATCATCTACCTTTCCAAGAAAATCAATATTTACTGTGTCATTCATAATAGTTTTTGCAAGTCTTTTTAGGAATGTCAGATCAGGACCATCGCCAGCAATCCTTAGGTCAATATTTAATTTCCCTTTATATGAAGCTAGCGATTTAATGACAAGGTCGTTCCTTTTATCAGGAACTAGAACGCTAGCCATTCCAATTGTGATTGAATCCTTTTCAGAGATATCTCTTATTCTGTTTTGATTTATTTCTATTTTCGTTCCGAAAGGAATAGTGATGATTTTTCTTCCAGGTAATATGATCCCCAGTTTTTTTATTTTCTCAAAAGCAAATTTATTTGAACATATAACTTTTGCATTCAAAACAAAAGGTACAATTGAAAACCAAATTTTTTTTAAGTTTCTTTTCATCAAGGGCCCATGTGAAACAGCCATCCCATGCTGAAATAAGAAAATTTTTTTTCTCGAAAAAATAAGCGGCAAAACAACAAGCGGATGTGCAGAATGAATAAAAATTGATTGGTAAGGAATAATTATTTTTACTATCCTTTTAAGACTTAATAAAAAATTGTTTTTCTTGTAACTTAGGCAATAAACTTTGCAAGGAAATTGGCTAAACTCTTTGCTTAAGTCATTTAATATCAATAAATCATGAACTGTGTCGCTATTATTGTTGAGATCGATCAATGATTTTACAAAAGTCCGGATTCCTCCGGTTTCTAAGCGGCCACAAACGTGAAGAATATAAGGTTTTTTTGACAATTCGTATTATTGGTATAAGGACTGATTAATTTCACTCTGGGGATTTTGAAACAAATCCTGATTGTATCCCTTCCAAATAATAACACTCACAAGTTTATCCAGGATAACCTTTCCACCCGGTACAATTTCTTTCAATATTTTGTACTCTTCCGAATTTATTATTTTTTCGTACTGAACTGATATCCAATCAGAACCCCTCGTTGATTGCCCTATATATTTAAATGAACTTTGAAGCCCAATTTTGGATTTCATCCAATATTTCTGATCTAAGTTCTCAGATGCTGCTTTCCGAAGTATATACTTAGTTTTTCCCCTTCGTATTTTCAATTCTGTAGGAAGACTTATAGCAAGAGATACAATATCATCATCCCAATATGGAGATATGGGGAAAATTCCAAGTTCTGATTGAATCTCGGCGGGATCATAAAAAAACATCTCCGGACACATCTGAATCGATTGATATGTAAAAAATAGTCCAAAATCTCCGCTTTCAAACTCGTACTCGAATTCGCTGCAAAATCTATTTATAGCCAGATCATATATTTTTTTTTCATAACAATAATCGTAATATGTTAATCCTTCCATGTCGCGTTCAAGATAAGGATGAATTCCATTATCCCAATTTTTAAAATGGATATATAATTTTTTTTGTTCTTTACCTGGAAATATCCTCAACAATGGCAATGTAAAAGGAAAAAAGCGGCTTTTCTTTAATAGCTCGTATATTAAAATGATCTTTTTTAAAAGAAGATATCGAGACATGCCTAAAAAAAGTCTATCTGTTCCGTCTCCATCAAAAAGTTCGTTTATGCCATCCTTTTTGGCTTCTAAAGCAACAAACCTCATGCAAGCATTATTAAATCCCATTGGTTCACTGCTGATAGAATTACAATATTTATAATTCTCAATAATTTGATCGGGAGAGAGCGAAATTTTTCGCACTCTCAATCCCAACCTCTTTTCAAGATACTCGATCCTATCATATTCATTATAAGAGGCTTCATAAGACAGATTATAGCCAATTGGATCAACTCCAATTTGCACTAATTTTTGTGCAATATATCCCGAGTCTACCCCCCCACTCAATGCTATACCAACAGAACTTTTGTCTGTATTCCTTTTAGATACTGCTTTTAACATAGATTCATCAATGTGCCGACAAACATCTTTCTCATCCTGATTTTTATATTCATCAAGACGGTAAAGCTTTCTTATGGAAAAATATTTATTAATTGATAGATTTCCATTTTTAACATTGAGTATCGAACCCGGAGGCAATTTTTGGATGCCTTCAAGGAGAGTCTGATGATTGGAGGTAAATCCAAAGTTATAATAATGAAGCAAAGCTTCCGTCGATATAGATGGTAACTTATTTTCCAATAAAATTTTTAGGCCTAAAAGATGAGTTGAAAAGAACAATGATTTTTCTTTCATGAAATACAAAAGTCTCCGTGACCCGTACTTATCAGCAACAATTGTTATGTTAGGGCTACTTATTGAAAAAGACTTTAAAATCGCTAAAAAATTTCCATGAATCTCGCCAAATTCAGCATTCTCAAGATAAGCCATTTCTTTTTCTATGTTTTTTGTGTTTGGATCAATACTAAATGGGTCATAGATCCGGCCGATTAAAATAATCAAATTATTTTTATTTTCATGAAGATGGAATTCTCTTAAAACTCCAGTTTCATAAATTCCCACTGTCTTGCTTTCTTGAAATAAGGTTTTTACAAAATTCGGGGGCTGGAAAAAACACGGTGAATTATCCAACGAAATAAAACCAAATACACAAGGATAGGAATTATCCATCTTTGTCCTTCATAACTATATCTAGAAAATTATCGGTCATTCTTTGTATTGAATGATTTTTGTTAGCATATTGAATGACTCTTTTAGACATCTCAATAAAGTCCTGTGTTTTATTGGACAGAGAAACTAAAGTCTGCAAAATGTTGTCGATATCACCAGCTACATAACCTAGCTTGTTATTTCTGATTAAGTCATCTGGATCCACTTCCAGGCTAAAAACAAAAACGCCTCTAAGCCAAGCTTGGATAAAAGTATTTGGAAATCCTTCATTGATTTTATGGGAAGTGTTCACAAAAAAGGCAGCTTTATCGAACCATTCAAGAGTCTGTTCAAAGGATTTTTTCCCCAGCCACTCCAGATTTTCAGACTTGTTTTTGAATAAGCAATCTAAATATGATTTATCATCACTCCCTCCAATCATAACAAAACGAAATCCATATTTTTCTCCTTTTCTCGCTAAATCAATGAATAGTTCTGGTCGTTTCCTCGAACCTAGATTTGCTACCCAGAGAACAATTCCTTCTTGAAGTCTCTTCTCAGGAGAATAAAGCAAATCAGGTTTATTATGTCCTGAATACATTGGAAAGGAATCAATACCAAATTCTCTCTTTAATGTATCTCTCTGATATTTATTCTGGCTGAAGGGATGAGCTGCATGTTTCATCCCATAGTTACGAATAAAATCATTAATAAATGCCTCTAATAAAAAATATATTGATTTGATTTTGTTTGTTTTATTATCCTTAATGAGATGAGATTGCTTTTTTAAATAAGACCATTTTTCCGGGCATGAATCCTCATTACACATCCATACAAATTTCTTATCATATTTTTTTGTGTAAAATCCTATTATTCCAGTCACTAGTGATGAGTGACGTTGAATAATTATATCCGGATTTTCATTTTTTAAAGCTTTATAATAATCTATTGCATTCGCCCATCGGAAACGATAAAAATATCTTATCCATCTTATTTTAACTCTGTCTATTATTTCTATTGTGCCCTGTTTGTTTTGAACACTCTGGGCAATATAAGAAACGTTATATCCTCTTCGAGCAAGTTCTTTGGCTAAAATCCATGCTTGAACTTCAGATCCTCCGCCTCGGCCTTCATTAATATGAAAAGGCATAACGAAACATATTTTTAATTCTTTCATGTCTTACAGACTTTTGAATAAATCGATATAAGAATCAATTATTCTCTCATCACAAAATGTTTCTATAGCAAAACTCACACAATTCTCGCCATTTCTTTTAAGTTTTTCTTTATCACTGATTAAAGTTTTCCCCATTTCAAAAAATCTTTCTCTATCACCATTAGCACACACACCAAGATTACGAGAACTGATCCAATTGTTGGGATCATGATATAAAGATAGTACCGGCGTATTATTTAGCCAAGCCTGAATAAAAGAATTAGGGAGGCCATCAGCTTCTCTAGTACTTGTGTTGACAAATAACGACGCCCTGGCAAACAAGTCATTTGTTTTATTGAATGGAACATGCCCTAGGATTTCAACATTAGAAAGAGTCTGCGCTTGCTGATATAATTTTTGAAAATATTCTGTATCCTTTGTCCCTCCACCCAAGATAAATTTCCAATCATTATTATCGATACAATACTCGGCTAATCGGAGAAATAGCTCTGGTCGTTTATTTTGCCCTAAATTTGCCAGCCAGAGGACACTCTTTTCTTTAGCATATCTCCGTTCATTCGAAGGCGCTGTAAAATATGAAGGAATAATAACACCCTGCTTCTCATAATTTTTCTGAAGACGAGATTTTTGGTGCTTAGTTTGATTCACGTGACCATGGGCTCTTCGGATGCCTTTATGAATAAAAATATCCTGAAGGACCATATAAGGAAAAAGAATTATTTTCTTCCAAAAAGGCCTTTGGGATTGACGCAACCGCTTAATTTGTCTCCAAAAATCACATGAATCTTCCCCATTGCTACCCCAAATGAATTTTTTTCCGTTTTTTCTCGCACACTTAGCTGCAACATAAGTCAAATATGATCTGCCTCTTTGGTAGATTATATCTGGATTAACATAATTCAGAACTCTCATATAAACCCACATATCCCATAACCAGCGAAAAAACAATTTTTTTTGTTGTACCGAGTGAACTTTGATTTTATTTTCTATTCTAGAACCAGCCTTTTTGTCTTTAGTAAAAGCGATATAATGTACATCTAGTCCACGACCCGCGAACGCGGAAGCCAAATTGTAATTTTGTACCTGCGCCCCAGATATACCAGTAGATTCATCCAGCAGGAAGGGACCTCCTAGTATTGCAATTTTCATTCTAATAACTTCCACTTATTAGCGATGCTTCAAGCGTCTATTTATATCCATTTCGCCATATATCTAACCTTCGCCCAAGAAGAGTTTCAATATTGTGCACATCATCTTCTAAAAATCTCCAAATAGCCATTTTAAAAGATGGAGAAAAAACTGGTTTTGTCTGAATTCCTTTATTAAACAAGTATTTGTGTGCTATTTTGCGCAGTATAGGTTGCAAAGGTGTTGGAGCTTTATTGCGAAAATGTCTATATAAAAAGGGAATACCCAAACTCTTTCTTAATGAACGTTTTTTTACAGATATGTTGTGTGGAGTTAAATCAATATTAGCAACTTTTTTTTCTGAAATATCTAGGAAAGAGGCAATCTGATTTAAAGTCTTGAATGGATCACTAACAAATTCTTCAAATACAAGCAGCAGTATATTACTTCGCGGGAATATTTCTAAGTAAGGCTTAATTTGAACAGCATAACGACTTCTGTTGATATAAATTGGATTTTCAATAACTTCGAGTTCAGGAAATTTTTTAACACTTCCATCTATTATACGGTGTGCGTAATGAGACACGATTCTTTCAACTGGCTGTCTCATTATGTAAATCAGTTTCGATTCCTGATTATATTCAAATAGCCGCAAATGAGTGCCTTGATATTCTGGCAGCATTGTGTAAGTAGTAGAAGCTTCACCACATAATTGCCCCGCTTTTGGTTCAAAAAGTTTATGATATTTTTGCAAATTTGTGCGCCAGTGTTCATTTCTACTAAAATATTGAGGCTCTTTATGGTTACAAAAACAGATTTGTGGATGTTGACTTAAATAGTTTGCAAGGCTTGATGTACCGCTTTTTTGCGCCCCAATGATTATGAAATCTACCTGCATAATACAAGTCCAATGTTCGTAGTTAAAAGTGAGGATATTTATGCTTCAATTTCTATTTTCTATTAAACAAGCCTAAATCAAAGGAAAACCTTGAAACATATAGCTTAAAAATTTCTGCATTTCGTCCACTTGAAATTCTTTCTAACTCATAAATATCTGTATCAGATTTGACCGGAGAGAAATTAGCACATATTGCAGCACATGTATATCCAGTTGTTTTGACAATTTCCTTTATCGATTCATTATAGCTATCAGATTTTCCGTATGGATAAGCAAAAGCAATAACATGCTTATCAAGTTTTTCTTCAATGTGCCTTTTACTTTCAATAATTTCTTTCTTTGCATCTTCCAAAGATATTTCAGTCAAAACTGGATGTGATATGGAATGAGACCCAATTCCGATTCCATTTTTATTCATTTCTCTTATTTCTTCCCAAGACAACATGAATTCTTTATTTAATTCAGGAGAGATCCTTACTTTTAATTTTCTCAGAAGGCCTTCAATATATAAACATCGGTTGTCTTTTGGCATTTCTTCGAGAATTGTCTTTATTTTCGAAGCTGCAATACGTCGTTGCAAACCAGTGTGTAAAGGAATATTTCCAATATGCTCCGCTTGAAACATTTCCTTAGAAGTATTCCAAATTCCATAATTAACCTTATCTCTCCAGTTTAACTCATCACTTCCGATATAACCTGTTGTAATAAAAATGGTCGCAGGAACATTATATTTCTTTAGAATTGGATAGGCATTCAGATAGTTGTCCTTAAAACCATCATCGAAAGTTATCACAACCGCTTTTCTAGGAATAGATCTTCCCTCGCGGATAATTTGCTCAAGAAAATCGAGAGATATTACATTATATTTATTGGTTAAGTATTCCATTTCCTTCTCGAAATTCTTTATTCTAGTCGGAGTCATTGCCCAAGGAAACCTATTTGGCTCATCCACACGATGGTAGATTAATATAACTGCTGAATTCCCGAAAATACGTTCTCTTACATTCACGTAAAAATCAAGTAAGCCTAGATGGTCACTCATCTTTCCAATGTTAGTGCCGATAAAGCCCTTGAATCTTTTATTCATAGGATTTGTTTAGAAACTAAAAAAAATTATGATGTGGTTTCCTTCATGATTATAGAATTATCTGAAAGCAGCAGTTTATAGTTCTGTTTATAATTTCTAGCAAACTCAGAGATAGTAAAGTATTTTTCCACTTGTGAGTGAGCATTATTGACAATTTTTGATACCACATTTCTATCTAACTTTTTAAACTCAACAATAAAACTTGCTAACTCTTCTTCATTTTTAACAATAAATCCATTCTGAAAGTGTTTGATAACCTCAGTTACACCCCCAGTGTCTTCAAAGCAAACTACAGGTATTTTACAATACATGGCCTCTAAAAAAGTCAATGGAAATGTGTCATTACTTCCAGACGAAATGACAAATAAATCAAGCTTTTTTCTATATTGATTTATATCATCTACGAATCCTGTGAATTGGATTTTATCAATTATATCTAGATCTTTTGCCATTTTCTTTAATTTCGGTAGTAGTGCTCCATTGCCAATGATATATAGAAATGTATCTTGATATTCGGCAGCAAATTTATTTTTAAAAATTCTATATGAATTTATTATTCTATCTATCCTTTTTGCTTCAACAATTCTACCTATAGTGCCTAAACAAAATGGAGTGTTTCTAATATTAATTTCTTTTATCTCCAAATTATCTGTATCAATTCCATTATAAATTATATGAATTTTTCTTGGATTCAAATCATAATTTTCTATCACATTTTTCTTTAAAAATTGAGAATTCACAGTAATTAAATCTGCGTATTTCTTTAAATAAAATTTAAAAACAATGCGTTTAAACTGTCTTGTCAAAGATCTTATAGTCATTTTAAAAATTTTCCAAATAAATAATCTTTAATTGACTTTGATGTGAAATTTCTCTTTCCATGAAACGTAAAAATAGACTTAGAATTTGTCAGTATAATTACAAATATTATTATTAAATTTGGGCTATGCAAATGTATTACATCGAAATTTTTAAGCACCCGAAGAATATAAACTATATTTTTAATCGACAATTCTTTTCCCTGAGAAGGAAGATAGAAGACTTCAATATTTAAAGCTTCTATCAGAGGGATATAATATCCTCTTCTTTCTCCTAACAAAACGGCAATATTCAATTCATTATCTTGTTTTTGCTCTTTCATGAGTTGATATACAAGATTTTCTCTTCCTCCTGCTTCTCCACTCCAAAAAAAATGTAAAATTTTCATCCTAGTTATCATAGTCTTTCAAAAATACCCTAATATTACTATTGAATTTTTCAATAGCACGATTATAGTCATCTAGCCTTCCTATATCTAACCAAAAACCTTTTCCTTCATAACATGCTATTTTTTGCTTATCTTGCATAATTTTTTTTAATAAATCAGGGATGTCTAATCTTTTTCCTTTTTCAATATATTTCTTTACTTCTGGTTTAAATGCATATATCCCCATACTGACTAATAAGTTATAAGTAGGTTTTTCAATATATTCATTTAGATATTTGTGATTATCAATTTTTACAACACCGAAGTCGATGAAAACATCTCTTTTGTAAACTGCAATTGAAGCTATAGCTGATTTCTCTTTATGAAATCTCATAAAATTATGAAAATTTAAATCTGTGAGCGTATCTCCGTTTACAACTAAAAAATCTATTTCCAAATCTTCAATTAAATTTATTGGACCAGCAGTTCCAAGAGGTTTTTCTTCTAAAGAATATTCAACATTTAACCCGAATTGATTTCCATCCTTTATAACTGCTCGGATTAATTCATGATGATATCCCACAGCAATTGTTATCTTTCTAAAATTATAATATTTTAGCTGCCTCAACAGGACTTCCAAAATAGACATGTCACCAATCGGCATTAAAGGCTTGGGAAGAATTGTAGTATATGGTTGCAGCCTCCTTCCTTTACCGCCAGCTAAAATAATCGCTCTCATTGGTTTTCTTAAACGTTATATATATCAGCTTTATATTTGCTCAAATTAATTTTTATATACTGAATTGTTTTCTCTAATCCCTCTTTCAAGTTGACTTTTGGTCCCCAGTTTAACATCTCTTTTGCCTTTCTATAATCGCATACCAGCTCAAATACCTCACTTTTTTGCGGTCTTATTCTTTCTTCATCCATTTCAATTTGTGTTTGATTTCCAATCATCTTAACGATTGTATTTGCTAATTCTCCTATTGAGATTCCTTCGCCAGAACCAATATTAATGATTTGGCCTATAGATTTCTTTGATTCAGCTATAGCCAAAAAGCCTTTCACGGTATCCCTGACATATAAAAAGTCTCTGATTGGATCCACCCTTCCTAATTTTATTTTTCCTGTTCCACTGAGAGCTTGAGTTATTATAGTTGGGATAATTGCTCTACCGGATTGGCGTGGGCCAAAAGTATTAAATGGTCGAATAATTGAAATTGGTGAATCATATGAGAGATAATAACTCTCTGCTAACTTATCTGAGCCAATTTTTGATGCGGCGTATGGTGACTGTCCGCGCTGTGGATGGTTTTCATCTATCGGAGTGTATATTGCTGTTCCATAGACTTCGCTTGTAGATGTATGGATAACTCTTGAGACATTTTCAGTGAGACAGGCCTCTAAAATATTTAGCGTTCCGTTAATATTGGTGTTGATATAGTGCAAAGGAGCTACATAAGAATAGGGGATTCCTATAAGAGCAGCTAGATGAAAAACTATATCGCGTTTTTTCATAGCCTTTTTAACTGCATAACCATCTTGAATATCTGCAGTAAATATTTCAATATTTTCTCTAATCGATTTGTCCAACAGTTCTAAATTTCCCCAATCATTTCGTGAATTATACTTAATAAAAGCTAAAACATTCGCATCACACATCACTAACTCTTCAACCAAATGGCTTCCAATGAAACCACCCGCCCCCGTGACTAATACTTTTTTATTTTGCCAAAACGACATTTTTTTAGTGCTGCCCAATTTTAAATTTTCAATCCCTTGTTAACATTCTCTATTACGTAATCTATTTGGCGCTGTGTCATACTTGGGAATAATGGAAGCGTAATTAAACTTTTACCAACTAACTCAGTTCTCGGTAAAAATCCTTCATTAATTCCAAATTTTTCTGAATAATATTTAAACAAATGAATAGGTGGATAATGGATGCTTGTTTGAATACCTTTTGATTTTAAAAACGACATAAATCTAGCCCGAATTTTGCGGTCTTTAAGAATTATTGGAAATATATGGAAACTAGGCTTATTGATACCGTCGTCAATAAACTTTCTAAAAGGTATAATCACATTATCTTGATCAATATGCTTAATATATTTTTTTACAACACTCTTTCGTTTCTCGTTATTTTTTGTCAATTTAGACAATTGTACAATTCCAAGCGCAGCCCTCAACTCATCCATGCGGTAGTTAAATCCTAAATCAATGACATCATATGAGTAAGAATGCCCTTTGTATCTATCCCAAGTAAGAGTAGTCATACCATGTGAACGTAAAAGTTTAATTCTCTCGGCAAAAATATATTTATTGGTTACAATCATTCCGCCTTCACCGGTTGCTAAATTTTTATTCGAAAAGAAACTAAAACACCCAATATCTCCAATACTTCCACACATTTTATTCCTGAAAGAGGCACCAACAGCATGCGAAGCATCTTCGATTATGAGTATTTTTCTTTTCTTTGCGATTTCACGCAATTTCGACATATCAACTGGATAACCGCCATAATGAACGACTAAAATAGCTTTTGTCTTATCGGAGATTAGTTCTTCGACTTCATTTACACACATATTCAGATTTTCTAGAGAGGTTATGTCTACAAAGACAGGTTTAGCTTTGCAATATAGTATAGCATTCGATGTGGCGATAAATGTAAGGGATGGACAAATTACTTCATCCATTGGAGATAACTTTGACAATACACAAGCTAAATGTAGTGCCGCTGTACCACAAGAAACTGCATAAGAATATTTGACTTTTAAAAATTCCGAAAAATTTTTTTCAAATTCTTTAACTCTGTTTCCCATCGATAGCCAGCCGGATTTGATAACCTTTTGAAGTGCAACTTCTTCTAATTTAGAAAATTTTACATCAGATAATGGTACTTTCCACATAGTAAAATCCCACTTTATTCAGATTCTCCAAATTCTTTTCTTTTTTTAGCTGAAATAAAAGGATATTGTCTTGCTATATCTGAAAGACCAATGGACACGACATCATATTTTGAAAAAAGTTTATCAAAGTATCCTTCCAATCTAAATAAAAAATCTTTCACTTCATTCTCAGAAGAATTATAGGGACTCATCCCTTTCACTATTTCATTGCTGTGGAACATCATGCAAAGCACAATACTATTCCCACTTGGCTTAGAGTACAGATATTCTGTGACATAAAGCATATCCTTTGCTGTTGAGAATGTGGGTCTCAGCCACCTGGGCTTAAGATATTTTTTCAAGAATATATTAAGAAAAACAGTTTGAACTTTCTTTGCAGGATTAATTGACTTTAACAACATCTGAGGACATCTATCCCAGAAAGGATTTATTAAAGTAATCGGGACTTCCAGAATTTCCGCTTTGCCCTTTCTCCGGAAATCACTAAATGATGGATGATAGGGCTGATTAGGAGCTCCAAGAAAATTAATAGCCTTTCCTTTGCTTTTCCACCACCACATGTATGGTGTAACACTACTATCAACTAGATATCCCAGCTTCTGTAAATAGCTTAGTGTATATCTGCTGATACCGAATCGCCCAGCTCTAAATGACAGGGGAAAATAACCAATTTTTTCTCTAAAAAGACTTGTTAAGTTTTTAATTTTTTCAAACTCGATTTCAGGATCGAGATCACTTTGAAAAATAAAAGTATTATCTGTGGCCCAATTTTCGTACGGCTCAATAAATTCCGCATGCATATGTGCCCCTATATCCGCTTGATGTGCAAGAGATTTGAACAAATCAACACAAACATCATTTCGCAGTACTTCTGGACTTAGAAGATATGTAGGTCTGATATTATATTTTTCGAAAAGAGGTTGAAGAATCTTTGGAATGCCAACAAGTATGTTTTTGAACTGTATAGGTTGTCTTACTTTCCATTTAGGACCTTTATCGCACTCCGTGTCTATTGAAACGATGAAGTAAATTTTCATTTTTTCAATATATCTCTAAAATGGGTAAAAAGTAACGAAATCTAAAATTTGGAGCTTGTCCCAAAGTGACGGGAAACATTAAGTCCATGCATAGGAAACTCTCAATCTAGAAAACCGTAACTGCTTATGGATTTCCAGATACTTAATCCAAAGTTCATCCCAGAGAGCCGGTTTATAGATCTTCCGAAAAGCGATC
>CAZIMJ010000320.1:0-5526 GCA_964540205.1 uncultured Eubacteriales bacterium | reverse complement strand
CGACATTTTTTATGAATATTTCAGGATACATAAATGTAATAATTTCAACAGAAGACAGAAACATACACCAGTGAAAATCGGCTATTCTTTTTTAGGGGATGGTTCCGCGGGCAAAAGGCCGACTTTCTTCCGGATCTCGCGGTCCAATTCTTCAGCGAGTTTCACGTTCTCTTTAAGGAGTTTTTTAACGTTTTCCCTTCCCTGGCCTAGCCGTTCTCCCTTGTAGGAATACCAGACACCCGTCTTTTCGATCAATCCCTCGTCTACTCCGCAATCGATCAAATCCCCTTCTTTGGAGATCCCTTCGCCATAGATGATGTCAAACTGAGCGATCCGGAACGGAGGAGCCATCTTGTTTTTCACGATCTTGACCTTCACTCTGTTCCCGATGACTTTGTCCCCCTCTTTGAGCGTGGCCAGTCTCCGTATATCGATCCTCATCGACGTATAGAATTTGAGCGCTCGTCCTCCCGTGGTTGTTTCAGGGCTTCCCAAGAAAAAACCGATCTTCTCTCGGATCTGGTTCACAAAAATAAAACAGGTCTTCGACCGTGCAACGATCGCAGTCAGTTTCCGCAGAGCCTGGGACATGAGCCGGGCCTGGAGTCCCATGTGTGCATCACCCATCTCGCCATCGAGCTCTGCCTTGGGTACGAGTGCAGCCACAGAATCCACCACGATGACATCAACAGCACCGCTCCGCACAAGCACCTCTGCGATCTCCAGGGCTTGCTCTCCATAATCAGGCTGCGAAATAAGGAGGTTGTCTATATCCACGCCGACGTGGGCGGCATAGGTCGGGTCCATGGCGTGTTCGGCATCGATAAAAGCCGCCTGTCCTCCCTGCTTTTGGGCTTCTGCGATCACATGGAGTCCTAAGGTGGTCTTCCCCGTTGCCTCGGGTCCGAAAACCTCGACAACCCGGCCGCGCGGGAATCCCCCGATACCCAGGCTCAGGTCGAATGCGATGGAACCGGTGGGAATGGCTGCCACCTTGACAACAGCTCCCTTCTGCCCCATCCTCATGATGGCTCCTTTACCGAATTGTTTCTCTATCTGAGAAAGGGCCGTTTCAATCGCCCTGTTTCGGGACTCTTGTTTTTCGTCTTTACCTTCGGTCATGCTATCCTCCTCATTTTCTGCCGTAAAGCGTCAGGATATCACTCACGGACAACGTGAATCACAAAACCCGTGTCCTGCTTCCTCACGCTCTAAGGCTGTTTTTATTCTTTTAGCGATTTTATCTGTTCTGATTGCTGTGCTATGTATTCTGCTTTTAATATCTCAGTTTATTTGCTGTAATCGTAGAATCCTCTTCCTGATTTTCGACCAAGGTATCCGGCATTCACCATTTTTTGCAACAACGGACAAGGCCGGTATTTTGAGTCCTTGAAGCCCTCATAGAGGACATTCATGACATCCAGGCAGACATCCAGCCCGATCAGATCAGCCAGGGTCAGAGGCCCCATTGGATGGTTCATTCCCATCTTCATCACCTGGTCGATGGCCTCTGCGGTCCCCACTCCCTCCATGAGTGTATAAACCGCCTCGTTGATCATGGGAATGAGAATGCGATTGGCGATAAATCCGGGATAGTCATTGGCTTCAACCGGAGCTTTACCCAAAGCTTCAGCCAGACCCTTAACCACATCATAGGTTTCCTGGGTTGTGGCAATGCCTTTGATCAATTCCACGAGAGTCATCAACGGGACTGGATTCATGAAATGCATTCCCATAAATTTTTCAGGACGCTTGGTCAACGCAGCCAACTGGGTGATAGAGATCGAAGACGTATTCGATGTGAGGATCACATCAGGAGCAAGAACTTCATTCACTGCCTTCAGCACTTTTATCTTGACATCCAGATCTTCAAAAACTGCCTCCACCACAAAATCAGACTCTCTCAGGTCAGCAAGGCAGGTTGTGATCTTGATACGCTCTAAAATTGAATCCTTATCTTCTGTGATCTTACCCTTTTCCACGAGTTTGGAAAGGCTTTTATCCATGATCTTCAGGGACCGCTCCAGGTATTCTTCCTCGATGTCATTAAGAAAAACGTTAAATCCCGAAGTGGCCGCGACCTGGGCGATTCCGGTGCCCATAGTTCCCGAGCCGATGATGCCTATTTTTTTGATATCCATCCTCTTGCTCCTCTCAGACCATCTCCACAGCCATGGCCATCGCATCTCCGCCCCCTAAACAAAGGGAGGCAACGCCTTTCTTCAACCCTCTGTGTTTGAGGGCATAGATCAGGGTGATCAAGATCCTGCAGCCGGTGGCTCCTATGGGATGCCCCAAAGCCACAGCCCCGCCGTGCACATTGACCTTTTCCCTGTCGAGCCCCAGTTCTTTGATGAGCACCACGAGTTGAGAAGAAAAAGCTTCGTTGATCTCGAAGAGGTCCACATCCTCAATGCCCCAGCCCACATCAGCCAACAGTTTTTCAATGGCTCCTTTTGGGGCGTACATGACCATCTGGGGTTCCAATGCGTTAGAGCTGGTTCCGACTATCCGGGCTATCGGATCGAGATTTTTCTCCTTGACCGCATCCTCTGATGCCAGAACCACTGCCGCTCCTCCATCATTGAGACTGGAAGCATTTCCTGCAGTGACCGTCCCATCCTTTTTAAAGGCAGGGCGTAGTTTGGCCAGATTCTCCACTGAAGCATCCTGGCGAGGCCCCTCGTCCACCGAAAATACGATGGGGTCACCTCTCCGCTGTGGCACCTCCACGGAAACGATCTCATCTTTTGTGTAGCCCTTTTCGATCGCATGGAGCGCCTTCTCGTTGCTGCTGACTGCGTAAACATCCTGTTCCTCTCGGGTGGCTCCAAATTTTTCAGCGATCACTTCGCCTGTCATGCCCATATGCTTGTCTTCAAAGGCACACCAGAGCCCATCGTAGATCATCGCATCCTTCATCTTGAGGTCTCCGAATTTAACGCCTTCCCTCACACCCCAGGTTAAGTACGGGGCCTGACTCATGCTCTCCATACCGCCTGCCACGACGATCTCATTCTTCTCCAGCCAGATAGAGTTGGCAGCCAGCTCTACGGCTTTCAATCCGGAACCACAGACCTTATTGATGGCAAAACTATTCACTGTAGGAGGGATTCCTCCCTTCATCAGAGCCTGTTTGGCCGGGGCCTGCCCCAGCCCTGCAGATACAACATTCCCCATGATGACTTCCCCGACATCTTCGCCTGAGACGCCTGCTCTCAACAGCGCTTCCTTGATGGCAAAACCGCCCAGCTCAGGAGCCTTAAAATTCTTCAGAGCCCCTAAGAAACTCCCGATAGGCGTACGGGCACCACCGACTATAAAAACTTCCCTCAATTCACACATGATGTAGTATTCCTTTCACCCAAAATTCAATCCGAATAACTCATACTTACATAATAGGGAATTTAGTTTTATCACAATTCATATAGAGTGTAAACCCATCTCGTTCGGACGCTTTTTACGCGCCAATTTTCTCATTTTTTTCTTCTATCTTTCCAGCTACGCACAGAAGAATAGGTTAGGCCCATCACAATAATGAGTACCCGAGGCTATCAAAGGAGCGAAAACATCTCCTCTGATTCTATCTCTGAAGGTACTCATTATTGCGATGGGCCACATGAGAGATGCGTCAAGAAAGTCCCGTGATCTCCCCATCCGGAGTGACATCTATCTTCTCTGAAGCGGGGTTCTTCGGCAAACCGGGCATGGTCATGATATCCCCACAATGAACCACTACAAATCCTGCTCCGGAGCTGAGTGAAGCATCGGTCACGATCATAGTAAAACCCTCGGGCCTCCCCAAAGCCTGATCATCATCAGAGAGGGAGTATTGTGTTTTTGCGATACAGACCGGAAGATCCTGGAAGCCGTCGCGCTCTATCCGGCTTATCCTCCGCCGGATCTTCCCCTCCATCGCCACAGACGCCGCGCCAAACATCTTTGTGGCGATGGCTTCGATCTTTTCGACCAAGGGCATATCCAGGGGATAGAGTTGTCGAAAATCGTGTTCGTCCTTCTCGATGGCTTGGATGATCTCCTCTGCCATCGCCACTCCGCCCTCGCTGCCCTTATTGTAGACCTCGCTCAGAGCGACACGCACCCCTTCTTTATGACACAGGTCCATGACTTTTTCGATCTCTTCATCTGTATCAGAGGAAAACCGGTTCAAGGCCACCACAAAAGGAACGCCAAAAAAGCGGAGATTTTCGATGTGTTTCTGGAGGTTGACAAATCCCTTCTCTACGGCGGGGGTATTAGCGATCTCCAGATCATCCCGCTTTACGCCTCCATGATACTTGAGAGACCGAACAGTAGCCACCAAGACACAGGCGTCCGGTGGCGGGAGGTGGCTTGTCCGCACTACGATATCGAAGAATTTAACCGCTCCCAAGTCTGAGCCGAACCCACATTCCGTGACAACAAAATCTGAGAGATTTAGAGCCAGGTCAGCAGCGATCACAGAACTCGTCCCGTGGGCTATGTTAGCGAAGGGGCCTCCATGGATGAAAATGGGAGTGCCTTCCCCCGTCTGAACAAGATTGGGTTTTATGGCATCTTTCAACAACGCCGCCATGGCTCCGTGGGCCTTGAGCTCCCGGGCAAAGACAGGTTTTTTATCCGTAGAATACCCAACAAGGATATTCCCAAGCCTCTCTTTCAAATCTACTAAATCTTTAGATAAGCACAGGATCGCCATGACTTCGGAGGCAGCCGTGATATCAAAACCTGTCTCCCGGGCCAGCCCGCGGAGTGGACCTCCGATACCGATGATGACTTCCCTTAAAACGCGGTCGTCCATATCCAGGACCCTTTTCCAGGTGATGGTCCGGCTGTCCAAAAGCCCGCAAGCCCCATCGAAATGAATGCGGTTGTCCACCATCGCGGCCAGAAGGTTGTGTGCTGATGTGATCGCATGGAGGTCGCCTGTAAAATGCAGGTTGATCTCATCCTGGGGCAACACATGTGCAGCACCTCCTCCAGTCGCTCCGCCTTTCATGCCAAAAACCGGGCCTAAAGAAGGCTCTCTCAGGGAGGCCGTTGCTTTTTTCCCGAGCAGGTTCAATGCATCTGCTAAACCGATAGAGGTCGTGGTCTTGCCCTCTCCGGCAGGAGTCGGGGACATGGCCGTCACCAAGATCAGCTTCCCCCTCTCCTTGCCTTCACCGCGAATTCTGTCTGGAAAGAGCTTGGCTTTGTACTCCCCATATTTCTCCAAATCATTGGCTTTTATCCCTAATTTCGCTGCGATTTCTTCAATGGGTTTCATCACATCTGACCTCCAATCACTTGGCATGAATTATTCATCAAAGATGCTGACAAACTTAGATTAAAAAACCTTTCACAAAAGAAAACTAAATATCTTATTGTTAGCATCTTTTACCCTACGGGCGAACTGATCTCACTACAAAGCCTTCGTTGTAGCCCACTCGCGGTAGTTCACTACAGCTTCGTGGGCCACTGCCTCGCCGCCACCTTAATGTTAGGGTGGGGTGGGTTGGCTCGTGAATAATTCATCTTAGTTTA
>CAZIMJ010000319.1:0-1813 GCA_964540205.1 uncultured Eubacteriales bacterium | reverse complement strand
ACCTCAATATCGTAGTGCCACAGGAATGGCATTAATCACTTGACATGTCAGAGGATATAAGGTATATATTTGGAGTGTCCTATTCAGGAGGCTTCAATGTTTGCTCGCATAAAAAAATCAGGTAAATACCAATACTTACAGATTGTCGAAAATAGAAGAGAAGGAGCAAAAATTATACAACGCGTTATCGCCACCATTGGCCGTATGGACAAACTCCTGGCCAAAGACAGGATAGAGACCTTGACACGATCTCTTAGCCGATATTCGGGAAATGTATTGCTTGTTTTATCTGGCAAATCATCAGATGTTACATCCTATTCAAAAAAAATAGGCCCCGCTCTCATCTTTGAACGGCTGTGGAAAGAGTTGGGGATTAAGAAAACAATCAAAGATCTATTAGTTTTCAGGAGATTTGATTTTGATGTGGAAAGAGCCATTTTCCTTACAGTGTTGCACCGGCTGTTTGTTTCGGGATCTGATCGGGCCTGTGAGAGATGGCGCAGAGACTACGAGATAGAAGGTGTAGGTGATCTTTCCCTCCATCACCTCTATCGAGCGATGGCTTTTCTGGGCGAGGAAGTAGAGGAGCAAAAGGATGCGACTCCATTTTCGCCAAGATGCACTAAAGATTTTATAGAAGAAGAGATGTTTGTCCGAAATCGGGATTTATTCACGGGGCTTGATCTTGTATTTTTCGATACCACCTCCATCTATTTTGAGGGTCAAGGGGGAGAGACCATTGGCAAAAGGGGGCATAGCAAGGATCATCGTCCGGATTTGCGACAGATGGTGGTGGGTGCTGTGATAGATGAGAGAGGATGTCCCATCTGCTGTGAGATGTGGCCTGGGAGTACTGCTGATGTGCGCACCTTGATTCCTGTTATAGACAGGATTCGGAAGCGTTTCCGGATAAGCCGGTTTTGTATTGTTGCAGACAGGGGTATGATCAGTGCAAAAACTCGAAAGGAGCTGGAACATCCCAAAAGAGGGCTCTCCTACATCCTGGGGACCAGGATGCGAAAGGTCACCGAGGTTAAGCGTGAGGTATTATCCCGGAGAGGCCGTTATAAGGAGGTTTATCCCGAGGGTAAAGCCACCAAGGACCCAGCGCCTCTTAAGGTCAAAGAAGTCTGTGTTTCGCAGAATCGTTACATTGTCTGCCTTAACAGCAAACAGGCTAGAAAAGACGCTGCAGATCGCGAGGCGATTGTGGAGTCTTTAAAAGATCAGATTAAGAAAGACCCAAAGAAACTGATTGGTAACAAGGGATACCGGAAGTATCTCAAATTTGACCGCCATAATGTCACGATTGCAGAGGAGAAGATAAAGGAAGCCTCAAGATTTGATGGGAAATGGGTGCTTCAAACCAATACCGATCTCACACCGGAACAGATCGCGCTCAAGTACAAAGAGCTCTGGCAGGTGGAACAGGTCTTCAGAGATATCAAGTCCATTTTGGAAACAAGACCGGTCTTTCATCAACGGGATGAAACGATCAGGGGGCATGTGTTTTGCAGTTTTTTAGCACTGGTATTGAGAAAAGAACTGAATCGACGGCTTGAGGAAGCTAGTTTGAACTTCGAATGGGCTGATATCAAACAGGATTTAAAAGCCCTTCAAGAGACAGTAATAGAAGAGAACTCCAAGCACCTGGCAGTTCGCAGCCAATCTCTGGGAACGTGTGGGAAGGTGTTTCAGGCTGTTGGTGTGGCTCTTCCTCCTACAATTCGTGAGTTATGAATCGAAATGTTAAAAGAGCGGAGTGTAGTGCCAAGAACTTTTTTCGTGGCTGTATGTTATTGATATTAAAGAA
>CAZIMJ010000318.1:0-3929 GCA_964540205.1 uncultured Eubacteriales bacterium | reverse complement strand
TTGACTGGAAGTTATGTTTTTGCGATACTATATGCCTCAAGCCTGGATTATTCACGAGTCGAGGTTGCCGTAGATGCAAGGCGCAAAGGATGCAGCTGTAGTTATCTACCGCAAATCCTTTGCAACGAAGCTTATACGATGAGATCGGCGGGTAGGTTGGGTCGGCGCCTGAAAGGTAAAAAATGTCGATTATGAATAGAATGCAATTGAAAACGGAATTGTCAAGGTGATTTACAGGAAGAATAATGTAAATATTTGATATTACTTTTATTGAACCACGTATCGACATTTTTTATGAATAGTTCAGGTTAGAAACCTTCAATCTGATTCGGGAAATAATCTTCACAGGGCCCCTCCCGGTAAACATCTGCCGTACAACAGTGAAGTCCGCCCCCAAATGGTGAGACTTTATAGAACGGGACGGGGACGACTTCAAAGCCATATTTATCGAACACCTCCATGGTAGGGATCTCACTGGCCTCAACACAGATGGTCTTCGGATCGATGACAAGAGTATTCATGCTTAACCACCAGCTGCAGAAATCATAGGGCGCTTTCTCTTTGAGAAGTGCTTTTGGGGCTTGGGCAATTTCCCAGTCATTCTTTGCGAATAGCTCAAGTTCTTCCTTATCAAGAGGAATTCTCTCAGGATTCATAATGGCTAATCCAGGACGAATTGGAACAAGCGTTGTGTCCATGTGCCATGGAAGTAATTCTCTGCGTCCCACTTTATGGATTCGATGGTTTGGAAAGTGTCGCCGCAGCCAATCAATGCCAGCGTCATTGGTAACCATTGACTTCTGGACGAAAAGGTCTCTGCCATAACGAACGACATCGGCAGCATCAAAAAGCGGTTCCTCCTCAGAGATGATCCAATCTCCCTTTTCAGCACGATCCCACTGTTCATCTTCGCTCAATGAGTTCCATTCTTTCCACCAATCTGTGCTTTTATAAGATCTCTCCGTTAGCCGAGGTTTTGGCGCGGCTTCGAATCGAAAATTTGGATCTTCTTTAAAATACTGTTCAAAAAGAGGGCGGAAACAAAGATACTCAAACCAGCGGCTGCGGTAAGACATCGTCGCTTCCAGAATTTCACTGCCAACTGTGAGCAGTAAATCCCGACAAGGCGCAGAGCCGAACATCGATCCCTGTTTCCAGTCGGGGGTTTGAACAGCCTGGCTGAAATCGATAGGAGTGGGGCGGTCCACTCGAATACCTCGGCTCTCAAGAATCTTAGCAAAATTGTCTAACTCTTCATTGGCTTTATCTACCATTTCATTAGGGTAAGGCCCATACACCCCTAACGGATATCCGTCATTAGGGCAATCACGCTGGACAGCGATCTCAGGGGCCTGAACCATAGTCCCATCGGCACGGCCGAGAATAACATGCTTCAGCGGATCCCACTCATTCCAGGAATTGACAACTGTTTTTTGTTTTTTTTGAGTCATGTCTATATCCAAAAATTAAATATCATTTTTTGCCTAAAATTTTATTTTGCTCAGTTTCATAGGAGTGTTTTCCTCAATAAGGAAAGGACGCAGCCGTAAGCTGTAAGAGTAGGTCCTATTGGGGAACAGAGTGTATTCCGGATGGGGGCGCGCCCGCTCACCCCAACTCGTATCCCCACCCACGCCCATCTGTTTATAATCCAGATTAAGAGTGACCAGATCGCGTCTTTTTATGTGGAAGGTATGCCTTTGCGCCTTCTCCGGGCCCGGATCAAAATCTTCATTGAGAAAGTGCAAAGCGCTGACACTCAGATAGGGATCCCCCACCGCCAGAAATCCCATTCCTTCAGAGTTGTTTAGGGCCACCCATCGAACATCGGTCTTGTTGCCGTTCTCCTGAGGTCTAATGTAGGGATGATATTGGTCGACCACTTTCCCTTCGTACACTCCAACAGGAGCTCCTGTTTTTCTATCCCAGTAATTTTCATGTGGTCCTCTACCAAACCAGGATATATTTTCAAATTCACCATCAAGAATCATCGTCATCCCGACCCGAGGGATTTCGGGTAAACGGTCGTGTCCCGGCACAAACGTGTTCCTCAACACGACGTCCCCACTTCCATAGATGTCATAAACCAGGTCCCATTTCGACTGCTCAACTGGTATCGTGTACGCAATTTTTACCTGAATGATCTTCGGGTTGACACGAGTGATAATAAAACTTTCAACCCCACAGTTTTTACCCGCATTCCTCCAAATTCCAAGCCACGCTGGCATGTCTCCCCCAAAGTCGTTGTCTGTGGGTGCACGCCAGAAATGGGGCATAGGTCCCTTCTGGATTAATTCTTTCCCTTTGAACTTCCAAGATTTCATCATTCCTTTTGGTTTATCAAACACAAGACTGAAATCTTTGCCATCGATCCAAGCTTCGGTTCCGGTCTCCTTAAATTAAAGTGGAGCAAATGTAGAGATCTCAGCTAATATTTTTGGCATAGAGATGGGCAATCTAAACTGCTCCCAAGCAATTTCATGGCCTTGGGGTATTAGAGGAGTGTTTGCTTTTGTTCGGAAACTCACATATAAAAAGTATTCCCCACCTGCGCCGGGGAGGATTTGCGGAATTGGAATGGATATCACCTTTGATGAATGTGGAGGAATGTCTAATTTTTGAATGACTCCCTCAGCATTTTTTTTATCGTCTCCCATTACAGTCCATTGAAGTTCTGCATCATCCAGTCTTTTAAAATCATACCTGTTTAATATCTCGATTTTTCCCTGCTTTAGATCGACCGGTTTAACCTTGATGTATTGATAGACTTTTTTCACTTCCCAGATGTGCGGGTGGATCTTCCGGTCGGGGAAGACCAGGCCGTTAATACAGAAATTCTTGTCGCTTGGAGTTCCGGGAGGGCCAAAGTCACCGCCATAGGCCCAAAAATCCTCTCCATCTTTAGTTTTCTGGAGTATTCCCTGGTCCACCCAATCCCAGATATATCCTCCCTGGAGTTGTTTGTGCTGATCAAAAAAATCCCAATAATCCTGCAGGTTGCCCACACTATTCCCCATGGCATGAGCATATTCGCAGAGGATGAGGGGACGGTCCAGCCCTCGCCTGAGGTATTCCTTCAGATGATGAACGGTGCGGTACATCGGGCAGATGATGTCTGTATGAGGCTTCATATCGGCCTGTTCGTATTGCACAGGCCGAAAAGGATCACGCTTTTTGATCCAGGCATATGTCGCTTCAAAATTCACCCCATCGCCCGCTTCGTTCCCGAGCGACCAGATGATAATAGAGGGGTGGTTCTTATCCCTTTCCACCATCCGGATCGTCCGGTCCAGATGTGCTTCTTTCCAGGCGGCATCATTGCCGAGGGTTCGATCCGCGTCGTAACCCATGCCGTGAGACTCGATGTTGGCCTCATCTATCACGTAGAGGCCGTACAGATCGCACAGCTCATACCAACGGGGCACATTGGGATAATGGCTGGTCCGAACGGAATTAATGTTGAACCGCTTCATTAGCTGGATATCCTTCATCATGTACTCTTCCGATACCACACGCCCGGTTTCCGGTTCATGCTCATGACGGTTAACACCCTTGATCGTTATGGGGACACCGTTGACCATCAGCAGACCGCCCTTGATCTCTACATTCCTGAATCCAATCCTACACGAGACCACT
This sequence comes from uncultured Eubacteriales bacterium, assembly GCA_964540205.1. Lineage (GTDB taxonomy): Bacteria > Acidobacteriota > Aminicenantia > Aminicenantales > Aminicenantaceae > WTAW01. The sequence goes on along the minus strand of CAZIMJ010000318.1, from coordinate 293 downwards.
TCAGTGGGAGTTTCGGATCCATCCAAAAGAGTAAGCACCAGCGAGTAAAGGTTTGGAGTCTCGGCCGTCCACTGGGCGGGCTCTTTTACAGTCCTCTCAAAATGGAGGACACTCTCCTCTTTGGGCCCAAGGTTGATCTCCTCTATGATCGGTGGGAACACTGCTTTTCGTTCTGCATCCAAAAGCACGATTTTAGCTTGACTGGATTTACTTTCTTTGGCGAGGAGGCTTCGAACTTTGACATCAACTCTCAAGTTTCCATCGGAATAGGTCTTATCCAATCCCGCCTTAAC
>CAZIMJ010000317.1:0-5769 GCA_964540205.1 uncultured Eubacteriales bacterium | reverse complement strand
ATGATCTTTTAAGCGACGCACAGGTAGAGAAAAAAAATCTTCAAGACGTCGTTGTTAAACTCGAAGAGCTGGAAAAGCAGAGGAATCTCTTTGAGAGAAAAATCAGAGTGATAACTCAGCTGCAATCTCGTCAAGAAAGCGCCGTTGTTATCATGGATGAGTTCAGCAAGCACTTGCCCAATTGGCTTTGGCTGACCGAACTTTCCTTCTCTACTCAGGAAATACAAGTGAAAGGGAGAGCGGTCTCCAATAATCTCATTGCCGACTACATCTTCAACCTCGAAGAGAGCCCCTATTTCCGGAATGTAAACCTCATTTCCTCCACACAAAGACGAGTGAGAAACAACCAGTATCTGGAATTCGCTCTCACGGCGATTTTCGTAGGGCCTTCGCTCACAAGCCCTGCTTCTGAAGGACCAACAGAAGGGGAGATAAAATGAAAGATTGGCCGTGGTATGGATATGTTCTTTTAGCGCTGATCATCTTTGGGCTCTTCTATTTCCTGTACTTCAAAGGGAAAAACGAAGAGCTCCAGAGTGTTCGTGAGGAAAGAATAAGGACAGAAGCAGAAATTGTGCAACTCAGAGCCAAGAAAACACAGATGGACCAGATCGAAAAAGATATCGAAGAGATGAAAGTGACCTTAAGCCAGCTGGAAACCATAATTCCCTTGAGAGAAGAGATCAGCGATATTCTCAGAAAGATCCAGCAGTTAGCCTGGGATTCGAGATTAAACATCGAAAAATTTATCCCTAAAGCCGATGTGGACAAAGAATTCTACTATGAAAAACCTATTTCTATAGAGATCACCGGTAGCTACCATAACCTTGCTTTATTCTACGACAGACTGAGTAATTTCTCTCGCCTCTATAACATCGAAGATTTCACAATAAAATCTCTTAGAGACCAGACGGATGCATCGACGATCTCAGCACAATCTACAGCTACCACATATATTTTTAAAGAAGAACTTCCAGAGGAAAAAGAGAAGCAGACAACAGGAGCACAAAAATGAAAAAAATCGTCGTGCTATTTTTAGCCATCGGGTTAGTCCTTTGGAGTCTTCAACCCCTCACAGCACAGGAAGAAAAACAGGAACCTCCTGCCAAACCACCCGAAGATATCTTCGAGAAACAGGAAGCAACATACAATTCAGAAGGCAGAAGAGACCCCTTCAAAGACCTCCTTGCAGGAAGTGATGTTGAAGAGCGAAGCGAAGACGAAGGAGTGACCTCATATATGATCGGCGATATTGTCCTCATCGGTATTGTCAGGATCAAGTCAAAATATATTGCTATTATTAACGGGCCCCAGGGATTCCCCTACCAAATCAAGGTTGGAGACAAGTTCGCCAATGGATTTGTCTTATCAATCGATGATTCACAAGTCATGTTTCGACAGACTAGAGACAGGGGTATGCCGTTAACAAGCCCAAGAGATATTACAAAAGAAATTAACCCAGAGGAGCGATAACATGAAAAGGAACAAATATTTCCAAGTCCTCTCCTTTTTGTGCGTCCTTACTCTCATAAGTGGTTATGCGAGTATCAAAGATTCAGAAGCTGTCTTGAATAAGATCTCTGTTCATGCTGGTAAACTCAACACAAAAGTCCTGCTAGAAGCACCTTCTCCCATGCCAGTCGTTAAATCCTATTATGCACCGGATCTCCCTTCAACAATAGTAGTCGACTTACAATGCTCGGATCCATCTCAAGAACCTCAAGTGGAGCTCGAAGATTCTGAACTCGTAAAGGGCGTGAACTTGGAAAAAGGAGAGGGGGATAGCCTACGGCTTTTAATCGCATTAGAAGAAAAAGTCCCCTACAGGATCTACTCGAGCCAGAACACAACGATCGTAGAGTTGAACAAACTGCGCCATGTTCAGGGTGAATACATCCTTGACACAGAGAGTAGGGCGAATGCCATTCGATTGAGTGATGTGAACGTCTCAGAAGACGGACAAAAACTGAATGTCACCGCTAAATTGAGTGATGAAGCGTTTGCTCACGTGTTTGCCCTCAACAATCCGCTGCGTCTGGTCGTAGACCTCTATGACACACTACTCACGAGCACAGCCTCAGATTACCCTATCTACAATGGCGGGGTAGTCAGAGTAAGGACCGCGCAGTTTAAAAACTCAGACACTCAAAAGATCACTCGCTTGGTTTTCGACCTCACTGCACCGCAGTTCTACACAGTCAACACCCAAGGGAGCGAGCTAACGGTTTCCTTTTACAATGAAACCGGTCCCGAGCTTGTGCAGAGTTTCAGTGAGCCTGAACCAGAAGCGGAAGAGGAACCTGCCCCTGTGGAAACAGAACCTGTGAAAACTCTGGAGGTTGAGGAAGAGACTCCGGTCCATACAGCCGACACATCCATCGAAGATGCATCTATCCCAACGGCGGAGCAGCCCTTTGCAGAAAAACCTATTGAAGAAACTCCTCCCCAGGAAGCAACAGAGGAAGAGGTCGTGCAGTCACTGGCGCCTCCTATAGACAATGAGCCTCCGGCTTGGGAAAAAAAAGAGACCCTCCCTACTCCCGAAATTGAGCCTGTGGAGGAACCGGAACCAGCCATAGAAACACCCAATGAAAAGACAGAGCTTGCCAAACACGCTGAACCCAACGGGAATGGATCGGCTCACTACACACCTCAAGAGCAATTCGCTCCTCAGACAGTGGCAGAGCAACAAGTCCGGTACTCAGGAGATGTCCTCAGTCTTAAGTTTAAAGATGCAGACTTGAGGGATGTCGTCCTCTATTTAGCCGATTTCGCTGGTTTGAACGTTGTTTTTGATCCCGAAGTCAGAGGGATGGTCACAGTCGACCTCAAAGACACACCGTGGGATCAAGCACTGGACCTCATCCTCAGAATCAATAAAATGGGAAAAACGCTTGAGGGGAACGTGCTCCGCATCGCCCCCACGGCAGTCTTGACTAGAGAAAAGGATGAGGAACGAAAACTTCGAGAATCCCAGGTACTCGCTGGGCCGATTGTCGTAAAGACATTCACTCTCTCCTATTCCAGAGCAACAGATGTCGAGAACCTCCTGAAATCCAAGATGTCAGAACGTGGGGAGATGATCGTCGACGAGCGCACGAACACGCTCATCATCACCGAAGTCCGAGATAGGATGGAAGTCTTAGAGAGACTGATAAACCTTTTCGACACAGCTACTCCTCAGGTGTCGATCGAAGCACGGATCGTGGAAGCCACGTCCACATTCATCAGAAACTTGGGAGTGCAGTGGGGATTTCGTGGAATCAATGATCCTTTTTACGGCAACCAGACCTCCCTACAGTTTCCAAATAGATCACTGGTTGATGGAGCTATGATCCCTCAAGGAATCGTCACGAAAGGTGTTGGAGGTCCGCTGGGAGGCTACGGAATCAATTTGCCCGCGCCCGCGTTCACCACGGCTATGGGGCTCTCCATGGCTAATGTCCTGGATACTTTCAGGATAGACATGGCCCTGACAGCTCTAGAAACCTCTGGTGATGGCCGCATCATCTCAGCTCCCAAAGTCACCACGCAGAACAACCAAGAGGCAGAGATCATCCAAGGTCGACAGATCCCAGTTCAGACAGTGGCGAACTTCACGGTCACAACACGGTATGTGAATGCAGCTCTCGAACTGAGAGCCACGCCTCAGATCACAGCAGAAGGAACCATCATCATGTACATCGAGATTAGGAATAACGCAGCTGATTTTGCCAACTTGGTCAACGGTATCCCTCCGATCACCACGCAGAGCGCACAGACAACAGTTATGGTTCCCAATGGTGGAACGACAGTAATTGGAGGAATCTACAGGACAGAGGACTCGATTACTCGCGAAAAAGTTCCTTTACTCCATAAAATACCCATTCTGGGAAATCTCTTCAAGTCGTTCGCCCGGACAAAGCAGACACGGGAACTCCTGATTTTTATAACTCCCAGAATAATAAGATAAGAGGGTGGAACAATGAAAAAACTAAAAACACTCTTCAAAATCCTAACAATCCTTCCGGTCATTCTGCTCTGTATCTCATGCAACCCATTATCGGATGATACCCATTCCGCAAGCATGCTCATGGTAGAGAACCTGATGGGCACTGACATGGAAGGTAATGAAGGCAACTTTCTCCAATCCGATGTGATTTTCCAAGATCCAGAAGATCCAGAAAGTACAACAATCTATGCCGATTCTGCAACCGTCACCTTCAGAGGACGGCTTCTCGATCCTGCGTCATTATCTGGTCCATCGTACTATAACGATATCACAGTCACACGCTACATTGTTTCCTATATTAGGGCTGATGGTAGAAACACAGAAGGTGTCGATGTCCCCTATTCCTTTGAAGGCAATCTTTCCGTAGTTGTTCCCATCGACAGCTCAAAAGATGCGACCTTCGTTATCGTGAGGGAAGTTGCCAAACTTGAACCCCCGTTGATCGGTTTGCATGAATGGCGGGACGCCGGTGTCATCGAGGCCACAGCGAAAGTGGACTTCTACGGGCAGGATCAAACAGGTAATACAATCAAAGCCACCGGTTATTTGACCGTATTCTTTGCAAACTATGCAAATGCAGCATCTGCAGCACCTGCAACAACAGGAGGATCGTCATGAAGTTAAAACATAGCCTACTCATCTTTTTACTGGCCGTGAGCTTAGTCTCATTTTACTCATGCAGAAATAAGGTCGAGGAGCCTTCTCCTACAGGACCATCAACGTTTTCCATTCTGATGATCGCTTCAGCAAGTCCGAATGTTCTAATTGCAAGAGACAACGGCGTACGGGATACAAGCAACATTACAGTCACTCTGACGACATTTCAAGGTAATCCTCTCGCCAACGAGACCGTTATTTTTGATGTCTACGACATGACATTTGAGAAATCACTGGAAAATTACGGTTACTTTGAAGGCAATCAATCTGTTGTTGTCAAAAACACAGATTCAAACGGACGAGTTTCTGTACAATACTATGGTCCTGTTTTTGAAGAAATTGTCTCTTACTGGGATAACTCTCCCTCCGGAACCGAACTGCCCCTGGCTTATCCCCCAGAAATGGTCTACATTCGAGCCTCTTTAGCCTGGCAAGGAAAAGAAATGATCAGCGAGTTCGCGCAGATTCAAGTCGTGAGCGAACTCGATAAGAAGATCAGGTTACAAGCAGCTCCGAATGTGCTCTGGATTACCTCCGGATCTCAAAAATCAAGACAGGCCACGCTTACAGCAACACTTGCAGACCTTAAAGGAGCGCCAGTCAAAGGCGCAAAGATATGGTTGGATATTCAAACTGGACCAGGAGAATTCAAGCAGAATGGCCAGAGGAGAATTTCTGGAAGAACGGATGAAAATGGCGAGGTTGTTGTGACATATCTAGCCCCAAAAAGAGAAGAGATCTATACAGATGGAATCAAAGTGAAAATTCAAGCTCAACTGCAAACCTCCGATCCAAATTGGGCCCATGACGAAGCTGAGATTCGCTTGAACAGGGGTGACTGAAGCTAGTATTCAGTCCTATTACGCAGTTTATACAAAAGCTGCCAGCGTAAAGCTGGCAGTTTTTTTTTGTATCCGAAACAAATCTCGATAATCTTCTAACCTGGATTATTCACGAGTTGAGGCCAACCCACCCCACCCTAGCATTAAGGTTGAGGAAGTGGCTCACGAAGCTGTAGTGAACTACCGCGAGTGGGCTACAACGAAGGCTTTGTAGTGAAATCGGCTCGCCTGTAAGGTAAAAAATGTCGATTATAAATGAACATCTCATAGGGAATATCG
>CAZIMJ010000316.1:0-8664 GCA_964540205.1 uncultured Eubacteriales bacterium | reverse complement strand
CAGGAATCACATTGCATTATTGAGTGTTGTAATTGTGTGGTGGAGAAAACCGTGAGAAGGGCTGGACGGGCATGGCACATCTCCCATAGGGAGGGAAGCCCGGATCCGAGCGAAGTTTCCTCGCTGGGGAAACTGAGCGTGTTTTCGAAATCACCAATTGGAACATTCGGAACGTCATGCATCACGGTTTTGGAGATTCTTACTGAGTTCGAGGTAGAGGGCCTGAGTTTTTTGGAGCATCCGGGAGAGGCTGAATTCTCTTTGGGTGGCGGCTTTCAAGTTCCGCCCGAGAGTGGCTGCATACTCTCTCTCTTGAAGCAACCGGACTACCGCCTGGGCCAGACGCTCAGAATCCTTGGCCGGGACCAGGAGGCCGGTCTCACCATGTTTTATAATCTCTCTCACACCATCGATATCTGTGGCGACGACCGGTTTGGCCAGAGCCGCTGCTTCCAACAAAGAGTATGGAAGTCCCTCCCAAAGGGATGGGAGGACAAATACATCAAAACGAGATAGAAGTTGGGCAACGTTTTTCCTTTCTCCCAACAGGTGAACCGTTTCTTTGATATCGAGTTTTTTTCCAAGCCTTTGAAACTTTGGCAACAGAGATCCACCCCCCACAATCCACACCGCAGCCTCTGGAATGGACTCCTGAATTTTTTTTGCTGCCTGGAAAAGATAGGGAAGTCCCTTTTGCCGGTGCAGGCGTGCCACGGTTCCAACAACGGGACCGGATAAGTCGAACCCAAGTTCATCTCTTCCCTCTTTCAAGGAGGTCCCCGACTCGAATGCCTCAAAATCTATGCCATTTTTGATCAAGACCGTTTTGTCTTCGGGGACCAGATTAAAGCGCCGGCCTCTCTCTCTATCCGCATCTGAGACAAAAATAACCGCATCTGAAAAGCGTGAGAAAAATTGTTCAAAGTATACATACAGATATTTGAGAAAAAAGTTTCTGTAGTGGAGATAGTGGATTCCGTGAAGAGTGTGAACGACACGCGGCGGTCGATCACATCTACGTGCAGACCAACGTCCAAACAGGCCGGCTACGCCTCCATGTGTGTGGAGAATATCAAAATGATGCGTATTGAGGAGCGAGACGATGTCTTTCACTATTCCCTTTTGGACACGTTTACTGAAAGTGATCGGAAAATGGGGGATCCCTTCCTCACCAAGCACATCGACCAAAGGCCCTTCTCCCCGCGAGCATACAGAGACCTCGAACGTTTCGCGGTCTAAAAATCTTGCAAGAGTGAGAAGGTTGACCTGTCCTCCGCCCAGGAAGGGTTGGTCGATCATCTCGAGGACTTTGATTTTTTTCACACTTCCCTCAACAGTCCCTTGAGAACACGTCTTTCATTCATATCCGCAGCCCCCCTTAGATACCCCCATCCGAGGAGAAGGCTAAAGTTGACCCTCAGATAAAGACGAAACAGTGACAGCGCAGCTTTAGAATTGTGCTTTTGATAAAAATAGAGCTGGCTTTTTCTGTAATAATATCGGCTGAAGAGTTTTAATCCCTCAGTGCTTGCACCCCCCAGATGATACACTCTCGCCTGTGGAAGATATTCCAGTACATATCCCTTTTCTCTGATCCTGACACAGAGGTCGATGTCTTCAAAATAGAGAAAATATTTCTCATCAAACAGCCCAACTTCCTCCAGGATATCCTTCCGCATGAGGAGACAGGCCGCACTCAGCCATCCCACTTGACGTTTTTTCGCCCCTTTTTTTAAGCGAAACCTGTAGTAAGGATTCAACACCATTTTTTGGAAGACCTCTCGAAAAAAACTCACCTTTTTCCCAAAAGACACCTGGAAAGTCTTCTCACCGCATAGAAGCGCAGGCCCCACAGCGCCGATCGTTCTGTTCAATCTCAATTCCTCGAGAAGATGTGCTACAGCCTGTGGCTGCAGGATCGTATCAGTATTCAGAAAAAGGATATATTCCCCTCGGCTCTCCTGTATCCCCTGGTTATTGGCTCTGGCAAAGCCCACGTTCTCTGCGTTGACGGTCAGTCGAACTCGATGGGCATGTTCGCGAATCCACTCGGGGGTACCATCGGATGATTGGTTGTCGATAACGATGACCTCGAACGGAATGTCCTTTACAGTATCGGTCAGGGATGACAGACATTCTTTGAGATGGATACGATCGTTGTAATTCACTAAAATCACAGAAAGCTCGGGGGCACTTTCTGCGCTCTTCAATTCACTCCTCCATATTCTTCGAGGCACGCCTCCAAAACTTGTTCTATCTTTTTCACCTGGGCTGATAATAAAAACTTTTCCTGAACTGTCCTATAACCCTCTTCAGCAGCTCGTGTGTGGGCATCCTGATCTTTGAGAAAGGATACCATCCCCTCCCGGATCACTTCCGGTTCTCTTGAATTCAAAAGGAAACCATTTGTTCCATGGAAAATGACCTCTGGAATCCCTCCCGATTTCACTGCAATAACAGGGGTTTTGACAGACATGGCTTCGATGACCGTTCGTCCAAAAGATTCTGCGCTCGAAGCCACAATCAGACAATCCATCACATGCAAAACATGCAACACATCCCTCCGATAACCGGTAAAGACCACACGCTTTCTAATATCATAGGCCTCGCAGATCTTTGCGAGTTTTGAAAAGTACGCCTTAGATTTCACTTCGCCGACGACCAAAAGTTTTAAGGGCTGGTCTTTTCCAAGCATTCCCAGAGCTGTAATTACCTCTCTCTGCCCCTTCTCCTTACAGATCTTGCCCACCATCCCGAACACGATGTCCTGATTGTCCAGCCCCCAAAGACGGCCCAACTCCTGAGTTTCATATCTATCCTCACCCTGGAGTTGGACTCCATTGTATACCAACCGCACATCCTTCTTGTCTGCGAAGAAAGCCTCCGTGGCCAAAGAGTTCACTAGGACTCTGCACGAAAACCGCACGATTTTCCGGGCCAAGGCTCTTTGTCCGAACATGTAGGCGAGTTGGGGAGTCTCCCCTCCTAAGATCTCATGGATGTACCAGACATGAGGCACGTGTGTTTTTTTTGCAGCCAGAGCTCCGCTGAACGATACGCTGGAATTGCTGAACACGAGGTCGACCTGTTTTTGCTTGATCCATCGTGCTAAGCCGAGGACAGAACGTATGTTCCAAATCCAGGCGAGGGGCTGCTTCCACATCTTCCCCTTTTCTGTGAGCCACCATTTTGCGGGAATAACCTCGGCTTCGATCCCAAGCTTTTTCGCTTCTTCTAAAAGAAGACCTACCCGCGGCACAATGAGTGAGGGATTGTATTTCTGCCTGTCGATCCTCTCTAATATCTGGAGAAGGTTAAGCTCCGCCCCGTTGAGTTCGGATGTATGTGAGAGGAAACAAATTTTTTTCATGGGACTCCCACCAGAGATCTATAGATGGATAGAGTCTGCTCTGCGGTGGATTCCCAGCTGAAATCCAGGACTCTTTTTTCCCCTCTCCTGACAAGGTCTTCTCTCAGATCTGCGTCTTTCATTACACGTAAAATCATTTCCGCCATATCCTCGGGCTGCTCCGGGTCGAAAAAGAGCGCAGCGTCCTGACATATCTCCGGAAGCGCTGGAGCATGTGATGCAATGATAGGGATTCCGGAAGCCATGGCTTCAAGCAAGGGCAGTCCAAAACCTTCACAGAGGGAAGGGAATATGAGAGCAGTGGCCAACCGGTAGATATTCCTCAACTCAAAATCATTCAAATATCCGGTCATATGCACCCAGTGTTTGAGGTCATACGCATTTATCCTGTCCAATATGTTGGCTGAGTCCTTCCCCTCTCTACCTGCAAGGACGAGAGGTGTCTTTCTGTATTGGCTGTGGACGATCTTCAAGGCTTCGATCAGATTTCCGATGTTCTTGCGGGGCTCTTGAGCCCCAACAAAAAGCAGATAGGACGAAGGCAAATTGAATTTAGACTTGACCCGCTCTGTTTCTTCTGGGGCGACTTCACGCCAAAAATCATGGTCGATCCCCAAGTGAGTCACATGGACTTTATCCTTATCCACAGAGAATCTTTTTAAAATTTGCTCCTGGCTGAAATGTGATATGGAGATGACACTGTCGGCACGATGAAGGGACTGCTCAATCCTTGGAGAAAACACATGCCTCGACTCATCGTCACTTAAGTGGGGATACTCCAAAAAGCACAGATCATAAACAGTCACGATCTTCTTGCCGCGCGAAGGGAGAACGAGGGGAGTGGGTGAATGAACCAAGTCCAAGCTCGTCTTGAAAAATAGATCCATGGATGGCCAGCCAAGCTTATTCCACAAAAAATTGACCATCCTTACCGGATAACGAAAATCCCTGAAGCGCTTGTGGGCAAACGGAGGAACCTTCTTGGGATCAAATCGATCTTTCCATGAGGACGAAAAAAGATAGTACTCATTTTCTTGATCGATCTTTGACAGGGCGAATAAAAGGTTCTTGAAATAGATACCAACGCCCGTTTCTTCCTTCAGAAAAGGGCGCACATCAAAGCCTACCCGCATTTGGGGGTAATGTATTCTCTGCACAAAGAAATGTCAAGACAGAGACCTATTTCCAAATCCGTGATGGATAACATTATAAATGTAGGGACTGTAACCTAAACAGTCCGTTCGGGGAACGGACCCTACATCAAAAAATACCATGCCCGTCCAGTCCTTCTCACGGTTTTTTCCATCACACAATCTGATCACTCTAAATGACATCAACACGGTTTTGGAAATGCTTGCGATGCCTCACTGTGCCTTGCTTTTCGGTAGGAAATTCTGCTATAAAGAATCCAGATGACCAATCCCTTTTCTTTTCAATGCAATGCTTAGTTAGTGAGACTAAATATATGATCGATGATATATTCTGAATTATTCACGAGTCGAGATCGTTGCAAAGGCGAGGCAATGGCCCAGGAAGATGTAGTGGGCTACCTCGAATGGGCTACCACGAAGGCTTTGTAGTGAGATCGGCTCGCCCAAAAGGTAAAAGATGCTAACAATAAAATATGGAATTTTCTTTTATGCAAGGTTTTTTAAATATGAGTTGTTTGCATCTTTTATGAAGAATTCTGGCTAAGGAGGCAGGTGTGAACAAATACAGGTTGGTTTATAATATTTTAATTCTGATCGGGATTATTCCATTAGCTTTTCCGCTGATTCTTTTTTCTTCCCAAGAAAGCGAGCGTGAGATCATAGCGCCGCGATCTGTGGAAGGCGAGGGAGTCTATACCAACTCTGTGCGACTTCTCATTGATGGACAGTCTCCTCCAGAAGGCAGCCCTTGGAATTCAGAACACAACATCTATTGGAAACGAACGGATACATACTTCATCCTTGACTTAGGAGGGGACTTCACTGTTTCTGGACTCCTTGTTCAAGTAGATGGAAACGATGATTACAATATCGACTACTCCTTGGATGGCACAGATTATATCCCCTTGGTGCAGATTCGGGAAAATCATGGGGATATTGAGTCTGGAATGGATACAATGAGCACTGTCCCGGGCGATCCCCACTTTGTGGTGAACTTGGAGTTCGAACCCGTATCCACTAGGTTTATCAAAGTGACTGCCGTAGCTGGAGATTCCAAGTTTGCGTTGTCCGAGATCCAGGTCTTTGGAGAACGGGGAGCGGTCACTGAATCCCCAGAGGGAGAAAGCAAGATCATTCGTCCGGCTCAAATAACGAGCACAGGAGAGTTCGAAAATGATGCGAATCTGATCATAGATGGCAGGATCCCTTTTGAAGAGAGTGGCTGGAACGAAGCGCAGAATGTTTTCTGGGAAGACCCTGAGGTTTCATTCATCATCGACTTCGGTAACATCTATGAGGTCACAGGGATCGTGGTCCAGGTGGATACAAACGATGATTACAGGATCGAATTTTCGGTCAATGGTGAGGATTATGTCATCCTCACAGAGATCTTGGGAAGTGATGGAGAGGTTTTGGAAGGGATGGACACCATGAGCTCTATCCCCGGGCATCTGGAGTACGTTGAGGACCTGGAATTTTTTCCGTTGAGAGCGCGTTACATAAGAATTTTTGCTACGGATGGGGATAATCAGTTTGCAATATCAGAGTTCCAGGTCTTTGGTTATCGGCCCTCCGAATGATTAAACTCTGATCAGCTCGGCACAGCCGTTTTCTTTATTTTCACAGAATGCCTGGACAGCAGAAGTATAATTTGATAAAAATGACAGGTTAAATCGAGATAAAGAATGAAGATAGGATTTTCATATGAAAAATGATGTGTACACAAGGTTAGCAGCTCATCTTGACAACCTCCCGGGGGGATATCCCTCAACGGAGACTGGTGTTGAACTGAGGATTCTCCGCCGTCTCTTCACACCTGAAGAGGCAGAAATGACGTTGCACCTGAGTGTTCTTCCCGAAAGCGTCAAAGTCATCGCCCACCGGGCAAAACTTTCAGTCGAAGAAACCTCGACCAGACTCGAAGAGTTGTATCAAAAAGGACTCATCCTTAAGATAAAAAGAGAAGGGCGGCCAGACCTGTATATGGCACTCCAATTTGCCATCGGAATATGGGAATATCATGTGAATGATCTGAATCCTGAGCTGGCCAGAGATGTGGGGGAGTACATTCCCACCCTGCTCAATACAGAAACCTGGAAAAAAGCACCGCAATTGAGGACGATTCCCGTAAACGAGAGTATCGACAGCAGACTCGAAGTCCTCCCCTATGAAAATGTGGAAGAGCTCGTTAAAGCACAGGATAAATTCCTGGTGGCGCCCTGTATCTGTCGGAAGGAAAAGAAGCTGCTGGGCGAAGGATGTGAAAAACCCACAGAGAATTGCTTGGTTTTTGGACGTGGCGCAGACCTCTACCATGACAGGGGGATCGGACGGTACATCGATCAAGAGGAAGCTTTGGATATCTTAAAAAAGGCGGATGACGCAGGTTTGGTCCTTCAACCCAGCAATTCAAAGGATATCGTTAATATCTGCTGCTGTTGTGGATGTTGCTGCGGAGTGCTCAGGACTATCAAACAACACCCTAAGCCCGCTACAATCGTCTCTTCGCCCTTTATCTGCGTAGCGGAGCCAGAAACCTGCATAGGTTGTGGCGTTTGTGTCCAGCGATGTCAAATGGATGCGCTTAGTCTAAAAGAGGATAAGGTCGTTCTCGACCTCGATCGATGTATCGGGTGCGGGGTATGTGTCACCACATGTCTCACCGACTCTCTTCGTCTCGTCCGCAAACCTGAATCAGAGCAGAGGGATGTGCCAAGGACCTTCCGGGATACGATGGTCCATCTCTTAAAAGTGCGTGGCAAACTCAAACCTTCCTGGGTAGCCAACACTGTGCTTAAATCGACAATCGATAGGATCAAGTCGAGATAGTAAGATTTTTTCATTTCCCATGACTCAAAGCACCAAACTAGGCATTTTTACACTCGAGAAAAAAATCTCCTTTCAAGTATCTTTATTTGTGCTTTTCTTTTTCGTCCTGGGAATGCACCTCTGCTCTCTATCGGCATCCGCTGATGACAAAGCAGAGGAGAAAGAAAAGAAGGACAGAAACCTTCTTGTTCTTCCTGTCCTCTTCTACTCTCCAGAAACAAAACTTGCTCTGGGATTTGGGGGAGGTTATTTTTTTCGCTCTGCTAAAGAAGATCCGAAGCTCAGGCCTTCCAGCGTCAACAGTTTTATGGTGTACACCACGAATAAGCAGTTTCAAGTATTCGTTATGCCCGACGTCTATCTCAAAAAGAATGAGTACAGATTACAGGGTGCTTTGGGGTATAGCAAATTTAACGATAAATTCTATGGGATCGGCCCGGGCACCACACCCGAAATGGAGGAGAAATATATTTCGCGGTCCTTTTTAGCGAATATCAATGTCCAAAAGAAGGTCTCCTCGTTTGTTAACGCAGGCCTGAGATACGACTTCGGCTATCAAAAGTTAATTGAGGTCGAGGAGGATGGGTTGCTTGATTCCGGTGAGATCTCTGGGAGCGAGGGCGGGAACGTCTCTGGATTAGGATTCTTTTTAAACTGGGATTCGAGAGACAATATCTATTATTCCCGGCGCGGAAGCTATCATCAGGTTTCTGCCACGTTCTATCGTCGGGCTCTGGGTAGTGACTATCACTTCACAAAGTATCTGTTTGACCTAAGGACTTATTTCTCGGTATCCACAAAACACACTATCGCTTTACAAGGGTACTTGAGCTCTTCTTCGGGAGATGTGCCTTTTCAATTGCTGTCCTTTTTGGGAGGACAGCAAATTATGAGAGGATATTATGCGGGTCGCTATCGGGATAAGAATATGGTGGTTCTCCAAATGGAATATCGGATTCAGCTGTTTGGGCGGTTTGGGGTTGTAGGATTTGCAGGTTTTGGGAATGTAGCGGATAGACTGAACCGCCTTGATTTCGCAAAAGCCAAACACAGCGTGGGGCTGGGATTGCGCTACACTTTCAATCGTGATGAGAAGATCAACCTGAGGCTGGATGTAGGTTTTACGGGTGAGGGCAGAGGATTCTACATCTCTGCCACTGAAGCTTTCTGAACTTTTACCTGTTTTTTGTTCCTTTTTTCTGAAAATAACCCCTGTAACAGAGGATCCACTCGTCTGGGTCGAAGAGTACATCAGAAGGGGGCTCTGCAAACGATAAGTTGTAGGCATTCACCCTTTCATCAACCCATACGGTC
>CAZIMJ010000315.1:0-39564 GCA_964540205.1 uncultured Eubacteriales bacterium | reverse complement strand
ACATTTGCAGGAAATCAAGATTTTAATGGACCTAATTGCAAAAAGAGGCATAAAGTACAAGTAAGCTATCTTGCTTATTATGAAAGCTTTATATAGAATGAAAATTCGAATTATTGCCCTTCGTTAAGTGCGGAATGTAGGTTATAAGAATCTAACTCCTCTATTAAAAAGAGTGGATTGAAAAAAATCTCAGAATTCAAGTAATTCTGCCATTATTTTTTCAAGATTAAAGTTATCACAATCCTTATTTTGCCTAACTAGCTTTCCAATCGACCTTACTTTTTCAATATCAGGAATAGGAAAACTCATTATCTCAGCCGCATTTACTTGAGTACTGCCATTTATGATCTGGAAATACCTATCATAAATTTTTGAATTTAGAATTGCTGTCAATCCATATGCTTCTTCTTCTGATAAACTTCCTGCTGGTTTGTGTATATAGTTAACATGATTTTCAATCCCAATATAATCTGAATTAATCCATTTCTTTAATAAGACTCCAGCATCAATTCTTTTCCTTCCCTCCTTTGCACTGAAGCGTCTTATTAGCACATAATTCTCATTTGGGACCAAGATATTTTTGGTTAAATCATTATTTTTTATTGCAATAGGTTTTTTGATTTCATCAAGCGGCCAAAATACTCTTCCTTTTATTATGTTTTGCATCCAAACCAAGGGAACGGATTCTATTTTTTCTTCGATATCATCAATAAGCGAGTCAGAAGCCCGAAAAGGTACTACGGGTCCCGTTGAAACCTTAAAGCCAAATGATGATAGGTTATTGCCTTGAGCATCCACTTTCTCCGCCAATAACTCATCTTCCTCTGATGTCGGAATTCGCATAATGATATCACTATCTGTTTTTATTATGCTCTTAGAATACTCAGTTTTTCTTTTTATAATTTTTTCGGTTTTTAAAATATCCCCTTTCGAATTACTTATTGTGATGTATTTTGGATCATCTTTTCTTTTAACAGCAGACAATACTACCATTTCTTGAAGGACATTGTACTTTTTAAATACATCTTTCCTAGATCCAAAAACGTGTATTTTTGTCGGCTTCATACGATCAAAGAACCATCCCCTGAAATTACTAAAATAAGGCCCAGAACAATAGCTCCTTGGCGTTATTACGACGAGCTCCCCTTCCTCCTTCAATAGTTTTGCCGAAAGTGCCATAAAAAGTATGTAAATATTAGGCTGCCCTTTAAGAATAACATCTAAATCTTTAGCTGAGGGTGAATTTTTTCTTATCTTATAATAAGGTGGATTTGAAATGACATAATCATAAAAATTCTCTTCTTCTATTTCTTCGGGATCTTTTTTAAAAAGCTTGAAGTTCCTGATAATAAAATCGTCACTATAAATCCTATATGAGAATTCAAATCCGCTCTCATCCATCTTCTTTTTGCACATTCTCAGGTTTTTCTTTAAATAAGGCAGGATGTTTTCGTCGTTTTCATAAATATCAAATGTAACTATGGGCCTTTTACCTTTTGAACAAAGAATATCGCATACTGTACTTTCAAAAATCCCGATGCCAGCACATGGATCTAATATTCTAATTTTTTCTCTATTGAGGAGATTAATATGCTGCCTTACCATGAATTCACTTATAGATTTTGGTGTAAAAAATTGACCTTTACTCTTTCTGTCTTCAGAAGTTGTCTTTTTTGTATATTCATTTGTTAAAATTTCTGTATAATCAACCAATTTTTTTGCCTGCATGTTTATATTTAGGCCCATAAATTAAACCTCATGTGCTGCTTTCATTAAATTCTCAAGCAGCGTTGATGATTGGCTATTAATATGACTTACGCATTTCTCGTAATAGTCTTTTTGAAAAAAGTCCTGACTCTTTCTTATTA
Organism: uncultured Eubacteriales bacterium; assembly: GCA_964540205.1. Lineage (GTDB taxonomy): Bacteria > Acidobacteriota > Aminicenantia > Aminicenantales > Aminicenantaceae > WTAW01. Next base: position 37,696 of record CAZIMJ010000315.1, on the reverse strand, counting down.
AGTTTTCCCATTCAGGTTTCATTCTTAATTGTTCTGACTGTTCTTTAAAGAAATTTACGAGTATAAATTCACTCAATAAAATAATATCCATTGGAGGAAAAGGAAATCTTGGGACCTTTATTTGCTTTTGAAGCCAACAATACTCATCTTCGAACGGATTTCCTCCGACATGTAAATGAAATAGAGGTTCTGATTTAGCGCTTAAATCCTTCATATCAAAATGGAATCTTAAAATGACTCTTCTCCATCCAACTTTTTCTAATAGTACTTTCAAATTATCTGAATCCATACCATCTCTAAAACTTAGATCCTTGTCCCAAGACCAAATTCTTAATAAAACATTTTGTTTATGAATTTTCTCGTTTTTACCTTCTATTTCACACGAAATATCGACCTGTAATTTCTTAGAATCCACATCATTTATTTTAAATGTTAAGGGATGATCTTTTGGTATTACAAAACTCCATTTAACTGAACTTTTTTTCTTTTTTCCCTGAAAAGAGCTCGCTAATGCTCGGGCTCTAGCTATCAATAATTCCTTCGAGCCCGCATCTAAATATTTGCCAAGATGTTGCTGAGCTAAGATTTCTAAGTTCCTGGGATATTCTTTAATGCTCAAACTATTTCACACTCCCCCTTTTCATTTTTCTTATTTCAGGCAGTAATTCTCGTCCAATCGGATCAAATAATGTATCATTAACCTCATTTGAAGTTCTTATTGCTTTATATGAAACCCTTGCCTCATCCATCACAGATGGTCTCGAATCAGGCTTATAGAACAACGAGTACTTGATCATTACAGGCTTTTTAAGGATATAACAAACCCAATCTGCAGGTGATCCCCCGCTATAAATACATTTTGATCTCTCGATATGCCTTTTTCCCATTCTTTTCCAAAGTCTCGGGAAAGCTTCTCTGATTACCATAGAAGCTTCAGATTTTGTCATTTTAGCATTAGCGATTTCACTGAGTTTTATTTTCCACCAACGCCCTTCAGGGAGTGAAAATATACCCGAATATTTTGCTCTTTTAAAAAATTCTTGAATGTCTTCTTTTAGAAACACTTCCTCAGAAACACCTAATAAAGTTGCTGCATGAACAGGATCATACAAAATTCCTGGGTAGTACAATAATGTATCGCGTATCCATTTCGCTACCTTTGATACTGACCATTTTGAATCTTGTCCGGAATAAAAAGGGGGATCAGCCAATTTAAGATTATCGTACTCACTTTCAGGAGCACCAATTACTTTTAATAGATTTCCCCAATTTTTTGGTTTTAGATTTCGAAGTTTTTTGAAGCCTACTGCTAACTCGTGTAAAGAATCTGCCAAGTTCGAATTTGGTTTAAATACTTCGTTTTTATATATAATATCATCGAGACTTGACAACGTTTGCTTAATATCTAAATAATCATTGATCTTGAAAACGCTTTTTCTAGTGAAAAGCACAATTGGCACATCTGGAAATTTTTGCCTAAGCTCGGCTGAAAGCGTGACGCCAGATATTCCTATTACATCTCCATTTGGATCAGGCTTTATTAATTCAAAATCAATAAATATGAGTCCTGGATTGATTTTCATTAAAGCATCATAATCACCTTTATTTTTAGGAGCATTTTTCGTAATCAATTTAAATCTATCTTTGGTCCTAGGATCATCTCTAAATTTTATTTCATAGTTTTTCAGCTCCCTTTTATCGTCATCTATGTAAAGTATTTTCACAACCATTTTATCCCTCCAAAGGTAGGATTACCTCTATACATGTTTTCCAATTCTTAGGTGCATTCACAAACTTCACTTCCCCTCCATAAGATCTTACGAAATCCCGTACTATTTTAAGTCCCAAGCCTGTTCCGATGCCAAATCTCAGATCAGGTTCACTGTAACTCTCAAAAGGTTCAAATACCTGTTCCCAGAGATCCTTATCAAGTCCTTTTCCTGAATCCAGAACCTGAATATGCACATTCCCATCTTTCTCAAATCCTTTAACTTCTACTCGTCTATCTTTCTCTCCTTTGACCGCTTTAAATGCATTCGACATTAAATTATGCAGGATCGAGACTAGTTCAGAACGATACATCTTAGGAGTTCTCAAATAGTCTGGAAGCGAGTTCTTATGCTCCACTCCACTCTCCTTGAAATACCAACGAAAGGGACGGAATACACTCTCTACTATTGGGAAAAGAACCCACTCTTTTTTTTCTAGCCTACTTTCTCTACCGACAGTTATTCCTAAAAATTCACCGAGTTCCTTAATCATTTCTGTGCGATTGCTGAAAGATTGAAGAATTTCACCGTAATTACTTTGTTTTTCATCAGGCAATTGTTTCAACAGCATGGAAAAACTTGAGATCATCTCTTCCATATCTTCAATCAACGCTTGTAGTTCGTGTTCGAAAATAAGGACAAGCGTTCCTGTTGAGGCGAGAACCCTCAGACGGGAATATTCCTCTTCGTATTTCTGCCTTTCTTTTCTTATCTCATCGCTCTTCAATTCAAGTAATTTTTCTTCAGCCTTTTCCTTCTCTTCTACTTCTTTTCTTCTAGTCTTTTCAGCTTTTCTTCTTGCCTCTTCTGCTCTTTTTTTTGCCTCTTTTTCTTCTTCTCGTTTCCTCTCTTCTTTTAACCTAGCTTCTTCTTCAGCTTTTATTCTTTCTTCTTCTTTTTTTAAAGCCTGTTCTGCCTTTTCCTTTTCTCGTTCTTCCTTGGTTTTTCTTGCCTCTTCTTCAGCCTTTCTTCGTTCCTGCTCTGCTTTTCTTCTTGCTTCCTCTGCCTTTTTTCTTTCTGCTTCTGCCTTTTTTCTTTCCTCCTCTGCTATTACTGCTCTTTCTTCAGCCTTATTTCTTGCTTCTTCCGCTCTTGCAGCTCTTTCCTCGGCCCTCTTTTTTGCCTCTTCTATTTTTATTTGTGCTTCTTCTTCAGCTTTTTTTCTTGCCTCTTCTTCCAGCCTTTTTCTTTCTTTCTCCTCCTTTTTTTCTCTATCTATCTCGTTTGCATACAGAACAGTCGCAAAATCAATTCCCAGTCGAACTAATTTTCTTAATTCCTCAAAAGCTTCATTATCTTTAAGCCTTTCCCGATTTGCGGTGATCTCTAGCGCAGGATTATCATCTGTTGTGAAAACTACGTGTCCAAATAACTGATGATTTCGGAATAATCTTAAACCTGGTCTTTGTTTTTTATCTTCAGAAAATCCACTTACTTCTTCATCTACACCGATTAATGACCTAGCTCTGTCATAATCCAATCTTAACCAGTCATCTCCTTTCCCGCCATAACCAAATACTCTGAATTTATCAGCATAGACTTTAATACCACCCCTTTCTCCCCCAATTTTTCTTGCCTTACCGACCGCCCATTCTGATTTTTTAAATAAATCTGGTCGGTAACTAAATATATATACTTTTAAATCTGTATTTTTCAGGTGTTTGAATTTTTCCTGTCGTTTAAATACTCTCCCCCTTTTATTAATTATTTTATTGATTACCTCTATCTCATAACTTGACTCACCCTCTTTATTTACATGTCCAGTTAGCTCTGTCCAAGCATTCTTAAAGAACTCTGTATCAAGTGGCTTGTCTTTTGTAGGAAATTCGGGACACTCAAATTCAATGCGAAAGCCCGGATCATATTCAGTTTTTATTGTTTTTACATCAGATTTAAAAGTTGCTGGTGAAATCAAATCTGATAATTCATTTCGAAGTTCTCTGATGTTCCACTCAGTCCAACCTTCATTCGTATCTTTTAATATCAGTACTGTACCCGTTGGGGTATCTTTATCTACTTCTCTTGAAGAATATTCGACAGGAATTTCATTCACATCTGAACCAGGAATAAATGTTAACCATTCGAAAACAGCTCTAAGCTCTTCTTTTTTATCACTTTTTTCAGAAACAGATTTTAATATGAGTCTCTTTGATAATCTTCTGCATGCAAATCTACCAATCCCCTTTTTTCCTGCTTTTTTTCTTTTATATATCTGAGAAAAGGGATTCTCTTCCTTATCAATCGTCGCTATTCTCATCCATGTTTTTTTAAACCGAGATAATGACATCCCTGTCCCATTGTCCTCAACAATTATAGTCCCTCCAGGTTTTCTGGTGTTTTTCATCCGCACTATTGCTTCGGTGCCATCTGCATCATATGAATTTTTAACTAGCTCTGAGAGCGCGATTGCTCTGTTTGTTACAAGATTCTCACCTAATTCAAAAAGTAGTCTAGAATCTATATCAAAGAAGAGACTTCCTTTTTCACTCATTTTATACACCGAATTTAATGTTGAAACGCATTAAACTATTCATTAATTATTTTATTGTATTTAAAATCAATATACTAATTATATAACGCTTTTTCAGACTAATTCTGCTCACTCCCCAGAACCAGCGGCAATCCTCTCTTACACAATTGATTCTTTATCTTATCAGGTTATCTCCATATTTTTCATAACACTCTGCACAAAACTTCTTTGCGTGGAGAGAATGTAAAAATCTATCCTTTATAGTTTCTTTGTAATAGAAGTTATCTGATTTAATTTCTTTACCACACTTATCGCATACGTGATTTACTCTTGCTTTTGTTTTTTTCAAATATTTTAATTGATCATATTTTCCCATAATACCTCACTTTATATATCTTGCCATTTCTTCAAATTTTTCCAGCAATCGGTCCGCAAGTTCAGACTTCTTTATTATAAATTTTGCCCATTTGCTTTTTGATTCTGGATTTAGCTGGGTTGTTACTCTGTATCTTTGTCCATATTTCGTATTTATGATTACAGCGTTGTCTTTCACTTCTTCTGAAGGGATCATCAATAAATGATCATTGATTTCTAAGGTAGAGGGATTAAAGTAGGCAATTACTGCATAATATGAATGATGAGGGTTGAAGGTTTTAAGACTAATATCGGCAATTATCGCTCTGTTTTTTTGAAGATTGAATCTCCCCTTGACCTGAACAAAAATTGGTTGGAAAATGCCGCTTTTAACAATTATGAGATCTATTCCCTCAGTATCGCTTACCGGCTTATAGACATTAAGCAGTCCCTGTCCGTATAAAAGGATAAGTTCCTTTATCCTGTCTTCAACAATGTCGCCTTTGGAAGTGGAGGAAAGTCCGGAAAGATCTATAAGTTCCTTTGCCTCCCTTTCCCTGGATCTTTGATCCTCCAAGGGCTCTGCTTTATCAAATGTGAGTTTGTAAGTAATGGGAGCTTTTTTGATCAGCTTCAGGGTGACTTCATCCTTGGGATTTGCATTATGTTTTCTGTACCATTCCGTCAGGCCAAAAAGTCTTTTATGACCGGGATTATAGCTCAAGGAGCGTGTATTGCTTTCATTATCAAGATAAACATCCACTTTCGTCTTCTCGTCCGGCATTATATCTGTACCCCTGCTAGGAATGCTCAAGAACCCAAGGCGTATCTCTACTTCGATCAATTTCCTAGAAAATCCCGTTTCCATATTAGAAATTCTCCATCAAGGATTTATATGATCATTTACTCCCCAAAACCAGCGGCAATCCCCTTTTCTTCAACCTTTCTATTCTTTCATCGTACGTTCTTTTTTGCTCGTAAGTTCCGTCATACCAAGCCTGAATATCCTTCTTTTTGGCTCCACAATGGGGGCAATCAGATTGAATGTGATAAGATTCGTCCTTCAGAATTTGTTTTGTCACGGATTTCCCAGAAATTCTGCTACTGCTCGGTTCTCTATGCGGAGGTTTGTAGAAAGCTATTACTCCATTCTTATCACAGAACGGACATCTTACTTGGGCTTTTCCTGTTATCATGATTTTAATAAATCAAAATTATAAATAAATACTTTACCCAAATTTCTACGCCGTAGCGTATATCATCATTGCGTGGCCTATTACTTCTCCCGATAATCTCTCAATTTCTTTATAGCTCACCCTCCCATCGATTACTCTGATTAAAACATTCTTCACGGCGGCCTTTATCTTCGCCTTGACGTATTCCTTCCTGTTCCAGTCAGCAACCTTAATGTAATAGCCAAGTTCCTTCACTATCTCTTTTGCCACTTCCTCCACTTCTTTGTAATTTTCGAAGCATTTTTTCTCAGAAGCGAGAAGATCGTAAAAAGCGAGCTCTTCGTCGCCAAGGTTGATTTTTTTGCCCTCATCAACGGCTTTCTTTATTTCCCTTGCGATCTTAATCAATTCCTCTATGATTTCTGCTGTATCGATGAGTTTGACGTTGTACTTCTCGATGATTTTCTTCATCATTTCGAAAAGGGATTGATACCTGAAGGGATTGATCTTGGTCCGTATCACAAGATCGTCCCTAATGATTTTGGCTAGAAGTTCAGCCGCATAATTTTTATACTCCATGTCCTTGAACTTATCGAGAAACTTCTCGTCGAAAATCGAAATTTCCGGCCTCTCCTTCCCCATCAAAGAGAAAACATCAATTGGCTCTTCAGCAGCAATGCTCTTCGAGATGAGGTGGCTAATTTCGTACTCAAGATCCCTGTGGATGTCCTTTACCCTGGCTACTGAATACTTCACGACCATTTTTTTTATCATCTCGAAAAACCGGATGTCGTCTTTAATCTTGTACGCTTCAGGATGTGGACTCGCCAGGGCGTATAATTTTTTCAACGCGACGAAATTCCTGATGAACCTCTTCTTTATATCTTCTTCCTTGCTTATCCTGTCATAAGCCAGGGTAGTCAGTTTAGACAGCTCGGTTGATTTAAGCTTAGGCCAACCCTTATAATTCAGCCCGTGGAAGAGGGAAATGACTATGTCGTATTTCTCCTTTAACAGAGAAATGACCTCATTTATGTTGACGAAAATCTCTTTTATCGTATCAACGGTGTAAACGCTCAATGATTTCCGGATGTTGTCCACTATGCCTATGTAATCCACGATCAGGCCGCCCGGCTTGTCCTTGAATACCCTGTTAACCCTAGCTATCGCCTGGACGAGTGAATGATCTTTCATGGGCTTGTCAAAGTACATCGTGTGGAGGCATGGAACGTCAAAACCCGTAAGCCACATGTCGACCACGATTGCAAGTTTCGGATCTGTCTCTGGATTTTTGAAATTGTTCGCCAGTTCCTCGGTTTCGTGCTTGTTTCTCAGATGCGGCCAAAATTCCCTGGGATCTCTTTGCTTATTCCCGGAAATCACAGCGACCGTGGATGGAGCATTCGGCTGGCCTACTATTTTTTCGTACAACTTAACCGCAATTTTCCTGCTTATCGTGACGACCAACGCTTTCCCTTCGAATTCCTGGACTCGCTTGTTGAAATGGCTGACAATGTCCTTCGCAATCTCATCCATTCTGTCTTCGGAAAGCATCAACTTTTCCAGTCTCGCGAATCTCTTTTTTAAAGACTGCTTCGTCTGTGGATCTTTCGCAACCTCTTCCGAAATCTTCTCGAATTCTTCGTCTATGAATTCGTTGGTCAGGTGAAGCTTTGAGAGTCTGGCCTCATAATAAATCGGAACGACCACTTTGTGTCTTTTCGCTTTGTCCATGGAGTAAACGCTGACGTGCTCCCCAAATACGAGGGAAGTAGAGCGGTCCTGAAGCTCGATGGGCGTTGCCGTGAATCCCATGAAAGAAGCGTTAGGGATCGCCCTTCTCAGATTCATTGCAAGCTCTCTATACTGACTTCTGTGCGCTTCGTCCGCGATGACAACGATGTTTCTTCTCTGAGTGAGTAGCGGATATTCCTCCGCCTTCTTTCTTCCGAATTTCTGGATCGTGGTGAAGATGATTCCTCCGGCTTTGGGAGTGATCAATCCTTGCAGATCTTTTATTGATTTCGCCTGCTTGGCAATTGGCAGCTCCGCGAACACTCCGTATAGCTGCTCGTCCAAATTGTTTCGATCCGTAATAAAAACCAGAAGAGGATATTCGAGCGCTTTGAGTTTCAAAGCCTTCCTTGCATAGAAAAGCATGGTCAAGGATTTTCCCGTTCCCTGGGTGTGCCAGACTATGCCGATTCTTCTCTCCTCCAGCGTCTGCGCTTTGGATACAGAATTTTCCGTTCTCTTTACGGCCTTCCTGACGACGTAAAACTGGTGGAACATCGCAATCTTCTTTTCGTAACTCTCTCCTGATTTTTCAAAAAAAACGAAATCCTGCAAGTATTCCGCCAGATGTTCTTTCCTGAAAAGCCCATTCAGGAGGACTTCGAGTGAGGTCATATCCTTGTTTTCAGGCTTGTAAACGTAGTAATACCGGCCTTCCTCGATCTCTTTCGCTTCCAGATCGTTGTCGTCAAATATCCCTTCCCATACGAAGAACCTGTCCCAATCGCTGGTGGTAGATCCGTACTTTGTCTCCAATCCGTCGCTTGCTCCTAATACCTGGGCATAAACGTAGAGCTGCGGGATATCCTCCATCTTATTCTTGTGATCGTAATAGGCATCTTTTGCCGTCTCGTTCGCGTTGAAATTCTTGAATTCGAAAACCGCAAGGGGCAATCCGTTTACGAAAACGACTAGGTCTGGCCTCCTGTACTCGTTATTCTGGTATTGGTACTCAACGGAAAACTGATTCGCTGCCAGGAAGTCGTTATTCTTTTGGTTTTGAAAATCTATCAGTATTACGATCCTCGTTTTGTCCCTTCCCTTCTCTCTGATCGTGATCTTTGCTCCTTTCACGAGCATCTCGTAGAACATCTTGCTCTTCATTATGAAATCCGGATGGTCGATATCCGCGACTTTTTTGTAAACCTTCTCCGCTTGTTCATTTATCAACCAGGGATTCAGTTTTTTTATTGCTTTGATGAATCTCTTCTTCAAAATAACGTTTCTATACGATTCCCTTTCTTCCTTTTCCGGGGATAGATCGGAGCCGTGAATGCAAGAATATTTGAGATCCTTAAGCCATTCTAAAGCAGACTGCTCGACCATGTAATCTTCGGTCAGTTCAGCTTCAACATTCATCTTAAATCTCCTCCACTCTCAGTTTTCCAAAGACGAGTAAAGGCAATAATGTATCTCTCACTTTTTCAAGGATAATAATCTGTTTCTGACTAAGTCTTATCTTCTCAAACATTGGCCCAGCTAATGAATTGAATTTTTTCAATACTGGATCATTGGGGCATATAATCATCTTGTTTTTTTTAAAATTAGTATGATCTAAATGAAGGATACTTGTTCCTGTACTGAAACTTGCACTGTCTTCTCTAGTGATTTTCAAATATTCATACATGTAGTATTTCATTTTTGGGGAGTTCGGAATAATTCTGGTAAGATCCATTGAATACACTCCCAGCTTTTTATCGTATCCGGGAGGAAAACTTACCAAGGCAGGAACTGCCATTAGTCTTTCAGTTTCAGATCCGCCGACTCCGAAGTGAACATTAGAGATAATTAGATCGCATTCTTCTAAATAGTGTCGGTCTTTTAATTTTTCGCTTTTAAGCCATGAATATTCAGGCTTAAATCCCCCACCTTCAACTAAATTGTTCAAATTGATGAATACATAACTATCATTACCTTTATCCTCAAATTTCTCCTTGCTACTATAAGAGAAACCACTAACACATTTCGCAATCTTCCCAATTGGCTTCACTTCCCACCCATCCGGCAGATCCTCGATTGATGACGGATCGTACTCGCCTTTCCTTAAGGATGAGAAATTGAAAAACATTTTTTTGAAAATAGCTTCAGCAGCCGTTTCATAGACTTCGATTTGCCTCTTTTTATTTTCGATTAATTCGTGGAACCATATGAGAACTTTAGCAATTCGGGATTGTTCTCTGAGAGAGGGACGCTGGATTGAAAAAGAAAAAAAATAGTCCTTATCCAGATGTCGGTCATCTGTCCCTGACTTTGAATCTTTCAATTCATCTTCTCTAGCTTTCAACACTACATATAAAAATTCTTTTTCAAAAGAATCGTCGAATTCTACTTTGCACATCGTAGAAGCAAGTATTCCACTTTTCCCTTTAAACACTTCTCCAGAGTTCCCTCCATCCCATAAGATTACAATATCGTCCTCTTTTACAAATACACCTGCCTCTCGACCAAATTTTCCAATGATGTTTTCCTCTCCCCTGAGAAATTTTGCGGAAAAGTATGGGTATTTGCCTTTAATGTCTTTTGGAGTTTTCCCTTTCTTTAAGTTCACTAGAACTTGATTTATCGTCTTCTCTTCCCAATCGTTAGGAATATCATATCCATTTACCATTTCCTTAAATTTGGCTTCCCATCTAACTTTAAGCATTATTTACACCTTAAAATTCAGAGCTTTGAAGACTTCTCTTATATTCTTATTTAGATTTTCTTCATTATTCAGCAATTTCGATAGTTCCTCAGAATAGCCTCTCATCTTATCCTCAAACGGAGTGTCATCTTCATCCAACTTAATTCCAACATATCGGCCAGGAGTCAGAACGTGAAGGTTTTTCCTTATATCCTGGAGATTTGCGGCCCTCGCAAATCCGACCTCATCAATATTGGAAAAATCGCCTTTTTCGAACAAATGGAATTTTTCAACTATTTTTTTAAGATGATCTTCAGTCAGAATTACTTGTTTTCGTGATATGCGCTTGAACATCTTTTTCGCGTATATGAACAATACTTTTCCATTCATATGGGTAGGCTTAGAGTTTTTTGGCCTTAAAAACCATAGAGATACCGCTATGGGCACGTTATAAAATAGTTTTGGAGGACATGCGACAACTCCCCAGATCATATCCTCTTCAATTATTTTTTTCCTTATTTCCCCTTCAATTCCTCCACCTGATAAAGCACCATTTGCCATAACATATCCAGCTCGTCCTTTTGGAGATAGGTGATATATGTATTGTTGAATCCAGGCGTAGTTTCCGTTTCCATCGGGCGGAGTGCCATACTTAAATCTGGGATCATCGTATTTTATCCTGTCTGCTCCCCACTCACTGTCATTGAAAGGCGGATTAGAAACTACATAATCTGCTCTCAAATCAGGGAACTTATCATCGTGATATGAATCACCAACCTTGATATCACCTTCTGCACCGCGTAGCGCTAGGTTCATCTTGCATATTTTCCAGGGCATCGGTTTTGATTCCTGTCCATTAATGGAAAGAGTATTTTTATCTAGGTTTCCCTTTTCCATTTTTTCAAGGGCAGAGACAAAAAATCCGCCACTTCCGCAAGCGGAGTCAAAAATCCTCCCTCCTTTTACATCAAGGATCTCAACTATCAATTTTGTAAGGGATCTTGGAGTATAGAATTCTCCTCCCTTTTTACCTTCTGCTTCTGCGAATTTCCCCAAGAAATATTCATATATCCTACCAAAAATATCTTTCCCTTTGTGGTCGTCTCCGAAGTCAATTGAGGAGAAAACGTCGATCAAGTACGCTAAATCAAGTGAATCAAGGTTTATGCTCGTATAAATTTTAGGTATCACATCCTTTAATTGTTTAGGGTAACATTCTTCGAGAATTTCAACTGCTTTGTCTAAGATTTCTCCGATGTCAGGTTGAGTTGCGTTCTTGACAAGATATTCCCACCTTGCCTCTTTCGGAACGAAAAGAATTCCGTTGGATAGGTAATAATCATGGTCCTCCTTTATCTCTTTTCTGAATTCCTTGGAGGCCACGTATTTCTTGCTCTTTGGATCTGCTAGATCCTCTTCCAGTTCATTCTGCCTTTCCTCAAAAGCGAAGGAAAGATAGCGAAGAAAAACCAATCCCAGTACTACGTATTTATATTCATGGACTTCAACTTTTTTCCTTAGCTTGTCTGCCGCTTTCCAAAGCTTATCTTCGAAATCAATGTCTTTCATGTTTAACCTCAGTATTTTTTGAATTAAAAAACATATTGTTTCAAAATCAAGTGGTTTTTCGCACCCTCAATAATTAATTTTCCTTGCAATTTAACACTATGCCTGAGTTCCTTGGGAATCAATACCCTCCCCCATTTATCAATTTCTCTCTTAACGCCCAACATGTTAACCCTGAGAATAAATTTTCTTATCGTCGGGTTTTTAAGGGCGCTTTCATCGGTAAAATAAGTCATGTTCTTCCATTCTTGGATGGGAAAAATCTGGACACTGTTTCCATCCAAGGAAGTTATGAAAACTTCCCTCCCGTATTTTTCTTCGATTGATTTCCGCAACTTGGAGGGGAGCCTGACTCTGCCTGATTTGTCTAAGGTCGTGATGTGTTGCCCCTTGAGCATTAGGTTCTAAGCATATGCAAATATTGCAACTCTGTCAATCTGCCGTATTTTGCTCCTTTTGCGGTTGCAATGAGGAATAAAATTTGTGTTATTATGGCAATGGCTCTCTTGAGCCGGTCGGAGAGAGTTCCCGCCTTAATGGTTCCCATCAACCCCCTTTTGCTGACAACGGCCGGCATTCATTTTAGGGACAAAATAGGGACAAAAGCATGCCAAAACAGACCAAATTTGTCTGTTTTCGTTAATTTTGGTTTAGTTTGGTGTGGTTACGCCAAATAACTCATTCCGAGGAAATTAGGTACAAAAAGAGTGCCGAGGGCCGGACTCGAACCGGCACGTAGGATAACCTACGAGGGATTTTAAGTCCCTTGCGTCCATATCATAAAATACAACGAATTTTTGGAACGAAAAATTGTTATTGATACTGAACCTTAGTTCCAATCCAACACGCTTAGTGGGACACACCGAAGAACAATTTGACGGAATTCACCCTGATTTGATATTTTCATTTCAACTTTTTGTGTTTAAATCCAGTAATACAAATTGAGGATGTTTATAAGTCTATATTCTGACTCTTTGAGGAGGGATTTAATATGAGAGAAAAAACGTTCATTTATTGTCTGTCGTTGGGCTTATTATTGTCGCTGGCATTTATTCCGTTACTTCTCGGACAGGAAGGCTACTGGGTTCCAGTGGATCCACACAAGTGCCATTATGTCATCGATGCCAAAATCGACCTTGAGAAGGGCTTCATCGAGGGGAAAGAGATAGTTGTTCTGAAAAATAACACAGACAGGCCGATAGATGTTTTGGCTTTTGATTGGTTGATCAACAGAAGCTATTCGATTGATATCCTCGCCCCCGGAAACACCTTGATTCTTTTAAGCAAAAAGGAAAAATCAGGGGCCGATTCACCTCTTTTTTATCGGCTGTCTGAACCGCTTGGTCCGGGATCCGAAATTCACCTCGAAATCTCCTTTAAACAAAACTTCAAGGTTGAAGAAGATCAAACCGAATTTGGGACGACACGCTGGTATCCGCGGATATGGTGGGACGGCCTCCCGGTGCATGACTCCTATTCAGTCAAGCTGGACATTCCAGAGGAATGGGCCCTGGCCATCAGTGGAGGATTGAATGCACAAACAGGGCGCTATGAGATTGATGGAGCGAGAACCTTTGGCATCCATTTGGCAAAGGACCATAAAACCGATACCCGGGAGGTTGATGGAATTCACATAACCACGCTTTTTACTGATAAAGGGGCAAAGGCTGCTGATGTCTGCATGGATGCGGCTGTTGATGCCATAAAGTACTACAAAGACTGGCTCGGTTTTTATCCTTTCAAATTCCTATATATCATTCCTGGAGGCCCGGGACGTTGGGGTGGTTATCCCTTTGCCACGGGCATCGTTGTGATTCACGGGGAGGAGACTTTCAAAGAGGGAGAACCGTTGACCCATTGGCAGAGGATCACAGCCCATGAGATAGGTCACGAATACTGGGGAGAGTGGGTTCTTGACCCGGACAATCCTGCCTGGGTCTGGATCGGGATGGGGATCTTTGCGGATACAGAGTATATCCTTGACTGCAACATCGATCCCAAGCGCCGCCAGGGCTGGATGAGCAATTATCTCACAGGAACAGCTATGTATAACGACACCACAATGGATATCCCGCCTGCCCAGCTTTCTAAAATTCAGTATGACCACAATAACACAGTAATCCACAGCAAGGGTTTTAGCATCATCAGCGCTTTGGATTCAGTTTTGGGTCGGGATACTTTTGAGAGGATTTACAAAAAATGTTTGAAGGTATACGGAGGAAAGCGGCTTGGATGGTGGGATTTGCAAAGGTTCTACGAGAAGGAAAGCGGTCAAAATCTGGATTGGTTTTTTGATCAATGGGTGCGCTCGAACAAATATCTCTGTTACAACATCGAATCGAAGAAGTGCGAAAAGGATGGCGATGTCTATCGATCAGAGGTCAAAGTGAAGAGGCTTGGGTCCATGCTGATGCCTGTGCCGATAAAGGCGGTTTTTGATGACGGCACAGAACAGGTAAAACAGACTGACCGCAGGCTGGGGGTCGATGTGCTGGTTTTTCGGAGCGATGCCAAGCTAAAAGAAGCGATATTGAATCCCAATTTCAAACTGGCTATGCTTAAAGAGCCCCTGGCAGAGATATCGGAGGAGGCGGCCGATTTATTGGCTCTTGGAGGGATATTGGAAAACAGCCTGAAGGCTTACAGAGTATTGAAGGAAGAAAGCATAACCAACAGCATGTTGTGGTACCGCCTTGGCATGGGATTGTATGAATTTGAGCACTACTTAGAGGCATTTGATTCTTTCGAGAAGGTTTCCTCGCTCGCAACCGAAGATATCACAAAGTTCGCCTCCTTGGCTTGGTTGGGATTGCTGAAAGACCTGATGGGAGAGAGAGAAGAAGCCATAGCCCATTATCAAGAAGCCCTAAAACATGACACCGGGGAGCCAATGCGTCACAGTTGGCTGAGGATAAACATGAACCGGCAATGGATCGAGGAACGACTAAAAATACCCTTCACAACAGAATCCTTGGTTGATATCCCCTCCCAACCTACCACTGAACGGCTCCAGAAGATAGTGGAAGATCTCAATTGGAAGCGAGAAGGCAAAACACCATTTGCGATCTATGAAAAAGCCAAGGATTTGAACATCGACAGCGAAGGTTTTTGGTTCAAGCTGGGATTGTTGTTGTTCGACAGCGGATATTATCCGGAGGCGTTTGTGGCTATGGAAAGGGTTTCCAGGATGGAGGTGTCTGAGATTTATAAATTCACGGCCTATACTTGGATGGGACACCTCAAGGACCTGGTGGGGGATCGGAAAGCAGCCATAAAATATTACAACTTGGCCCTCGAACATGATGAAGGAGAAACGATGCAGCACAGCCAGTTCCGCATGAGGATCAACCGAAGCTGGGTGGAAGAACGGCTCAGGATTCCCTTCACCTGGAAAAAACGCTAAGGTTGCTTCACGTCCTGAAACATTCCCAAATCTGTGACAATTTTATACTCGATAAAAAATTGTTGCCAGCGTTGGATTTATGTTACCAGACATGAGACTTCCGCTTCTGCGAAATTAGGAGATACTAGGGAAAACTGCTGCTGGAGGAGGGAATCGAACCCACACTCACCGTGAAGTTAACTGGATTTTGAGAACAGTATGTACTTGTATTGTGAAATGGATTTCCCATTTCACAAATATTACACAAAAAATGTTGAAAAGCGTTGAAAATAATGGAATGGTGCTGAAAACTATAAATAGTGTAAATCGCCGTAAATATGGGGAAACCTCTGGTACGCCCGGACAGATTCGAACTGCCGACCTACTGATTCGTAGTCAGAGGGGTGTCCCTACGCAATTAAGGTGAGCTAATAATGAGATGCGCCTGAAATATCATTCAGACATCGATTCCCATTTTACGCATAAGGAGGAGGGCGTTGAAGCTCTCGCATTTGCCGCTTTTGAGCTTGAAATCGAAGAGGAGTTTGTCATCTTTGACAGTACCATCAAAGTGATAGTTTTTGATCTTTTCAGGAAATTCCTCTTCCAGCTTGGTTAATTCAAGGTCGTGTGTGGCAACAAAACCGTTGGATTCCCTTGTACAGAGTTGTCTGAGCAAGGCAAGGGCACCTGCCTGGCGATCGACAGCATTTGTTCCCTTTAACATCTCATCGAGTAAAAAAAATACTGTCTCGTGTTTAGCAACCCCATCAACAACCATTTTGAGCCGTTGAAGCTCGGCATAAAAGAGTGAGAGATTTTTGTCTAAAGAATCACTGACTTTTAGGTTCGTATACAGCTTCGCGGGGGATATCACACATGCATCCGCACACACAGGAGCGCCCGCCAGTGCCAACACCATATTTACGCCCACAGTTTTGAGAAGAGTACTTTTTCCCGACATATTAGGCCCGGTTATGACCCAAATTTTGCTCTTGCCATCCATGTTTACGTCATTACAGACTCTCTTGTCCTCAGGGATTAAGATATGTCCAAGATTTTGTGCCTTAAACGTGAATTCCGACGTGCTCATTTCCGGCATGGCCCACCTGGGATGATTGAAATACAGGCTGGCAAAGCTGGAGAGAGCTTCGAAACGGCCGATCGTATCAAACCAGCCTGGCACCTGTGGGGCAATTTTGACTTTCCATTTCTCGATCCTGTAGGTCCAGTGAAGATCCCAGAAAAAAAGATTATTGAATATGGGGTGAAAGAATCCATTCCGCCGGAGTTCTAAATATCCGACAAGGGACGATAACTTGGAGATAAAAAAAGATGCAGACCTTTCGTTTGTAAAAAGACTTTTTTTGATTCCGTTCAGCATTTCACTGGAAAAATCTGCCTTTTCGATATCAGCGATAATCTGGGAGTAATTTCTCAGGATGCGTGAATTACTCGTTGCCATCAGGAATATTCGTGTCAATTTATCACGTATTCGTCTGTTGAGAATGAATTGGACGGTTACAGGCAAAAAAATGATAGGCCATGGGAAGCCAGCGAAAATGAGCCCGATAAATCCCAAAGTGATCAAAGGCATTATATGAATAAAAAAAATCAATCCCTTCCTTGGGAGTATAAAGAGAGGTTCATTGATGAGGTCTGTTATGGCCTTTAGTCTTTCCAGTGAATGGTCGACCGATCTGCCGTGCGCTTGAACATTTTGTCTGAGGTCAATCTTCTCGCTTAATTCAGATACAGCTTTTTGTCTTTCTTTTATCTGTGCTGTGTCGGTTTTGGAAAGGAGATTTCCCAGCCACTCTGCGAGGCATCGCCATCCCATTCCGGTTTTTGCCCGGTTGATAAAGTGGAAAACACCCCTCTTAACAAAAAAATCCAGGTCATAGCTGTAGGGATGATCTGGATCCTGGAACAGCTCGCCAAAGTTATCATCTGGAAATTCATGGTTGAGAGAATGAATCTCATCTTCGTTTATGGATTGAAGAGTTTGGATGGAGGTTCTCTTTTTAATGTAGTTTTCATGGATAATGGCGATTAAAGTAAAAACGACAGCAAGCGCGATGAGCCCGATTAAACGGATTGGTGTGTAGGCCATGGCTGCCAGATAAAACACGATGATAAAACCTATGGCTAGTGCCAGTTTTATCAAGGAGAGGGCTGTTTCTAAGTTCTTAATATTTTTTATCTTGGACTTATACTGTTCAATTCTGCTCCTGTAGATGTTTTCGGGACTTCTCTCGTTCACATTTCTCTATATCCAGAAAAGTTATTTTCTGGATTAGTTTTCTATTTTAAATTCATGGGACATCATACTTTATTCTGAAGTCAGTATAACACTTTTGAACATACGCTGATATGGAATGACGTATGCTGTCCCCATATTTTTAGATAAGCAGCCTTCGCTCGTCCTTGACCACATTTAGCACGATGTGGGTGATCGTTCGTTCCACATATTTCTGATTAAGGATATACTTGATAAATGTGTTCAAGTCTTCCCTATCTTTAAAACGAGCACACACGAATGAATCCCACTCTCCAGTAACATCGTAGATCGCGAACACATGGGGATCCTCAGCGATTTTTTCCTGAGTTTGGATAAGTTTGCCATTGGAAATGCGAATAGCGATTATTGCTGTCAAGTCATACCCGAAATACTTCGAATCAAGGACCGGGATGTATCCTTTAATGGCACCTGCTTCTTCAAGTTTTTTAACTTTATCTATAACCGCTGGGGCGGATATCCCAATATCCTTGGCAATTTCCCGAAAGCTCTTTCTCGAATTCTGATTGAGGGCTCTTATGATCTTTTTTCCCGCATCATCAACCATATTACCTCCTTTCAATTGTAAGGAATTATATGTTAATATCATACAATTGTCAATATTATACCAATATATTCTTGACATATATAATATTTTATAATATATTTCATAACTATTCGCGTTAAACAAAATACACAGAAGGAGAAAGACAAAAACGGCAAGGCATGTAAAAACAAAACAACCAAAAAACTGAGGTCTTGACTTGGAGTAATGCAAAGATGAGCTGGAAAGAATATTTAATGGAACGCGCTCGTAAAACAGCGAACCGGAGAAAACGGACATACGGCATTGAGCCCGCACCTCGTGTGGGGGATCTTCTCATGCAGGAATCCCCTTCCTTAAGTTTCCGTGAAACACGGCGGTTGCTCTCCTATATTATTTTCAAATCTCCACAGCGCCGGCTGGAGCTGCTGTGGAAGTATATCACAGACAAGGACACTCCTGTGCGGAGGCAACAGATAGAGTCTCTAGCACAAGACCTTCGCCCACATCTCAGCGAAAATTGCCGTGTGGCTATAAACTATTTTGAGCGGAGGAATTACAGCAGGGACCTTGCTCGTGTCCCCGCATTGATGGAAAAAATTCTCCACCGCACAACTCCGTCTCTAGTGGTCCAGCCAAAAACTGAGAAGGACATCTCTTCAATCCTCGCATACTGCAACTCCAAAAGATTGGCCGTTTTCCCGAGAGGATCAGGCTCATTCGCTTTTGGCGGTGCTGTCCCCACCCGGAATGGAGTCGTGATGGATCTTTCCCCGATGATGGGCGTTCTTGATGTCGACCCAAAAACCCAGATTGTTCGTGTGCAACCAGGCGCTCGTTGGGCAGATGTGGCAACTCATCTTGAACCCTATGGATTGGTTCCTCAAACAACTCCCACCAGCCGGTTTTCCACTGTAGCCGGATGGATCTCCACAGGTGGGATGGGATTGGACAGTTATGCACATGGAAGCGTCTACGAATCTGTTATCGCTGTCCGTGTCGCCAGACCAGACGGCACTATAGACGAGCTGAACTCCAAAGACGAATCCATAAAAGACCTGTTTGGAACAGAGGGACAGTTCGGTATTCTTACAGAAATCACGCTGCGTGTCCGGCCCAAACCCAGACACAGCGGGGCTCACATGCTTACATTCGACGATCCAGGACAAGCATTCGAATTTATTGATGAGCTCACCAACGGGGATTTTCAGCCATCACATGTTGTCTTTTTTGACCGTAAATACTTAAAACGGGAAAACATTCTTTTTGTAGAGCAAACCCAGCTTAAAGATCCCATAGTCCCAGAAAACGATACTGTTCTTCTTCATTTCGACACACCGGAACACGAGCAAAAATTCATCTCTTTTTTAAATGGAAATTCAAATTCCGTTTCGGAAAATAGGGTGGCTGCCCGTTATCTATGGGCTGACCGGTATTTCCCTCTCAAAGCCCAGCGCATCGGCCCCGGCCTTCTAGGATCAGAGGTAGTAATCCCCAGAGAAAAGATATTGAAATATGTCAAAAAGGTCGAGAAACTGGCACGGCATTTCAATATCGAATCCACTGTGGAAGTGATCGTCTGCGGTAATAATCAGTCACATATTTATGATGGGGAATCGATATCGAAGAATAGGGGATTTTACTCTTATCTGCTCATCGTTTCTTTCAGCTGTGATTATTCAAGGACTGTCCACTATGTTTTGAGCCTTCTGTTCATTCAGCTACTGGTCAGGATGGCAGTGCACTATGGAGGGGCCCCTTATGGAGTTGGCATTTGGAACACTCCCTTTATCACTAGCAAATATAGCCGGAGTCGACTGAACAGACTCAAGCGAATCAAGTACGAGATCGATCCTAAAGACATATTGAATCCCAATAAATTTTTTAAGATCAAAGGACGATTTTTCAGCATCCCATCGCTTTTCCTCCACCCGGTAATTTTCCGCCCGGTATTGGCCTTATCACACTTATTTACACCGATTTTGGGATTGATCGCCAGGCTCACCGGGCCAGAGCCACAAAGCCAGTGGGACATCCCCGCGAAAGAAGGCAACCACGGTGAAGACCTGTTACACCAGAGTGCTTTACGGTGCACGTCATGCGGCGCGTGTATCTCAGTCTGCCCGGCCTACCATATCACCGAAGACGAACTGGTTACCGGCAGGACGAAATTACGGATGGCAGAGGCGATGAAAAAAGGCGTGGGACTGTATCAAGAAGAGGCACACGCACCCTTCCAGTGCCTTCACTGCGGTTTGTGCGAGGAGGTCTGCCAGACTCATTTGCCGCTCCGCGATTGTTATCTTGTGCTTGAGGACTTGCTGGAGGATCGGTTCGGGTCTCCCGCTGAAACCGTGCAGAGCTTTATCGAAAAACTGGACTCTCGCCGGGAGTTCATAAAAGACATTTTTGGCCTGGATCTACCGGACTGGTCGCCGGAGGTTAAACTGTCCAGAGTTCCGGTTGTCGATAGACCAGAAGATGGAGCAAAGGAATGACTCACCCTAAACGCCTTTCACCTATTCCGACTCCTTCACGCTACTCCATCGTGACTCCTTATCGTATCCTCCGCACCGACCGGTGTATTAACTGCGGCACCTGTATCGAAGCATGTATTTACGACTGTCATCACCGCTCTGAGGATGATCCACGAAAAATGGCCGATCCCAAGGAGAACTGTTGCCGCAATTGTTTTGCCTGCCTCAACCGTTGTCCGCGGGAAGCATTGAGCATGCAGATGAGCGAGGAATTTCTAACTTTGGGAGATCACACATACACTCCAGACAAAATCCGTTCGATCTTAGAGCAAGCAGAACAAGGAAAGATCCCGGTCAGCGGTGCCGGTTACCGGGGATATTTTGACGGGGATTATTACGATAATATCTGGACTGATATGTCCGAGATCGTGCGTCCCACACGTGATGGGATCCACGGTAGAGAACACATTTCAACAACCGTAACTCTTGGACAGATGGCAAGAGACTTGTGTGGGATGGTGTTCGATGAAGAGGGCAATCTCAAGTCCCAAATCCCCCTCAACCGTGAGATCCCTATTCCCATAATTTTTGGACTCATGCCCTTTTTTCCAGGGCATACGGCAATCTCAGCTCTAGCATTGGCTGCGAGCAAGCTGACAACCTATCTCACCGTCCCGGCAAAAAACGCCACCGAAGAGCTGAAGGATTATTACAGCCATCTTCTCATTCAATTAGGACCCAATGATATTGAAAAGTACAGGGATATTATCGAGTGGGCGACTATCGTCGAGTTCGATCCCGACATGGACCCGATCTCTGGAATCGCCCGGGTAAGAGAGATCAACTCCAATGTGCTTACAGTTATTCACGTTCCAGTTTCCGCTGGAGTGGACACAAAGATTCTGGAGCTCGTACGAAAGGGTGCAGAGATTTTACACTTGAGTGCAGATATTTACGGGAAGAGTGCAGACGGTATCACACTGTTGGAATCCCTCCATAAAACTCACAGGTTATTGGTTGAGGAAGGATTGCGAGACAGAGTCACACTGGTAGCTTCTGGAGGTCTTGTTGCAGCCGAACATGTCCCTAAAACCATCGTTTTGGGTGCAGATGCCGTCGTGGTGGACATCCCATTACTGATCGCCATGGATGTCTTGAAATGGGCCTCAGGAGAAAACGGGAATAAACATCCGATCCCAAAGGGGATCGAAGAGCTCGATCCTCGATGGGGAGCTTCTCGTGTCATCAATCTCATGCTCTCCTGGAAGGACCAGCTGCTGGAAGTGTTGGGCGCTATGGGACTTCGCGATGTCCGGCGGTTGCGAGGCGAGACCGGCCGTGCCATTTTTGCAAATGAGGAACGAAAAAATTTCGTCGAACGGCTGAAGAATATGCCAGAAAATGCCTCTACGGCCAGCTCGACGAATCCGATCAATAACGATTCCAATAAGACAAATGCCAACGGGATAAATGAGGGCGAACCTCTCCCTCATCTAAAAGCAAAGCTGATTCCCGACAGGTTCAGCATCAAACAAGGAGAATGGCGAGTTGTTGTGGATCGTGCAGTTTGTACAAACTGCACTCTCTGTGTAGTGAGCTGCAAATATGATGTTCACCGGCGGATCGATGGTAAAATCAGCCTGGATGAACCGATCCACAGCCGATGCATCGGCATCTCGTGCAAAGAGAATGACTGGTGCTGTGTCAATGTCTGTCCTTGGGATGCCATTGAGATCGTCAAAGACCCGGCGGATTCGGTCCTCGGTGACCCGCGCTGGACGCCTTCTCTTCTGCTTGAAACATATCGAATCGCAAGGAGTGGTTCTCCTACGCAGTTATCGCCTGAAGAACAGACCGGTGGATCCGGGGGTGGGTTTGACAAATTGCTTTTGGCTGCATCATTACTCCAGGTAAAACCGGCCGAAGGGCCCGTTGACTTGACCATCCCGCTGAATAGAAGGGAAACCGGTCCAAAGATGAGCATCTCTCTCCCGGTTTACGGAGGAGGAATGTCTTACGGATCGATTTCTCTCAATGTCATGCTGGGCCGTGCTATGGCAGCCAAAGAGATAGGGACTTTCACATGCACGGGTGAAGGTGGTTATCCAGATGAGTTAATTCCCTATTCGGATTCTATTATCACGCAGGTCGCCACAGGGCTATTTGGCGTCTGCGAGGAGACCATCCACAGGGCCCGTATGATCGAATTCAAGTATGCCCAGGGAGCAAAGCCGGGATTGGGAGGACATTTACTGGGCGAAAAGAATACGCCGGAAGTGGCATCGATGCGCGAGGCAGTCCCCGGAACGAACCTGTTTTCTCCTTTTCCGTTTCACAGTGTTTATTCGGTAGAAGATCACAAAAAACATGTGGATTGGATCCGTTCCATACACCCTGATGTGCTCGTCTCTGTCAAAGTCTCAACGCCATCGGATGTGGATATGGTCGCAGTGGGAAGCTACTATGCCGGAGCAAATGTCATCCACTTGGACGGGGCGTATGGCGGCACCGGAGCGGCACCGGACATCGCCAAGAAAAATATCGCCATGCCGATCGAATATGCAACGGCACAGGCCCACGAGTTTTTGGTCAACGAAGGTATCCGGGACGAGGTTGTACTGATCGCGAGCGGTGGCATCCGCACCACAGAAGACGTGCTCAAGGCGATCGCCTTGGGTGCAGACGGGGTTGTCATCGGCACGGCGGAATTGGTGGCAATAGACTGCGTGCGGTGCGGAAACTGTGAGAGGGATAGAGGCTGCCCTATCGGTATTGCCACCACAGATCCGGATTTGGCGCCGCAAATGACCGCGGATTGGATCAAAGACAGGATCTGTAACCTGTATAAGAGCTGGGCTATCACTATGGAAAAGCGGCTGCGCAATCTCGGGATGAATAATATCCGTCAGCTGCGGGGGCGCTGGGATCTCTTGAGTTTTCTGCCGGATTCCGGGACATTTGGACAAAGAACCTCAAAAAATTGTCATAAGACGTGACTGAGGAATGGAAAAGAACACAGCAGAAAGAGTGAGATAGACATGGCCATTAAAGACAACACTGAAAAGATCGCAGAGGCGATTTTCCGATCCCGCCAGAACATGGTCAGGGGAAGAGCCATTGAGAAAAAGCGCTCTCTGGAGGGAGGATGCGGCGTCATAGGCATCATCGGCAGTGAAAAGCTGGAAGGCAATTGCATCATCCGCCCTTGTGAACAGATGAGGAACCGGGGAAACGGCAAGGGGGGCGGAGTGGCGGCCGTCGGATTATTCGATGAGTATAAAGAGTTTTATGCCTTGCACATTTCCTACCTTGAGGAAGACGCAAGGGGGCCTGTCGAAAAAGAATTCGTAGAATCTGTTTTTGATGTTGCTCATGCCGAAAGACAAGCGAGCTTGGATGACTATCGCGAAACCGGACTGGAGGTCAAGCCACCTCTTGTGTGGCGCTATTTTGTGCGCGTCAAACCCGAGAGGCTGGAATCTTTCGCCGTTGAAAATAAGATCGCAGAGGGACAAGATACGGAGAAAACAACCGCAGAGGACGAATTTGTTTTTCAGAACAGTTTTCGTTTGAACGCCAAATATTATGAGAACCGCAAAGATCCCCGCGCTTTTGTCCTTTCCCATGGCCGGGATCTTTTGATCCTGAAGGGGGTTGGGTACGCTGAGGAGATCGCCCGGTTTTACCGCTTAGAAGAAATAAAAGCACATCTCTGGATCGGGCATCAGCGGTATCCGACCAGGGGACGTGTCTGGCATCCAGGAGGGGCGCATCCTTTTGTAGGTTTGAATGAAGCGCTTGTCCACAATGGGGATTTCGCCAATTATCATTCTGTGTGTGAGTATTTGCGTCAATGGGGGATCGTGCCCCAGTTCATCACGGACACAGAGGTTTCTGTCCTGTTGTTCGACCTGTATTCAAGAGTGCTGGGGTATCCTCTCGAATTCGTGATCGAAGCCTTGGCACCTACACCCGAGGGCGACTTTGAACGCCTCACAAAGCAACGGCAGCGGATATTCCGGGCCATCCAGTCTGCCCATCTGCACGGCTCACCTGACGGTCCCTGGTTTTTTATCGTGGCTCGTGCTGAGCCCGGAACGGGTGCGCCTCAGCTGATCGGGATCACAGATGTGTCCATGCTCAGGCCGCAAGTCTTCAGTTTACGCGAGGGCGACAAAAGCTACGGAGCTATCGCCAGTGAAAAGCAGGCTCTCGACGCTTTTTTTGAGGAGATCGCCTCTAAAGATCCCTCCGTGCCTCCGATGGCTGACAAGTACTGGGCGGCCCGCGGGGGGAGTTGCACGGACGGAGGCGCTTTTGTATACACGCTGAAAAATGATAACGGCAAATTTTTCCTTGATGTCCGTGATAAATTCGGCAATCGGATCAGTGGAAACAGCCATCCGCGAGGCCGTAAGGAGATTCGCACGCCGGCCATCGACATCAACTGTCGGATGGACAGTAAAGGTAAGAAAAAGTCCACACCCCCTTCACCCGCTTCAAAGCAGAACCTGGGGGACCTGGAAAATGGGATTCGCGATGAATCGATGGCGACTCCTCAGGATCCGTTTCAGGGACTTTTATCGGAACTGATAAAGGCCCTTCAGGATAATCGGTATGAGGAGTTCCAGAACGGAGCAAAAAAGCTGGTGAAAGATGAGGGCAAGATAGAGGCACTCCGTAAACTCACATTGCTCCGTGATAGACGATGGGATCCAGGAGAGGGGCAGCGGGCTTTCCAGCTGGCAGCCATAGAGAACTCGATACACGCGATCTTGGACTCTGTTCCTTCACCAGGAAAAGCAGACGAAAATCGAATGATCAGATTGGACGCAAATATCACCTGGGAGAAAGCGATCCCCACACCCAAGAATGCTCCTGACACGATCGTGATCGACGCGGAAAAGTTTCCCAACGATGGTCCTGAGGCCACATCCAGAGTGATCGCCGAAACCCATGCCCAAGGCTGGAGGAATTTTATCGTTTACCACTGCCGGGGTGACCGGTTCATCGGATGTGGACTCGGCCCAAACACCGAAAACGTCCGTATCGATGTTTATGGCTCGAGTGGAGATTATTTGGGGAGTGGGATGGATGGGGCCCAACTCTATGTTCATGGCGATGCGCAGGATCAGGTGGGACAGATCCTTAAATCGGGCCGCATCGTGATTTTCGGAAATGTGGGCCAAACGTTTCTTTACGGCGCTAAAGGCGGAGAGACATTCGTCATGGGGTCTGCAGCGGGCCGTCCCTTGATCAACGCTGTAGGCCGAGTCAGGGCAATCATCAACGGTTCCTGCCTCGATTATTGTGCCGAGAGTTTTATGGCAGGCGCTCAAACGGGCGGAGGTTTCGTAATCATTAACGGCCTTGCCTATGATGAACGGGGTGAGGTCATTGGATTGGAGATGAAATATCCCGGTAATAACCTGTTTTCCCTGGCTTCAGGCGGGGCATGTTATCTGAACGACCCTTACCACACTGTCACGGAAAACCAGTTGAATGGCGCAGAGTTCATTTCTTTCCGCCGGGAAGACTGGATCACGATCCTCCCCTATCTCCAGGAAAACGGCCGCCTCTTCGGCATCAGCATACGACACGACCTTTTAATGGTGGATGGAGTCCTCAAATGGCCCGAAGAGGTCTTTCGAAAGATCATTGCCAGCCGGGAGACCCACGAGCTGGATTGGACTTCTCTGGACTAGAAGGCAAAAAACATCACTCTCTGCAGAATAGGTTGTGGTTGAGATATCTAAATCTTTTCTTTGCCTTTTGCTGTTATTGCGTATTTTCCGCTTTCTTCTTTAACCAATTCCGCAGCAGTCATCTCTCGCAAACTGCTTCTTACCTTGAAGAGAGGCTGCCCGACTCTTTGGGAGATTTCTTCGGGTGTTAAGGGATCTAGAATACTGCTCAACAGTGCCTTCGCAGACTCTGTGACTGTTCCATCTGGATTGACACATGCCATCGTCGCCTCCTATTCCAAGTCTTTCTTACAGAAATACCAGTCTTTACATTCAAAACCGCTGTCTTTGACACGCTCTGCTGCCATTTCCTGCGTATTAGGCGGAGGAACGATGACCTTCTCTCCAGGACGCCAGTTTGCAGGCGTTGCCACACCGTATTTGTCCGTTGTCTGTAAAGCTTGAATGAGGCGCAAAATTTCATCCATGTTGCGACCGGTTGAAAGCGGATAATAAATCATTGCCCTGAGAATTTGCTTATCATCCATAACAAAAACACACCGTGAAGTCTCTGTTTTGCTCTCTCCAGGCATGACCATGCCATATTTTGTCGCCACCTCTTTGTTTAAATCCGCAATTATGGGAAAGGTAATTTTTTGCCCAAGCTTT
Organism: uncultured Eubacteriales bacterium; assembly: GCA_964540205.1. Classification (GTDB taxonomy): domain Bacteria; phylum Acidobacteriota; class Aminicenantia; order Aminicenantales; family Aminicenantaceae; genus WTAW01. The sequence continues at coordinate 10,911 of CAZIMJ010000315.1, read as the reverse complement.
TCTTCAACATTTCTCGCCCATGCAATGTGAGAATAGACACTGTCGATGCTTAATCCTAAGAGCTCACAGTTCATTTCTCTAAGCTGATCGTGAATTTGAGCAAATCCTATAAATTCAGTTGTGCAAACAGGAGTAAAATCTGCGGGATGAGAAAATAATATGAGCCAACTTCCTTTAAAGTCCTCGAGTCTGAGCGGTCCATGAGTAGTAACAGCCTCAAACTGTGGGGCCGGCTCTCCAAGACGGGGTATGGTTGGCACTTGTTTTTCTTGTGCCTCTTGTGTGTCTTCCATGATAAAGCCTCCTATAAAATTTTTGGATATAAATTCCTAGATATATAATTTTAGTGTTATTATAAACTCTAAATATTATTTTATCACACTGCGGAGCATGTGTGTAGAATTTGGTTTCGGTATGATTTCTATGAGAGTATCACAGGATAAAATGATCACTTTTGCCATTACGCCCTAACCAACCATACTTCATGGACCAACGCCTCGCCCTGAAACAACCCAACTCTTGCGGTAACTTCGACTCGTGAATAATCCAGGCTAGGCACGATTAAGTCCCCCATTCAATAGAAAAAAATTTATTGACAAATAGGAGTCAATCTTATTTAAATAAATTAAGTATGGGAATAAAAATTTTTATAAGGAGGCTTTAGATGCCCAAAGAAAAAAAGACCTTAACCACGGCATTTGGCATTCCTGTGGCCGATGATCAGAACAGTCTAACGGCGGATAAACGAGGGCCAGTCTTGATGCAGGATGTTCACCTCTTGGAGAAGCTCGGCCACTTTGACCGTGAGCGTATCCCCGAACGGGTTGTTCACGCAAAAGGGGCGGGTGCAGGGGGCTATTTTGAAGTCACGGCAGATGTGACTAAGTACACCAAGGCAAAATTCCTTTCGGAAGTGGGCAAAAAAACCGAAGTTTTTGCCCGTTTTTCTACCGTAGGAGGCGAGAAGGGATCTGCTGATGCGGCACGAGACCCTCGTGGATTCGCCCTGAAGTTCTACACAAGGGAGGGTAATTACGACTTTGTTGGCAACAACACGCCGGTGTTTTTCATCCGCGATCCCCTTAAGTTTTCCGATTTCATCCACACGCAGAAACGGCACCCAGTCACTAACTGTAAGGACCCGGATATGTTTTGGGACTTTCTCTCGCTGACTCCAGAATCCATCCACCAGGTTACTGTACTCTTCTCAGACCGGGGGACTCCAGCGACATTCCGTCATATGAACGGTTACAGCAGTCACACCTATAAGTGGTATAACGGCCAGGGTGAGTCTTTCTGGGTACAGTACCATTTCAAGACCGACCAGGGCATAAAGAACCTGACCCGAGAGAAAGCGACACGTTTATCGGGTGAGAATCCTGATCATGCCACCAAGGATTTGTTTGAGGCCATCGAACGGAGCGATTTCCCCTCCTGGACGCTTGAAATGCAGATTATGCCATATGAGGAAGGATTAAATTATCACTGGGATATCTTTGACATCACCAAGGTCTGGCCACACGCAGAAGTCACACCCATCAAAGTGGGTAAACTGGTATTGAACCGCAATCCTGTCAATTATTTTGCTGAAGTCGAGCAGGCGGCCTTCTGTCCAGGAAATCTTGTGCCAGGGATTGCCACATCGCAGGACAAGATGCTCCAAGCTCGGCTTTTCTCCTATCATGACACGCACATCCACCGTCTGGGGCCGAACTATCACCTCCTGCCCGTGAACGCACCCAAGAATGCACCCGAGAACAGCTATCAGAGAGATGGATTCATGAGATCTGATGACAACAGCGGTGGGGGACCCAATTATTGGCCCAACAGTTTCGGCGGCCCGGAGCCAGATCCAACCACAGCAGAGCCTCCCTTTGAGGTCTCAGGACTTGCAGCCCGCACCCCTTATCCTCATCCCAACGACGACTTCCAACAGGCCGGAACTCTATACCGCAAGGTGATGACAGACGAGGACAGAGATCACCTCATCGGAAATATTGTGGACCATCTTGGGGGAGCACAGAAGCGTATCCAATTGCGTCAAACGTCAATATTCTTTAAAGCTGATCCGGAATACGGGCACCGCGTAGCTGATGGATTAGGATTGGACATGAAGGAGGTTGAGCGTTTGGCCAAGATGTCCCAGGACGAGCGCGCCAAAGCCACAGCTGAAGGAGTTTATTGATCTCTATTTATTTTCCGCGACTGTTGCGAAACTAAACAAAATAAAATCCAATCACTCAAAAATTCTAATAATCAAAAGGGTGTTGAAATGGCCCAATCTAATTTATATAATTGCGGGTCAGATGTTTAAAGTTTCGCATAGCTTTCAAGTTAACTATCTCAGATTTTTTTCCTAAATACAATAGTCCAGCGTGTTTTCAATCAATTCAGGAGGTCAAGAATGGTAAATTATTTTAGGAAGGCATTTCCCGTTTTGGTCTTACTCGTTGTGGTTATCGGAGCAACTCATCTCCTCTTTTCCCAGAGCCCTGAAGAAGACCTGATTAAAAGCTTTAAATGGCGGAATATCGGTCCGGCTAACATGATCGGCCGTATCTCGGATTTTGAAGCTCTGGAGAGCGACTTCACCCAGGTGATTGTCGCCAGCGCTTCCGGAGGCGTTTGGAAATCCGTGAATGCAGGGACAACATGGGAGCCTATCTTTGATAATTACGGCAGCGCCTCTATCGGCGATGTGGCATTCTTCCAGAAAGACCCGAATATCATCTGGGTGGGCACGGGTGAGGAGTGCAGCAGGAACAGCATCGCCTGGGGTGATGGCATCTATAAATCCATTGATGGCGGTAAAACATTCACCCGGATGGGCTTGGAAACTACACATACCATCGGCCGGGTGATCACCCATCCGACCGATCCCGATGTCGTTTACGCGGCAGCGACAGGACATACTTGGGGCTACTCTGGAGATCGTGGATTGTTTAAAACCGAGGACGGAGGAAAATCCTGGCAGAAGCTGATCAATGGATTGCCGGATGATGGAAAAACCGGCGCCATCGACCTCGTCATGCACCCGGAAAATCCGGATATTCTATATGTGACTTATTGGCAGCGCCTGCGTCAGCCCTGGCGTTTTGATTCGGGCGGACCGAACGGCGGCATCTTTAAAACCACAGATGGTGGAAACACCTGGCAGAAACTCACCCAGGGGCTTCCGGAAGGAGACCTGGGAAGGATCGGACTGGCGATCTCACGCAGCAATCCCCAGGTTTTAATGGCTGTTGTCGAGCACGGCTTTCAGCCCCAGAGGACCATCCGGGAAGGACAGGAGCAGAGGCCCAATCCCGATTACGACGATATGACAAAGCTCGGGACAGGCCTCTACAGGTCCGAAGACGGCGGTGAAAGGTGGATCTACAAAAACAGGACAAACGTCCGTCCTTTCTACTACAGCCATATTTACATCAATCCCTTTGACGACAACCTAATTTATTACCTGTCGACCCGGATGCAGTATTCCGAAGACGGTGGAAAAACCTTAAAGAACATAGAGGGGCTTCATCCCGATTTCCACACCATGTGGCTGGACCCGACAAACAAGCACCGTTTCTATGTCGGCCAGGATGGAGGCGCATCCTTGACCCATGACCACGGCCAAACTTGGATTTTTTTCGACAACCTCTGCCTGTCGCAGTTTTATGCGGTAAGCGCTGATCTGCGCGATCCATATTACGTCTATGGCGGGCTTCAAGACAACGGAACCTGGTGTGGTCCAAGCATGAGCCGGGAAGGAGCAATTCTCACCGATTTTTGGTTCAACATCGGAGGTGGAGACGGATTTCACACCCAGAATGATCCCACTGATTGGCGCATCGCCTATGCCGAAAGCCAGGGCGGGAGCATCATGCGTGTGAACGTGGAGACACGTGAAACGACCCGGATCAGGCCGTCAGAACAGAATACCTACAACTGGAAGGAGCACTTGCCGAAAAAGAGCGGTGATGAGGGCGCAGGCCAACAACCACAGCGCCAGAGTGCTCGACAGGGGACGCAACAGAATAGACAGCAGGCAGGCCGCCAGCGGCCAAGCGGCCAACAGGTGCAGCAAATGTCACAGCAATCAAGCAGCCAGCAAGAGCAACAAAGCCCGTTTGGACGCCCGAGATCTCCCTACCGTCACAACTGGAGCTCGCCCATCCTGATCTCTCCGCACAATCCGCGTACAATTTACTTAGGTGGGGATCATCTTTTCAAATCTGTGGATCGCGGCGATCATTGGAGGATCATCAGTCCCGACCTCACGACCAACGACCCGGAAAAACACAGCAAGCCCACTGGGGGCATAACTCTCGATCAGACAGGAGCGGAAACACACTGTACGATCATCACAATATCAGAATCCTCGATCACTCAAGGCCTTATCTGGGTGGGTACGGATGACGGCAATGTCCAATTGACCCGAGACGACGGGAAGACATGGACGAACGTCAGAGAAAACGTGCCGGATGTGCCCGAAGGGATATGGGTCAGCCGAGTTGAAGCCTCGCGATTCGATGAGGGCACCTGCTACCTGACCTTCGACGGACATCGAAGCGATAACTTCATACCGTATGTGTTCAAAACCACGGATTTTGGCGAGGCTTGGACAAATATCACATCGAACCTCCCAGATGGAGGGCCCGTATATGTTATTCGCGAAGACTTAAAGAATAAAAACCTTCTATTTGTTGGAACGGAATTTGCCGTCTTCTTCTCCAGAGATGGAGGCCAAAAATGGACGAACCTCAACCTCAATATGCCTACGGTGGCATTCCACGACCTGATGATCCATCCCCGAGACAATGACCTGATCGCTGGAACTCACGGACGTGGCATATGGATCCTGGACGATATCTCACCGCTTCGACAAGCGACGGATAAGATCCTTTCTGCGGAGGCTCATCTTTTTGAAAACGGGCGGCCCGGCACACACTGGTTAAGCTTGCGCAGGGGCGGTTACGGGCGCGGCAACCTTTATTTTGCAGGAGAAAATCCTCCTTTCGGCGCCAGGATCTACTTTTACCTTAAGGATAAACCGGCCGATCCTGTAGAAATTGAAATCACGGACGCGACCGGAAATCTCAAGACGACCTATGCCGTCAAGAATGCAGAGGCAGGGATGAACCAACTCATGTGGGATATGAAGTTCGATCCCTCTCCGAAACAGATGAAGCAGGCCATCACACAGATGCAGCAAATGATGGGAAGGATAATTCAGAGACCGGAAGTTGAGGAAAAGGCAAAAAAAACAGTGCAAGAGGCTCAGGAAAAACTCAAACAACCCGGCCTCACTTACAGGGAAGCCCAGGCGATCCAAATGAAGGCTTTTGAATCTATCGGCTTTAGTGGTGCTGCGCGATTTATGAGAGGACGGTTTGGCCGGGGAGTGGAGGCTCCCATTGCCGAACCAGGGACGTATGCGGTAAAGCTCACAGTAAACGGGAACACTTCGATCGGTAAAGTCTCTGTTCGCAGGGACCCAATGGTGCAGGATCGCTGATACTTATTTGAGTAACAGCACTCCCTCCCTTTTTTTAAGCAGGAGAATATGTGTGGTTAAGTTTTAATAGAGTCTGACTCTACATGTTCCGACAGTTTCGGCTCCGCCTTTGGCGGATTTATTCTCAGCGATAACCATTAGTGTATATGTGCCCTTTTTCCAATTATTATTTGTCGATACCCATGTGTAGTAATAATTTTTGTATAATCCTTCAAACTTATCCGTTTCATATTCGTAAAATTCCGGTCCCGACCAAATATAATGAAAGACGACATCGGTATTGTAAACAGCCGTGTATTCAATGAACCAATAAATCGTATCATTCTGATTGAGCTTGATCATCTGCATGACCTGGAGGTCTTCATCTGTTGAATAACAAGTCAGTGTTTGGATTCCTGGCTTATCTCCAGTTAAGACCTGGGGATAAACCAAAAACTCATCTTCTTCGATAACCGCTTTTATTCCACATTGCTCTCCGGTGATTTTGCCCTTGTCTTGGGCAAAAGCTGAAACGATAAGTAAAAGACTGATAAAAACCAAGAGAATTTTTCCTCTCATTGAATCCTCCATAAAATTGGATTTGAGGCTATTTTTCCACATGTGATATCTCTTGTCAATGGTTCAGTTAAGCGATTCTCACTCCAACCTGCTTATAAGGGGAAATCGAACAATAATCAGAGTCAGTTCGGGATGGCTGAGCGCTTTCCGGAATGTTTCTTTGAGTGTTGAATCAAGGTCGTCTTGCTCAACTGTATGAACATTTTGCACACCACAAGCATGAGCAATTTGTGCGATGTCCAGAGCCGGTGCGCCTCGGCCCATGGCATCTCTTACCACGCCGGGATGAGGTTGAAATCCCGAGGTGGTGCTGGCTTTGTTATCCAGGACGACCATTAAGATATTGCTCCGGTTATGGACAGCGTTACAAATTGCGGGAATTGAGGTGTGAAAAAACGCAGAATCACCGAAAATAGCGACAGCCCGCTCATCGATCCCCACTTTGCTCAAACCATCGGCCACACCAACTGCGGACCCGATGGCGTACTTCGCATCTAGCTTGTCTGCCACCGTCACCAGGCAGCCTGGGTCTCCCACAAGCACGGGTTTCTGGCCGAGACTCTCTGCCGCTTCCTCGAGCTTATCAAGGACAATGTCATACTGACAATCCACACAAAAATCCTTTTTCTTTGGCCTCTCCTTGGCTTCTTTGTCTTTGGTGAAATCTCGCTTGGGAACAAATTCAGGGATAAACTCTTTGAGGGCCCCCTGGATCTGCCAGCGGAATAACTCCCCTTCCCGGCTCAGATGTTTATTCTGTTTTCCAAAGATCTTGGCCGTACAACCGATATCATGGGCGATCGCTTTGACATGACCTTCTACATAGGGCTCGATCTCTTCAACGACAAGGACTTCCTGACAGCTCAACAGAAACTCTGCGATGACTTTTCTGGGCAACGGATAAAGGACCCCCAACTTGAGCAGACGAAACTCTTCAGGATCGTTGTCGCCAAAAACATCAAGGAGTTTCCGATGCGCAAATCCAGCACATAGGATGCACCAATTCCCATCTCCATGGCCACTTTTTCATTACTAGACCATTCCACATAAATATCATGTTTTTCTGCCAGGTCGATCAGTGTCTCCACTGTCCCGCTGCTGGGAGAGCCAGGATAACTTGTGACCAGTTTGATCCCGCTGGACAGTCCTCCAAAAGCCAATGCTTCGTCGCCATTGAGAATTTTATGAGTCATAGGCATCCCCTCGGATTAAGATGTTAACTTTGATAAGAGATCGTTTCACTTCGTTCGCAAAGATAATTTTATTATCTTAAGAATTTAATGCATCAGTTTCGGCAGCTCGGCCTCTTTTTCGTACCCAGTAGATAGCAAAGGGGATTCCCGTGACGATAAAAACCAGGTCTGTGGCCGAATTCTGCCATTCGATAATAGCTCTCAGGACGAGCAGGACCACGATCACCAAGACAATGATCATGGGAAGGACCGGATAAAGCGGGACGCGGAAAATGTCTGCGCCGCCGATGTTGTCCTTCCGCATCTTAAAAAGCGAAAGCGTGGAAAGCCCGTAAAAGATCAGAATCGTAAAGACCAAGCCCGTGGCGATCGTCTCAAAGGTTCCCCGGATAAGAAGAATAGCTCCGGCCCACAGGCAGTGGGCAGTGATGGCCCGGGAAGGTGTCTGGAACCGGGGGTGGACATGATCCAGCCACTTAAAGAAAAGCCCATCTTTGGCCATGGCATAATAAACCCGCGGCGCGGTCATTATCGTCCCGTTGATACTTCCGGTTGCTGAGATAATCACGAGGATGGCGATAAGAGCGGCGCCGATGGGACCGATGAGAATGGTCAGAACATCAGAAGCGACGATCGTGCTCTCCCTCATCCCCTCCATTCCCAGGGTTCTGTGGTATGTCATGTTTGTTAGAATATAGAGACAAACTACGATGCTGATTCCGACGATGAGGCTTAATGGGATGACACGCTTTGGATTTTTCATCTCTCCGGCTGAGTATCCGATCCGCTCCCAGCCCGTGTGAGAGAATAGGATCAGCATCACGGCAGCGACAATATTCCCTACAGGCCCTAATCCTTCCGTGGAGGCAGCTCTAGTCGAGATCAGGTTTTCATGTCCGCCGCTTAAGAAAATACCGGCAATCACGATGGACAGCAGGGCCCCGACTTTGAGAAGCGTAGAGAGTTTCTGGTAGATGCTGGCTCTTTGAATACCGATATAGTTCAAAACGCCGAAGATGAAAATGACGGCAAGAGCAGCGATCATCCGCGTGTTTTTATTTAGAGGGACAAAATAACCGAGATAATCCGCCACGATCAAGGCAAGGCCTGCAGCCGCACTCGTCCTGACGATGAAAAGTTGGGCCCATCCGAACATGAAGCCGGTAAAGGGCCCGAAACATCTGGTGATGTAGATGTATTCCCCGCCCGTTTGCGGCATTCGTGTTCCGAGTTCGGCATAGATCAATCCGCTGGTAAACACAAAGAGGCCGGCCAGCAGCCAGAGGAGTAAAATTGTGTTGAAAGAACTGACGTAGCTGGCAATGATCTGAGGTGTAGAATAGATGCCCGCGCCGATGGAGATCCCGATCAGGATGGCAATTCCGTCGGAAACGCCCAGAACCTTCTGGAGAGCTGGCTCCGAGCTCTTATCCGAACGGGGCGTTTGACTTGGGTCTAAGTCCTTCCTTATTTGACCGTTTCCCTCATCCGCCATTGTGCGTATCATATAACACAGCGAAATTTCCCGGTCAAACAGGAAAAAATTTTTGTTCCCCTGTCTACTCACACTTCAATGAATAAACAGGATCTGTCAGAAAGGATTGAATTTACTCGCTATTCATACACCAAAATAACAACTCGTCTGTTCTGCACTCTTCCATCTCGCGCGGAATTGTCTCCGACTGGCTGACCGCTCCCGTAGCTGATCACTTCCATCCGGTGGAGTGGGATGCTGTACTTTTTGTGCATGTATTCCCTCACGGCCTCGGCTCTTTTTTTGCCCAAGATGAGATTCCACTCTTCCGGCCCGGTGCTGTCCGTGTGCCCCTGGATCTCCAGATACACCCCTCTGTTTTCCTCAACTAGCTTCTGAACAAAAACATCCAGTGCAATTTTGGCCTCATCATTCAGCTCGTAACTGTCGAATTTAAATTTGGCTTGTTCATTCCGAAGAGTCTCTTGGAAAATCAGTTTACCCTGAGCAGCCTTTTTCACCTCTGAGAGCTTGCTGTCAAATTCGGACTTCTGGCTGCTCAATTCGGTTCCCTGGTCCGTAACGAGCGAACCGAGAGTGGCCAATCGATCGTCATGCTCTTTGATTCTTTTCTGATTCTCCTCGACGGATGTTTCTACCCCTTCGACTTTCTGATCCAGAGTAGCAACCTCATCACGAACAAAATTCTTGCTCGCACACCCTACACCAGCAATCAGTGCCACAAACAACACTGCTCCCACGAATAACGTGATTTTGTTTTTCTCCATTTTTTCCTCCCTTCGTTTTTATTTATGAATAATTAAAACTCCTATTGGATTTTTATAATAACACAAGCCACCAATCCAATAAACAAAATTTTTAATGAGAGGATTCTTTCTTCTCTCCGCTGTAATACCCCTCTCGTGTCCGCACTCTGTGTTTCTTGTTGGATGTAACAACTCTGATCTTCCGGTAATCACTTATTGGATCCGTATATGATGTGTATCCGATAATATACTGATGGCTGAGTTCTTCGGTCATCTCCCTTAAGGCCATGATAAATGCGACAGTATAATCGAGGAAAAACGCTTTTCCCCCAGTCGCCTGAGAGAATTTCTCGAGAGAGCCAGCAATACTCGCAGCTGTCGTGGTGGGAGATCGTTTATACTTTTTTAAGTACTGCTCGCTCAGAGGAATCTTATACCCGATGGTATATATGGGGATGTCGACCCTCCGCGCCACTTCAATGGCCTGTTCAGGAGAATATTCGCTGTCGTTCTCGATCCCATCTGTGATCAAAAGAAGAGCTCTTTTTTCATTTTCCCCTTTATTGGCAAAATCCGGAGATACAGCCACAGCATCGTTCAATGCCGTTTGTCCGTACGCTTCGGTCCTCTCCAAGACGGACAAAAATTCGCTCTTGTCCTTCGAAAAATTCGTAGCGATTTCCACTTCGCCATCGGCAAATATGAGCAGCGATATTTCATCCTGATCATCGAGAAGGTGTTTAATGAGATACTTGAGGGCTTCTTTGCTTTCTTTCAGCCGGTCCTGGAGGGCCATGCTCCCGCTGACATCCAGGAGGACGGTCAGACTCAGTGGGGCCTCATAATCGTGGCTGAAATAGGTGATATCCCGTTTTCGATTATTCTCATAAATGCGAAAGTCCCCCTCTGTGAGGTCATTGATATTACGCCCCTTCTTGTCTTGAACGGTGACGGCGATAGAAATGGCACTTACGGCGATATCATAGCCGATCTCTTTATTTTTTTTCTCTTGCGCATAGGATGGAGAAAACACACCAAGGATCAACAATCCAAGCAGAAATGTGGGAACTACTGATCTCAAAACGGACTTTTTGTCGAAAGCAAAAGTAATTCTGGCCATTTCTCTTTTAGTCGCAGCAAGGACTCGTATTTGTTAGATATAGCATACGGAAGATGGGGAATCAATTTTCAAAATACTACTCGATAACTACACCGTCAAGATCTTCTTCGGGTTTCGGATAGCTCATATTCAAGCTCTCGAGAGTCGCCACAATAATTCGGCTGATGACCAGATTCCTGTACCACTTGCTGTTTGCCGGAACGATGTACCAGGGAGCCCACTCTGTACTCGTTTTACTGATCGCATCTTCGTAGGCAGTCATATAATTGTCCCAAAGCTTTCGTTCCTTCAGGTCGCCC
>CAZIMJ010000314.1:0-16269 GCA_964540205.1 uncultured Eubacteriales bacterium | reverse complement strand
TTTTCGAAATCACCAATTGGGACACTCGGACGTCATTCATCACGGTTTTAGTGATGCTTCCTTTCAAGATTAAAAGCAGCGTTTCGCGACTAAGCGAGACAGACAATAATTCACCCCTTTATTCCACCTCTCATGGTGATTGATACTATCATTGGATAAGGTCATACTATCCCATGGCAAAACCAGGGTTTGCCGAGGTTGCTTATCCATGTATCCTACTGAAATATTGTGTCCCCATTGTAAAAATTCACATCTCCGTGAAATAAAGCTCCCTCCCCAATCCATGAATTCTATATGGGGTGACGAAGCAAAAACAGAGAATATCAGACTGTTTTATATGTGTTTATCCTGCACAAGAATGTTTAGCGAAGAAGAGCTTAATACCTGACATTTTTTTTCAATTATCTATATACTCATGCGACTAAACGTTTGGATTAAGTTGTGGTTTATCTAAAAATATTTACTTTTCTATCTCTAATTTTACCATTTCAAGGCCTTCTTGGGGGTGATGGGCCAAAGACGTTAGGGAGAATCCATGGATACAAATAAAATTTTTGCAGACAAGTACGGCAAAGATCTGATGGAGCTTAACAAGCTAATGGTTGAGCTGGAACAGATCGATATAGTGAGGCAACGCTCAGGAAAACCTCACTGGAAAACAGAAAAGGAATACAGAGATTTTTTCGCTAAACAAACAGAAGCAGTAGCCATATTGCAGAATGACACAATTGTGCGTATAAACCCCCAGATATCAGAAATGATCGGTTATTCTCCAGAAGAAGTCGTGGGAACTCCTTTCGCACAGTTTATACATCCCAGCGAGCTGCCAAGAGTACAGAAGAACTACGAAAACAGAATTGAAGGGAGAGAGGCGCCTATCATCTATAAGACCATTGCACAACACAAAGCCGGAAGAAGCATATATGTTATTTTAAAGGCAGGGACGATCACTTATTGGGAGAAACCCGCAGTTTTCCTAATTGCAGAAATAGATTCCGATCAAAAAGATAAATAAATGGTGTCGGTGGGTATTTGTCTGATTATTAAACAGTTTTTCCTGGAATCCATCCTGTTTGCTTTGGTTTCCCTTTTTCTTGCATTGGTAATTATTGCTATTGTACTCCCCTATTTTAATTCCTTTTTAGAAACAGACCTTACTTTTAATATCCTTCACAATCCATTCTTGTTGGGGGGATTGATTGGCATCACGCTAATCACAGGAGTTTTGTCGGGAACGTACCCGGCCTTGTTCCTCTCATCGTTCCGCCCGGCCAGATTATTGAAGAGTCTTGCCGGTTCCTCAGCCGTCTCCTCCAGGGGTTCACTTTTCAGGAAGGTGCTTGTCGTCAGTCAATTTGCCATCTCTATCACTCTCATCATAGGCACGTCATATACAGCCAGATGCACTATATCCGTAATATGAACCTGGGCTTTGACAAGGACCAATTGATCTATATAAGTCTTAAAGGAGATATCCTGCAAAAGCGTGATTCATTCAGAAATGACCTTTTAAAGAATCCGAATATCGCTGGCGTGACGCTTGCATCTAGCCTCCCTTCCTACGTAGGAAATACGGCATCGGGATTCAGTTGGGAAGGCATGGATGCAGATCTCAAACCATACTGGCAGTTTGTATCGACCGATTTTGATTATATTCCCACACTCGGCATAGAAATCATCGAGGGCAGAAATTTTTCGAGGCAATTTTCCACCGATATTTCTGAATCTGTAATCGTCAATGAAAAGGCTGCCGCGATCATGGGATCTGAGTCCCCTGTTGGGAAACGGTTCGATTTATGGGAAAATCAGGCGAAGATTATCGGCGTTGTTAGAAATTTTCATTTCCGTCCTGTTCACCAACAAATCGAGCCATTGATGATCTGGATCGGCTCCGATGCTTTTAAGAGGCAAATCCTTGTACGGCTGCGTCCTCACACATCCAATCTTCAGAATACACTAGCGCACATCGAAGACGTATGGCGGATGTATGCGCCGGGATTCCCATTTGAATTCCATTTTCTAAATGAAGCTTTTGACCAGAATTATCGAGATGAGCAAAAATTCGGGGAAATCACCAGATACTTCACATTATTTGCCATCCTGATCTCATGCCTGGGTTTGTTCGGATTGGCTGCATATATGGCAGAGCAACGGACAAAAGAAGTGGGCATCCGCAAAACATTAGGCGCACCGGTTCCCAATATCGTTCGCCATTTCTTGAAGGAGTTTTGGGTCCTTGTTGCTGTGGCAAATATTTTAGCCTGGCCACTTGCATATTTTTTGATGACCAAATGGCTCCAAAGCTTCGCTTACCGCATCCATATCGGGATACTGATCTTTGTGCTATCGGGAACACTTGCTCTGGTTATCGCCCTACTCACTGTAAGTTATCAAGCTATAAAAGCCGCCACAGCCAATCCGGTGGATTCATTAAGATATGAATAAAATTTTCTAACCTTCCTTGCAACTTTTTCCCCTTTCCAAGCGTATTTACTAATATATGTATTTATGATAAATATATATATGCAAAGCTTGCAATATCTATCGAGGTGACACAATGGTCGAACTCACAAGAAATGAGGAACTGATCCTTCTTTCCATTTGGAAGCTTAGAGATGACGCATACGGCGTAACGATAAGAGAAAATTTCCGGGAAATCACAGGAAAAACTCTGAACTATGGCTCCCTCTACAACACGCTCTACCTCCTGCTCAGGAAAGGCCTTGTCATTTCTCAAGAAAGTGATCCACTCTCGAAGAAGGGAGGCCGCCGTAAGATCCTCTATTCGCTGACTCATGAAGGCGATAAAGTCCTGGGAACTGTTCAAAAAATGCACAAATTAGCTTGGGGTGATGTCCCAGACCTTGCTATGGGGAAGAAAAAGTGAAAAAACGATCGTATCGCCCGCCAATCTTTTTCTTATACATCCTTCGCCGGCTCTCCCTCTTTGAGGAGATGTTCGCCATCTCCAGGGATTTTGAGATCGAATACAAAGACATATCAGAGAACCACAGCCGTGTGGAAGGCTTTTTCTGGTTGTTGGGGAGCACATTGCTGGTCTCTTACTATTACCTCGTTTTGACCACAAAATGGAGGACTGCTATGTTCAGGAATTACCTCAAGATCGCTTTCAGGCAACTCGTGAAGCATAAGGGATTTTCTATCATCAACATTTCGGGTTTGGCGCTCGGAATGACGGCCTGTCTATTAATGCTGATGTTTGTTGTGAATGAAACGAGCTACGATAATTTTCATCCCAAGAAAGACAGGATATTCCGTGTGATCACCGATTGGGGGAAAGAAGGAAGTCGAATGAAATTTGCCGGTGCAATGCCGGCCATCGCTCCCACTCTCAATGAAGAAGTCCCGGATGTCGAAGTCGCCGCAAGAGTGAGACACATGACAAAAACTGTCATAACAGATGCGGAAAATCAGACCGTCAACGAAGATAACGCTTTTTATGGAGATCCGGAAATCTTTGACATCTTGAATTGGCGCCTGCTGAAGGGAGATAAATCAAGTGTGGTTGATGAACCTTTTTCCATCGTCCTCTCTTACAAGATCGCCCGCAAATATTTTGCAAGCGATGAAGCCGTAGGCCAAACCTTAGCGATCAATGACAAACCTTACAAAATAACCGGTGTGATGAAAGACCTGCCTGCCAATACACATCTGAACTGTGAGATTCTAGTTTCTTATAAAACGGTAGAAGCATTGGGCGAATACCCTGACAAACCATGGAACGTCTGGGGAGATGACTACAATTACATACTACTCAAAGAGAATGTTTCTGTAGATAATATTCATGAAAAGCTGAACAATTTATTGATTAAGAATGCAGGCGATTGGTACAGAGGTCGAATGGATTTGATACCGCAACCTCTTTCAGCTATTCACTGGGATAACGAATCCCGGGGAGACATCGGGCCGAAGGGAAACAATCTTTATATCTATCTTTTCCTCTCGGCATCGATTCTTGTGCTGCTCATTGCATGCTTTAATTTCATGAATCTTTCAACGTCGAAGTATTTGGACCGGATGAAAGAGGTGGGAATTCGGAAGGTAGTGGGTGCTAACAGACAGCAACTGATCTATCAATTTCTTATTGAGTCCACTTTGGTTACATTAATAACCGCAGCCATAGGCATCTATTTATTCATTCTTCTCAACAAAAGCCTCTATGCGCTCCTCAATATTGAATTTGTCGTGAGTTCCAGCCACTCCATCCATCTTTATGGAATAATTGTATTGCTCGTTTGCGTGGTCGGCCTTTTTGCTGGCGGCTACCCGGCATTCTTTCTCTCTAAGTTTCGTCCGGTGGAGATTATTAAAAGCGGATTCTGGGGCGTCAGAAATAAGTTATCATTCCGCCATGTTTTGGTCATTCTCCAATTCAGCATCTCTATATTGCTTATTGTGGGTACTTTGGTCGTTTATCAACAGCTTAATTTTATGAAAAACTCCGACCTCGGGTTTGAAAAAAAGGATGTTCTGTTGGTGCAATTTCCTTGGGGAAATGAGGAAGTGAAACAAAAGTATCCTGTCCTCAGAGATGAATTATTGAACAACCCGAATGTTTTAAGCGTTTCTGGGGTTTATACAGTGCCGGGCGTAAACAGCCAGTTCCAGATGGGTGCAAGAAAAGCGGGTGATGACCCGGAAAAAACGGTCACACTCCAAGCTTTGCCGGGAGATTATGGATATATTAAGTCCATGGGACTCGAACTGATCGGGGGTCGCGACTTATCAAAAGAGTACGCTTTGGATGAAAGAGAAAGCGCACTATTGAATGAAACAGCCGTAAAGATTTTGGGATTGGAAAATCCCATAGGGGCAAAACTTCTCATTCCGCGCGATCAAGAGATGTCGGAGATGACGGTGGTGGGTGTTGTTCGAGATTTTCATGTCCAGTCATTGCACAACACAATCAATCCGATGATTATTTTTATCGAGCCCAAAATGTATGCTATGATGGCCGTGAAGATAAATCCTGTAAACCCAGAAGAGACTGTCCAATCGCTTAAAGAAATCTGGAATAGTGTGCTCCCATTTGCGGCCTTTAACTACAGATACATGGAAGATGCCTATTACAGCTTCTACAAGACAGAAGAAAAAACCGGGAAATTGATCACTATATTCACATGTTTGGCCTTATTTGTATCGTGTCTGGGTTTGTTTGGACTAGCCTCATTCATAACTTCAAAAAGAATCAAGGAGATCGGAGTCAGAAAAGTGTTGGGAGCGACGGCGGGGGGAATAGCAGTTCTCTTATCCAAACAATTTACAAAATGGGTGATATTTTCGAATATAATCGCTTGGCCTGTTGCGTACTATCTACTGAGCCGGTGGTTGGATAACTTTGCGTACAGAATGAATTTGGGACCTTTGCCATTCCTGGTGAGCGGCGCTGCTGCTCTATCCATTGCAGTCCTCACTGTTGGCTTCCAGGCCATTAAAGCCGCTCTAGCCAATCCTGTGGAATCCTTAAGGTATGAATAGAATTTTATCCTTAGTGATTACATCCCTTTTTCAATTTGATCCCAATTCTTTACTCTGTATCTTTTAATTTTTACTTCGCCCGTCTCTTCGGAGGTGAATATATCATAGAGGAAGCCATCTTTTATGATCTTAGGATTGTTCCAGATATTATACGCCTTTCAATGCAAATCTGTTTACTTGAGCTATTTTACTGCCAGATCAGGCTATATCTTTTAACAATGGGGATCCCGTCCTCATTCTCGCGGATATAGGAATCCTGAACACTGTCATTCAATTCGAATTCATTTAGAAAATCGGACAACTGTTTTGTATTGAGAAACTGTGAAAGACATCAAGTCTTCTATCGTAATCTCCAAGCGGTATTTTCCCTCAGATTCCGGGACATAAGGGATATCTATGATCAACTCATATGTTTCAAAGAGTTCTTCTTCTGTTTTCCGCCATGTCTTTTTCTCCTGGATTTTATCGACTTTTTGATCATTATGAAAGACATCGATGCCTATACCGAATTCGGCCACGAGGATATCCTCTTGTTCGTCCCAATTCACGCCTGAGATGGGGATGACAATACGTATGGTGCCGCCTTCATATTTTGCGTCTGAATCCAAAGGCTCTTCGATGAACCGTCTGTGTTCAGGGTGTATCAATTCCAATTTTGCCTTTTCCAGCGACTGAAATAATTTTGAATTTTGGCCCGTGAGCCCCCAGCCCCCTGTCGATCTCCTTCCGAAATATACCGTCAGCTGGTAGCGGTAATAGATCCAAGCTTCCGAGCTTTCCCCGCTTGGCTGAGAGACAGTTCGACCCTCATACATAGGCCAGATGCCAAAGTATAAAACATCAGGTTCGCCCATAGTGAGATAAACACGCCCTCTTTCTGTGTCCCAGCCATGGTATTGATCCCAGCTTGAATCAGGAACACTTCCCGGGTGGGGCATCCTCCTTCCGAACCACCGGTTTGCGTACTCGATCCGCTCTTCAAACAATTGATGGTTCTCATTTTCTTCTGTCCCGGGATCGGGATCACGGATTCGCCAGAACTCCTCGATGAATTTTTTCTTGGATTCGGCATCGGGGAGGTTTTTGTAGTCTTCTTTTTCCTCATCGGTCATGATGAAGCTGGTTTTTTCGTAGAAGGTTTCGAAGTAGGGATCATCTTTCATGCTGCGAAAGAGGCTGCAGGAAGGAGAAGCAATCGCAGCACATAAAAGGCAGAGAAAAATGAAACTTTTCCAAGCTCTTCTACCCAAGAAAAACACCTTATACAATTCCATGCTTTGTTATTGAATTCAGTCTGTTGTTCCTCTGATTCCTAATTCCTGTGCTGGGGAATATACACAGAGGAGATGCCGATCGCTCCACGCCCCGTTTCGAAGTTGCGGATGACGACGCGGCATTTGTATGCACCCGGAGGAATTGTCATAACGGATGTATGTAAGAATTCATTTGCCGGAAACTCAGAAGAATCGACATCTTCCCGGTTGAATCCTACGATCGTGTCCTCTTCATTAAACACAAGACTCACGATTTCTACTTTTTCTCCAGAAATAGACTGAAGATCTTCAACAGATATTCTAGACAACAGCTTAAGATTGTCCTTCTTTTTTTCAAAATCGATCACGGATTCCACATAAAACCTAATCGGTTCCTCAAAGAACGACCTCTGATTCAGTGCCAAATCAATGAGATGGATTTGTTTTTCAACCTCTGAATATTCCGCGAAAGGCTTGGGATTGAAATACCCGTTCTGAGCACTCACCTTATACCCTTTTTTCTTAACATTCACTTTTATTTTGTGATACTTCCCATCCCACTGTTCGCCGATATAGTAACCCAGAACATAGTAGGAGCTTGTGACATTCTGAATCTCCTCCATGGTCTCCTCATAATTATGAATACGGCCATAATACTTACCACCCGTGCTTTTCGAGATGTGCTTCATGGTACCGCCACCCAGCATTTGTTCATCCTGCATGATCGTCTCCCTCAGATCCTCTGTATCGAGTGTATAAAATTGGCTGTTGGATGAGGCAAATTCTTTAATCATGCTTTCAAACTTTATACGTCTGGCAGTATCTCCGAGGTTATCTTCAATACTGACATTGAGACCTTTCCGATATGTACTGCTCACCCCAAATGGAGTGGGGATCCCATAGAGATAAGAGGTCGGAACTCCGGTGGAGAAAAGAAGGATGTGTTTGTGGCCGGGAATGTACCGAAGGGCCTTGGCCAACTCTGTAAGCTTAGTCGTAAAGCTGGATACCTGTTTTTTAAATGCCCCTCTATCCATATTTGTTTCTTGTTCCCGCATCTTCTGAAATTGTGGGTCACCTGTGAACTTCGAGTTGTCCAAAGGCTGACTGTACTCACTGGCCTCTGGAGCGGATAGTTTTAATGTGTTTCTCCAAAACTGTTCCTCGACATTATTAGCGTAGCCTAACACATTTTCCATACCGATTTTTTCGACAGCTTCTCTGACTTTTTGATGGTTCCTGGTTAAGAATTCATGAAGGCTCAGACTGTTTAGGAGCGAGTAGGAGAGTAATCCGACTTCATCGGTGGGGTGGAGTTTAGTGTCGATGAAATGGAGAGCCGCTTCTCTTGATTTTTTAATCCCCTCTCTGTTGTTAAAAGCAAAATCGAAGAAAATAAAGAATTTCCGGTTCATCGATTGAGCAGGTTGCATTTCTTCAGCGGGAGCAGACTTGGGCTTATATATTTGTTCCAAGGGTTCTTTTTCTTTTTCTATTTGAGGCAAAGAAAGCGTATACTTTTCGAATTCAGTGAGGTTTTTTCTCTTCCCATTATCAAAAAGCTCAAAATCCTCAAGTTGAAGGTCTATGGCCGGGTTCCCATCTTTATCCATGACATAAACCTGGATGAGTTTGAGAGTGACGGTGACTTCATGCTGCTCCTGCTCTTGAGACGCATTTCCCAGGCCAGGGATTGAAGTCAATATAATATTATTGACTAACAAGAAGATGAGGACAAAAAAAATGGAGAAGCTTAGTTTTTTCACTCTAACCTGCTAATGGCTCTTTATATTTATTCCACATGAGTAGTATAAACCGCAATGAACAAAATGCAAACTCTATGACAATTGACAGCAATAGAAGTCTTACAAAGGACTCTCTTGAGTCCAGGCTTTTCATTTTGACTCGGTATGTATTCCTTGTTATTCTCTCTATGAAAAATCAGGGATATTTTGGTGCAGCCAACTGCCACAAGAATACGATTAAAGATTTGGGCAGTAGATCGAGGAGAATGGGTATGATGAGAAACAAAAGATACGACTACATAGTAGTGGGAACTGGACCGGGAGGAGGGACAATTGCCAAAGAACCCGCTGATGGAAAACGGAGTGTGCTCATTGTTGAAATCGGTCCACATATGACGAAGACCGGATTCATGAAAGCCGCACGTAAAGCATTTATGGGGAAAGATAAGGGAGTGTTACGCAGTGATGGCGATATATGGATAGGACGTGCACAGATCTTGGGCGGAAGCTCTTACGTGGCCATGGGGAATGCAGCCACACCTCCAGATAAGATTTTGAATGAGTGGGGTCTTGACCTTTCTAAAGAGTTGGAATCCGCACGGATAGACCTGCACGTGATTCCTATGCCTGAAAAATTTATGGGGGAAGGGACCAAAAGAATAAACGATGCCGCCGATTCTCTAGATTGGGAGATGACACCCACACCAAAGTGTGTGGATTTTGTGAAGTGTATAAAGTGCGGCCTATGCATGTTCGGATGTCCAACAGGCGCCAAATGGACGAGCCTTGAGTTCATTGATGAAGCTTTGGCCAATGGCGCAGAGTTGCTTCTTGAAACTGAGGTTAAGAGAGTTAACCAGAAGAACGGAAAAACCAATGGAATTACAGCAATCCATAAAGGCAAGGAGATGGAGATCGAAGCAGAGAATGTCATTCTGTCTGCCGGTGCATTGGCTACACCCATAATCCTCCAAAACACCAGGATAACAGAGGCGGGAAAAGGCTTAGCCAATGATATTTTCCAGACCACCTATGGTTACACAGAGAACGTAGGAATGCAGGGAGAGATTATCTTGGCAACTTATCTGGAACAGATGATCGAAGAGCGGGAGCTCTTCCCTGCGCCATATATGTATATTCCATTTTTAATTCAGAGAGACATTGATGGCAAATATCCCGATAAGCTCAGCAAACTCCAGGAGGCGCAACTGTTTTTAAGGTCCAAACGCGTTGACGCCAAGCGTATCATCGGGATGATGACAAAAATTCGGGATGAACGAACAGGTGAGGTGCACAACGATGGAACCATCACAAAAAAACTAACCACAAAAGATCAAGCGAAGCTGGATGAGGCAAACGCGATCAACACAAAGATTTTAGTTACCGCAGGAGCCAATCCGGAGACGATATTTCAGGGAGTTTTGGAGTCCGGACACCCATGCTGTACGGCAGCTATCGGAGAGATTGTGGACGACAATCAGGAAACAAAGATCAAAGGGCTTTTCGTCAGCGATGCCAGTGTTTTTCCATCTCCTCTTGGAATGCCCCCCATTCTCACCATCGTGGCTCTATCAAAACGACTGGCGAATCACCTGAAGACTCGGGAATAATTCCACCGGAGTTTGCATTTTTATAACTTGAGGTTATAACAAACGACAAAAATCCTTGTTTTTATTACTAGCTATTATCTTTCCACCTGCTTGCGGGCTTCGAGGACAAAGTTTATCATCTGTCCTCTACTCTTGACACCTAATTTTTGGTACAGGTTGTAAATGTGGTTTTTTATAGTGTTATACGAAATGAAGAGCATATCCTCAATTTCGAGGGATTAGACAATCGATTACCCAAAGTTGCCGTCAATTTGATTTAAATAATCCCAATAGACTTGACATTTTAAATAATATTCATTATATTTCGTATTGTTGCTATTTTTAGCACTATTATGAAATATAATTTTGCGTGGTATAATCATGAATTTTATTCAATTCAAAGACGCGCTGAAGGATTTTACTGTTTTCTCTTTTAACGACATAAGACTGATTGATCCTCACTTTCACAGGCGAAGGCTCATCGAGTGGCAGGAAAAAGGATATATCAGAAAGGTAGTCAAGGGCCGTTATATTTTCTCTGATCTAAAAATCGATGAAAACATCTTGTTTGAGATCGCTAATCGTATATACGGTCCATCCTATGTATCTCTTGAATCAGCTCTGTCTTATTATCAGATCATTCCTGAAGCTGTTTACGGAATCACTTCGGTTTCCACGCGCCGGACGTATTCCTTCTCTACGCCTCTGGGTGAATTCTTTTATAAGTCAATCAAGCCAGCCAGGTTTTTTGGTTACAAAATTTTAACTTTTAACTCGAAGGCTTTTAAAATCGCCACAATGGAAAAAGCTGTCCTGGATTTTTTCTATCTCCATCCTCATCTGAAATCAGAGAGCGATTTTACTTCTCTGCGTTTCAATGCTGAGGTCTTTATGCAGATATATAACCGCAAAAGGATGCCAAACTATCTAGGAAAATTCGCGAAAAAAGCATTATCTGAACGGATTTCAATATTTCTGGAATTCATAACAAAAAACAGAGAGGCCTAGTTTCATGCTTGATATTAAACAGATCCAGACTTTTTATCCGGATTCCTTAAAACCTTTTAAAAAAAACATACTCCGGGAGTATATACAGTACAAAATCCTCGAGGCCATGTTTGACTCTTCATTTGGAGACCGCATCTCTTTTATGGGAGGAACTGCAATCCACATCATTCACGGGAACAGTAGATTTTCTAAAGATCTTGACTTTGACAATCTAAGCCTTCGACCAAACGATTTTAAAGATCTTGTCTCTCAAATAATAATACGAATAAGGCGCCAAGGCTACAGTATAGAATCGAGAGTTATCACTAAAAAAGCATTCAGAGCTTATCTTAAATTCCCCAGAATTCTCTATGAAAACAAAATTACCCGGCACAAGCAGGAAAAACTATCCATTCAAATTGATATGGAGCCTCAGAATTTCCAGTATTCCAAAGACCAATTTATTCTGAACAAATTTGATGTATTCCAGAGGATCAATACTGTTCCTATAGATCTGTTTTTGTCGCAAAAGATCCTCTGTGTTTTCACCCGGCCGCGTCTCATGGGGCGGGATTTTTATGACATCATATTTTTGCTTGGCAAAACTCGCGCCAATTTTACCTACCTCGAAGAAAGGCTCGGCATTAAAAATTCTGATACGCTCAAAGAACGATTGCTCGAGAAATGCAAGTATGTTGATTTCGATCGCCTAGCCAGGGATGTTTCCCCCTTTCTTTTTGATCCCAATGATGCGAAAAAAATCTCTCTGTTCCTGGATCATATAAAAAGCATCGAATTTTAATTAAGAGGGCTACTCCTTTAATTTATTTTAGCCGCACATCTGTTTGCACTATGAAGAATTTATAATCTTCTTTACTTATCCACATTCGGCCCCAAACATGGTCGAGAACAAATTCTGGCTTTGGAACAGCCTCAATAATATACGCCTCAATACCTTTAACTTTGCCTTTTTTTATAAGTCTGAAATCGTATAAATCCTGAAACTCTTTGCCGAAAAATCCAACAGGTCCATAGACTGATCTCAACGAGAAGAACCTTTGTATCTTCAACAGAGCATCCTTTTCAATTATTGTGTTTTGCAAACTACATGCCAAATCGTTTCGGGGAAAGTGAAGCATCTTGTTGGGATTTTTTGTCCAAATTTATGGACATGTGTATTGATTTAAAATTAGCAATAAAAAAACAGCTGAACCAAAGCTTTGACATTTTCGTATGTAATGTTGAAACTTAGATCAAGATAATAAGGTCTAATTTTATAGAGGATGGTTGCGATGCTGAAAAACTATATCAAAACGGCACTAAGGAATCTCCTTAGACACAAGGGCTACTCGCTGATCAATATAATCGGCCTGGCTATTGGTATGGCCACTTGTCTGCTTATCCTGCTCTATGTGAACCACGAGCTGAGTTACGATAATTATAACGAAGACGCAGACCGAATTTATCGCATAGCCTTTTCTGCACTTTGGGGAGGCAGGGATATCGACATTTGCGTTGCCCCTGCGCCCATGGCCAAAACCACCATCGACACCTACCCCGAGATCGAGGATGGAGTACGGTTTCACAATCAGGGAAGTTTCATCGTCCAGTATGGAGATAAAGGATAGTAAAAACCAGTTTTGGCTCAATATGAATTATGCAACCTACATCCGTATTCATAAAGAGGCAAATTACAAGGCTCTAGAGGCCAAGTTTGAAGATCTGATCGAAAAATATATCGGCCCTCAAATGTCAGCCTTTATCGGTACATCTGCGGAAGAACTTGCTGAGAAGGGCGAATTGAGGGCTGAGTTCTTTCTGCAGCCGTTAAGAAAAATCCATCTGTATTCAGACCTTGTGGGAGAGCTAGCGCCGACAAGCGATGCAAAATACGTGTATATTTTTTCGGCAATTGCTGTGTTTATCATTTTAATCGCCTGTATCAATTTTATGAACCTGTCCACGGCAAGGTCAGCAGGACGGGCCAAGGAAGTCGGAATCCGCAAGGTATTGGGTTCATTCCGCAAACAATTGATTGGACAGTTTTTAACAGAGTCTATGGTTTTAAGCATCCTATCGATGGCCATAGCTCTTCTCTTGGTCAGACTTTTTTTATCCCCTTTTAATGCTCTCTCTGGGAAGTCGCTTGTGATGGGGGATTTGAACCAAGGCTCGATGCTCGCTGTAATCCTGTTAGTCGCCATCATCACTGGCTTTTTAGCAGGAAGTTATCCCGCATTTTTTATTTCCGCCTTCAGACCAGCCAATACACTGAAAGGGCGTATGCGCACAGGCGTAAAAACAGGATTAATGAGAAGCGGACTCGTAGTTTTCCAGTTCACTGCTTCGGTGATTTTGATCATCGGAACTTTCATTGTCTACAACCAACTCCACTACATTCAGAACAAGAAGCTGGGATACGACAAGGGACAGGTGCTTATTCTCAATGACACATATCTGCTGGGCGAGCAAGCAGAAAGCTTCAAAAACGAGATGCTTGCCTATCCTGAGATCGTTAACGCCACAATAACCAATTACCTTCCTGTAACGCCATCAAACAGAAACCTATCAGCCGTTTTTCCAGATGGAGAAAGAGACAGCAAAAGAGCTTCGTCGATACAGAATTGGCTTGTCGATTTCGACTATATCGAAACAATGGGGATGAATATTGCCGAGGGGAGAGACTTTTCTAGAGAATATTCTACGGATACGGATGCAGTAATCATCAATCAAGCTGCAGCCGAACAATTCAGTTGGGATAAGCCCCTGGAGCATAAAGTAGGCCGAGTGGTCAGTATGCAGGGGGATTTCAAGCTGTACCAGGTTATCGGTGTGGTTGAGGATTTCCATTATGAAACCCTAAGAGCAAATATCGGTCCTGTCGTGATGTTTCTAGGCAACAACACATCGCGGATCTCTTTCCGCATCAATACGGATAATATTTCAAGTACGATCGGGTTATTAGAGAAAAAATGGAAAGAATTCTTGCCGAATCAGCCGATCGACTATGCATTCATGGACGAGCGGTTTGAGAATATGTATAGGGCTGAGCAGAGAATCGGAAAGATTTTCGGCGTCTTTACGACACTGGCCGTGTTTATCGGTTGTTTAGGATTATTCGGGCTAGCTGCTTTCACAGCAGAACAAAGGACCAAGGAGATCGGGATTCGGAAGGTTCTGGGGGCAACAGCCCCAGGAATTATCAGGCTGCTGATGAAAGAATTTGTGATCCTGATCGCGGTCGTAAATGTGATCGCCTGGCCTGTGGCATACCTAGTGATGACCGGGTGGCTGAAGGATTTTGCCTACAGAATCTCCATCGGACTGTGGATCTTTATTTTGGCGGGGACTCTAACCCTGCTTATCGCTATGCTGACCGTAGTTTTCCAGGCCACAAAAGCAGCTCTCATGGATCCTGTGGATTCACTGAGGTACGAGTAATCACCTGGAAGGCAATTCATGTAGGGTCTGTTCCCCGAGCGGACCGAATACTTGACCGTTTGGGAAGCTGTCCCTACATTTGGCGGGTTCGCCCTTATAATGTAGGGTCGGCTCCCCGAGCGGACCGTTTGAGAAGCGTTCTCTACATTTCTTCGGTTTGTCTTAAGGGATTATTCGATTTTTCGAGCTTCAGAAGTCTGGCCTCGTTGTGTGAGGAGTAAGCCCGTGACGAATCCGTCCGTATCCTTCAAGAACTGGATCTGAATGTAGGGATCTACAGAAAAAAATGTGCTCTGGCTTTCGACAAAAAACTTTGTCGGTGCCTGTCCGGTAGGTTGGATCACCAAATAGTAATCCTCATGGGTTACATTCAGGATGTAATCTGGTCTCACTTCATATGTCCCGACAAATTGGGCATAAACAGACGGATCGAGCCGATAATATGTTTTGATCTCAGGAATAAAATGCGGCCATTTGTAGGCGTCAGAGATACTCCGAAGGATCTCATCGATCAAGTATGCCCCGTTATCGGAGTTGGCCATGATGATCACTCCTTGACCGCGGGAGGGATAGGCCACCATACAGCACTCGTATCCTTCAGTGCTACCCCTCTGAAAAAAGTAAAGGTTCTCCCCGGCATCAAATATCTCAACTCCAAGCCCTTGATTCCCAAGCTGTGGAGTCAGCATCATTCGTGCAGATTCAGGTGAAACAACAGTTTGAGATTGGCCTAAAGCAGTTTTCATGACATCGATGACAAATAGGCAAAGGTCGGACGATGTTGACCACAATCCTGAGGCCGCAGCCACAGGATAATAGAACCATCCTTCTTTAACAGGGTCTCCCTGGCGTGTATGACCGGCGACAGCCTCTGTTCGCATGATATCAGGCAGGGGTATCTCAAACGTGCTTTGATTCATCTGCAAAGGCTGGAGCACGGTTTCTGTTAAGATCTGATGAAAGGGTTTCCCTTCGATATCCTCAAGAAGCTGATGCAGGACTGCATAACCTAATTCTGAATACTGAACCTCTGTTCCCGGCTTTTTGTAAACATAGACTCCCGGGGAATCGGAAGGTTTTTGGCCCTGGAGGACATCCAGGACTGTGGGCATGGTCTTTCCAAAAGGGTAGCCTGCAAGCTTGAGGGAAATCAATCCCGCGCAGTGGGTTAAAAGGTGCCGAGGTGTGATTTTCGTCTCTCTAGTGACACTGCTCGCGGGGATCTTCCAGGATTTCAGATGCGTGTTCGCCTTCACATCTAAGTCGATCTTTCCCTGCTCCACAAGATGAAGAATGCCCCATGCAGCAACAGACTGGCTGATCGATGCAGCCTGGAAGAGCAGATCAGGAGTAACAGGCAAATCAGTCCCAATCCTCTCTACTCCATATCCCTGGGCCCATTCGATGGCATATTTATCGATAACAGCAATGCTGACACCGGGCACTCTATAGAACGCCATCCGGTCAGAAAGCGTCATTCTTTCAGGGTTTTCGCCCTTAAAAACAACCGTCCTCAGCAATCCGTTCTCGACAGCGTCGATCCTTTTTCTCGTGAGCGATCCCTCTGTTTCGCAATTTGGGAAAACTAAGATGGCCAATAGACAGAATATATAACCCAGGGATGGAAATTTCTTCATTCTTCTCTCTCTACAAACCTTATACCAAACACACATTTCTCTGTCAAAATTTGCGTTGTAAGCATCCGCAAAACCGTGATGGCAGGAATCACTTTGCCTTATTGAGTGTTCCAATTGT
>CAZIMJ010000313.1:0-30209 GCA_964540205.1 uncultured Eubacteriales bacterium | reverse complement strand
GGTTTACTTTTTAAGTTCAAACAAAAATATGCTTGACGTATTACGTTTAGCGTAATATCATATATTATATGCTATATGATCAAATCATTTGCTTGCCGAGATACTGAAAAACTATTCAAGGATGAACAAGTTCTTCGTTTTCAGTCGTTTGAGCGGCAGGCGAGAAAAAGGCTTATGGTTCTTCATGCTGCTCCAAGTCTCAAAGCGTTAATGCTTAATCCGGGTAATAAATTTCATGCTTTAAAGGGCTATCGAAAAGGACAATACGCCATTCGCATAAACATACAGTGGAGAGTTTGTTTTGAGTGGCATGAAGGCAATGCATATAATGTGCAGATAATCGATTATCACTGAGGTGCTATGATGAGTAGGAAAAAACTACTTGATCCAATTAAGCCAGGTGAAATCCTGCTTGAGGATTTTATGGAGCCGTCAAACATCAGTATAAATCAGCTTTCAAGAGACCTTGCTGTTCCTCTGAACAGGATAAGTGAGATTGTGAATGGCAAACGAGCCATAACAGCTGATACCGCTTTAAGATTACAGCGGTATTTTAAGGTTGAAGCGCAATTTTGGCTTAATTTGCAGTCTGAATATAACTTAAGAATCACGAAACGAAAAATCTGGAATGACATTCGACGACGAATTATTCCTTTACAAAATCCTTGATAAGTGACCTGCCCCCAATCATTGTCCCCCCCCAGAGTTAGAATCCTAGGACAATGGGATATCCGATCAACAAAACCACGATTATTAATAGATGTCCAAAAGAGAATATGTATGAATATCGATTGAAGATGGGGACGCTGCCGTAGGGCTTTGTAATCCCTCGAAAAAGTCTGTGGCGGTGTGATTTAAATCCCCCCATATTTGGGCTCGAGAAAGCACGAATTTTCAATCTAATGTGACAAGCTTCGACCCGAAGACGGAAAGGACGGCGGATTCACTGATCAGCCAAAGCACAAATTGAAGATTAAAGAATAAAAATTACGGCAATTGGGAGAGCCATTGATAGGCCGGTGCTATGAGGATTTGTTGGCCGTCATTGGAAATCATTTTGTAGCCCTCATGTTCACTCACGAGCTGAACGGCGGGCACCTTTAGGGCCATTTGAAACTTTCTCAGAGCTGAGGATGGCTTTGTTTCCGAGACCTTAGCTTCCACAAGAACCAAAGGTTTTCTATTGTGGACGATAAGGAAGTCTACTTCTTGTTTCTCCTTGTTCTTGATGAAATGCAAAGAAAATCTGCCGTATCCCAAATCGTTCCACAAGGTAACAGCGCGCCAGAGTTCAGCGGCCACCATGTTTTCAAAACGGTAGGCTTCCTCTTCCACTTGGGGTGTATCCCAGAGATACACTTTCCGCTCCTTCTGTATCGCCCGTGAGATCTTTTTCGTCCAAGGATATACACTGAAAATCAAAAAGAATCTCTCGAATATGGACAGCCAATTCCGTACAGAGTTGTAAGTCACACGAAGATCGGAGGCAAGGGAGGGAACAGAAAGAGGACTCCCCACTTTGGAAGGTAGCAGGTAGCAGAGCGTTTCCATATCGCCGATCGACTTTATGGCCGTAAGGTCCCGTATATCCTCGCGGATTATTTGACTGGAATATGTGTTTGACCAGCGACGATAAGTTGTGGCTTTGTTGGCCAGATAAGGCTCGGGGAAACCGGAGAACCTGGATAATCTGTCCCATTTATCCTTAAGTTCTTCGTTCTTTTCAATACGAATAGTCAAAGGATTTGCGAGAAATTCACTGATTTTGAGGTTTCTCCCACCGAGCTCGGCAATGGTAAATGGCCAGAGATGAAACATATAATAACGCCCGGCCAGTGAATCCCCTCCCCTTTGATAGATATCAAGCCTTCCGCTCCCGGAGATCAAGAATTGATAGCGGCTGTGGAATTGGTCATAAACGCCTTTCAGGTAATTCTTCCAATCTCTGAATTTATGAATCTCATCAAAGACAACAAGGGGTATAGAACTATCCTTTCGCGTAATGTCCTCAAAAAAAGTGGGATTGGCAAAAAGCTTTGTCCGATGGCTGGGAATGTCCCAATTGAAGTAGAGATGATTGGTGAACGATCGCATAATGATTTGAGCAAGAGTTGTTTTACCGGCCTGACGTGGACCCACGATAAAAACCATGCTTTTATCACCAGAGAGCTCCTCCCAGATTTTTAGGTATATTTTTCTCTCATCCATAGTGACTATTATTCAAACAAATGAAAAATAGTCAAGACTATTTTTCATTGAAGGAAAAAATGGTCAGACTAACACTCATTAAATTGGGGTCGGGTAAATTAGTGGGGTCTCGGATAAATTGGTTAATAGCTTGTTTGTTTGCCATTTTTTGTCTGCTTTCTATGGTCCCAACATAATTATAAACGATAACCTCAATAAATAATTCTCATTCGAGCTTCAGCTTGGCGCAAAGATTTTTATGCCGAAGATGGAGGCGACAGCGGATTTGCCGATCGTGGTGCCGATTGCGGAGTGGAGGCGGACTTTATTTAATGTTTAAATGGGGACGGGCCATAAGAATTATATTAATATCAGCAATTTAATCCTTTAAAATGGGGCTAATTTGTCCTTAGAGGCACTATTTTGGGGGCCAAAAGCAGTATCTTGAGGCCCGTCCCCCTTCTACTACCTTCTACTTCTACCTTACTTGCGCCAGAAATATGTGACCTTGACCATCAACGTGCGGTTGACGATCTCGGTATTGCCAGGCCCCACCAGCCGTGCGTCATTGTAGACCACATAGAGATTGCACGCCGGTTTATATATCCATCGCAGCAGAATGTCGCTGACGATCCTTTCCTTTCCCGCATTGTAATATTTATCGTCGTTCCACTGCAGATAAGCTTTCACATAGAGGTCCGTGGAAAAAAAGTAAAACATGCGCAGTCCTAACGTATTCGTGTGAAAATTTCCGTCAGGAAGACGGATGTTGTTATACCTGAACTCCAGCTCCATCCTCAGCCGCCGGATGCGGGTAATGGTGCTGTCGAGACCGAAGCTCATTTGGTGACCGCTATAATAATTCCCGTAATCGATATCGATCCCGCCGGCAATCGCACGGCTTTTATCGCTCTGTGCATTCAAGGAAACCATGAAGCCGGTGTATGTTCCTTTTGGGATGAGGAAGCCTTCACGGACTTCCCAGTCATAATCGATAAACTCACTCTGCCGCTGGATATTGAAGCTGAAGCGTGAGCTGTTTTGGAATTCGATGGAAAACGATGCCCCTATCTCATTGTCTAACATCCTGTTCTCATGGTCAGAACGGTAGCTGCCCTCGAGTTGATATCCAAACTGCCGAATGACCGACGATTGCTTGGGGCGTGGCGCATATTCAATGGAAGCGTTGCTTAAACGAAAATCCGTGCGGCGGATAAATCCCATTTCAGGATTGAATTGGGCCCCTATATCCAGGTGAGATAACGAGGCCCTCCAAAGATCACTGTTATAATCCAGACTGATTTTCCCAGCCAAGTTTTGTTCGTTCCGATCAATGGTCTGTCCATCTTCCGTTTTTTCAGGCCCGAAGGTCGCAGCGAGATAGCCCGACACTGTGAAGTAAAGACTTAGAGGAAAATGCCCATCCACTCCCAGGGAGCGGTTAAAGTATGAAGAATGGAGGACTTCCTTGTTCATTAACATCATTCCTATGGTGGCCCGTTGGAGAATATCGCGCCGGAAGCGAACAACAGTAAAGTTTGCTCCATTAACCGTGGTTGATATATCTTCTTCTCGATAAGTGACATCATCCGTCAATATATTCATCAGTCCGACTTGATATTTGCCGACCTTTCCGACCATTTTTGCGCCGCCGAGGATGCGTGCCTCATGGCCATCGACAAGCCCGAGCCGGCGGCTGTAAAAAAGATCCATATCCGATCCGCCTTGATGCCAGGGGCTTCCTCCGCCTCCTCCAAACGCAAAGACCTCAGCACCCTCCAGAAAAAATTCTCGTTTTTCCGGATAATAAAGAGAGAACCGTGTGAGATTTACCTGTTCCTGGTCTGCCTCCACCTGGGCGAAATCCGTGTTTAAGGTGAGATCTAAAGCCAGGTTGGCAGTTAGGGCAACTTCTGCGTCCAATCCGACATCGCTCATACGATCCGTGGCGAAATTGGTGTTGGAATCGTTTTCCATGCCTCCCAAGAAGTAAGGCATAAGTTCCAGATTTCCTCCCATTTTTGCGTCAGCGATGCCGTGAAGCGATCCGGCCTGGGAGAGTCGAAAGATCCCTGCTTGTCTTCCAAATTCACGCGGGATGTGCTGCCAGTACACATGTTCGTTCTTGCGGCGAATCATTCGTGCGCAGTTGAATCCCCAAGCTGATGAGCCCTCCTCGTCGAACCTCAGTGTTTTCCAGGGGATAGCGATCTCGACAAACCAGCCTTCCTCAGTGATTTTTGCTTTGCACGTCCAGACACCGTCCCAAGCTGGGTTGTAGTCGCGGCCCTCATTAGCCATTTTCGCTTCGCGCTTAACACCGTGGGGATTTGTGATGAAATAGTACGCGCTCCGGTGGTCGTGATAGGTATCCAAGACGAACTCGAAATAGTCATCGTCATCGACAACGGCATCACGCCGCATTTCTCTGGCGATAATTTTGCCCGGCTCAGAATCATAACACTTGATCCCGATGTAAAGATTGTTGTCGTTAAAGAGGAATCCCAGTTCGGTTTTTTCGGATGCTGGGGCCCCCTCGTCTGGCTCGCGCTGGGTGAACTGGCCTTGAAACAGGGCATTTTGCCAGGCCGGATCGTTTAATAATCCGTCGACTTTCACCGGAGTTTCTGTTCGAACAGCAGTGATGGAGCGTTTGCCGTCTGCATCGCGCAGGATCGAGCTGTTCTGTTGAGAATTTTTTAAGAGACCTTCAGCCCAGCCTCTACTTCCGAAGAGCAAAACAATACTGAGGAGAAGAAACGTATGAGGCAATTGTTTGAAGAGATTCCGATAAAACATGATTCGTTTTCTGGCAAATGAACTAAAAATGATACCACAGCGTGAACCTATATCAAAATGTGTATTTTTATATGGGCCAATACGGAAGTAATTCCAAAACTTCCTATTTTTGGGCGTTTAATTTATATAACTTAATTATTATCAAGGGATTACATCAGCCAAAGCATTAAATCACAGTAACACGGGATTAATGCATTTGAATGTCGGGGAAAACTTAAAAATGGACTATAAACCAAAAGCAGTTTATGATGTTTTTCGTTGTGCAGAAGGCATTCAAACCATTGACATTCAACTCGATCCCTGGCGTCGGTAAGAGTAATAAATAATTCTCCCTAGATTAAAAATATCTTCTGCAGTCTGTATTACAGATAAAGGATAATCTTTATGGTAATTGGGGACGGGCCATGGCAAGTAATTGAATACAAACGAGTTAATTCTCTTTTTCGTATATTATTTAGCCTTAAAGACACTATTTCGGGGGCAAAATCACCGCTCTAACGATTGGTATTAGCCAGATATGACTCTTTTGAGCACTTTTACAACAAAAGTGTTAAGACTCTCCTCAGCATTCAAGGCTTTAATCGTCAGCGCTTGATGCAAATCCGAACCCGTACGCAAAACAAATTTCCCCGAATATTTTTTGTTTGTGGGAGGAGGCAAAACCCGACCATCTTTTTTATAGATATCTATCCATTCATCGACGATTTCACACAGTTCTTTGTAGACTTTCATTTCATCGGTTCCGTGACAGCATTTTCCGATCCATCCGGGTACAGATCCGACATAACATTTGTCCTCATCCGACCATTCAACAATCTTTAAGTATTTATCTCTTTCTTTCATCGTTGGGCTTCCATAATTTTTTGTCTGATTAGTTTTTCTTGATAGGGTTTTGCATCATCTCCGGGTTGACCCGATAGTGTGAGAACGATACCAGAGGCATGTAGGACATTGCGATGACTTCCCTTTCCTCCACGATTAACAAATCCAGCCATTTCAAGATCTTTGATTAGCTCACGAATTTTTCTTGGCATAGGTATAGTACTATTATGATACTATTGTGTCAACACTATAAGATAATTCCTTGATAAGATTTTGCTTAAAGAATGTAGGTTGTCATATGCGCCCTTGCGAAGGCAAGGATTTGGATT
This sequence comes from uncultured Eubacteriales bacterium, assembly GCA_964540205.1. Lineage (GTDB taxonomy): Bacteria > Acidobacteriota > Aminicenantia > Aminicenantales > Aminicenantaceae > WTAW01. The sequence goes on along the minus strand of CAZIMJ010000313.1, from coordinate 24,072 downwards.
CTCCTGGCTTTCTTCAGGCAGCAAGAAAAGACATACCATCAAGGTAACGACGCGAAATCCAAAAAGCCAATGACAGCAACGAAATCATCATAATAACGATCTGGATACTTAAAAAATCTCACTCAGAATAAATAGTTTAAAAGGCAATACTGTTTAGATGTCGATTTTGACCCCTCAAATGATGCGTTTAAGCCTATTTTTAGGGGGAATATTTGAGTTAACTTATTTATTATCAATTAAATCCTGAGGCCCGTCCCCAATTTCCAATTTGTAATTTGCAATTTGGAGTAAATGAGAAAAAAGATTGTTGTCTTTCGTTTATAAAAATGAAAAAGATGAAGATGTTAAAATCCCCCCTTGATTTCACACAATTTATTGTGTAGAATTATGTGTGGATATTGAGGAGGTGATGATCTTGGCTACAAATCTTCAATTGGATGATAGACTTATTGAGAGAGCGGTGAAACTCGGAAAGCATAAAACCAAGAGAGCTGCAGTGACCCATGCATTGAAAGAATACATAGAGCATCTAGAGCAGCAGAAGATTTTGGCTTTGTTCGGAACTGTGGATTATTATCCTGAGTATGATTACAAGAAACAGAGGAAAAGAGCATGAAGGTCATTGTGGATACCAGCGTTTGGTCTTTAACTCTCAGGCGTGGAGGTCAAAGCCGTATTCCGTGTGTAAAGGAACTGCGCGGCCTTATCGAGGACCATCGCGTGCAGATGATAGGACCGATACGGCAAGAGATCTTGTCTGGCATCCGCAGTGAATCCCAATTCAATAGTCTAAAAAAGCACCTTTCTGGTTTTGCTGATTTACCCATCCTTACAGAGGATTATGTACTGGCTGCCAGATATTTCAATCTCTGCCGTTCTAAAGGAATACAGGGATCCAATACAGATTTTCTTATGTGTGCCGCCAGTGTACGAAATGAGCTACCCATCTACACAACAGACAACGACTTCGAGTTATTCGCAAAACATATTCCTATTCGCCTTCATAAGCCTTAGGCTCTAAATCGTCCTTAGACTGAAATTCTATTTTTATCAGTAATTTAAGCATTCATATCGGGGTAAATAAGGCCTTAGAAGCAATATTTGGGGCATCTAAAACACTACCTATTACCCACTTCCGCAAGTACCAGGTAAAGTAAACGTGAAGCTTTTTCAATCTTGTCATAGTTCAGGGTATCTGCATCATCGCGTGGATTGTGATAAACAGGGGACATAAAGCCCCTTGTGAACAAAAACTAAGGCAGATACGCCATATAAAAAGACCACCTTTCCTCTGGCATCCACATCATCATAATCAGACCAGGCGATTTCCGGGTCATCAATGCCATAACCCAGGAAAACCGGATTCTCATCCAAGAAAATAATCTTGTCCACGGAGGGATTCCTGAATAAAAGCATCATGCCGGCATGGGAAAGTTTTGTCTCACCTGCGGCCGAACATTTTGAATTGCGTTACTGCGTATAGTGCAGCCATCGCAAAACCTTCTGATCCGGTGTCACGTCCCTCAAGTTCGTCCGAAGCCAGAAAGAAGATCTGGACAATACTCCCTAAATGAATAGACGCATTCTATCTTAGAAAAGTTCACAGCAACATATCTAATTTGTAGAAGCAACTCAAATTTCTAATCCTAAAAGTGTGCCCATAACTTTCTTCCCCGGATACGATGCGCGATAGGGATCCGCAATTCTTCCGGAAGGCTGGTGACAATTGGATTCCTTTGCTCAGAGAGGAAATCAAGGAATTTGAAAATGTACCTGTTCTGCCGCTGGGAGAGCCTGTGCTGAACAGTTTGACAAAAAGTCCGGATCCGATATTGATCAGAAATTACTGGGATTATGAAGGACTGGCGCAATATGGCCAGGATTTCGGCTCAAGAACGAAGGGAAGATGAAAAAGAGATATATATCGATTGCGGTGTGGATGTGCCTATCCTAAGAAAAGCATACTTCATTCTTACTAAGTTCAATTTTAATAATATCGTCTATATCTCTCCACATAAAATTAGTTGCTTTTCAACTCCGCTAGTCGTCTCTTTGCATCTTCGACATATAGATCTTCTTCCCCTTTCTCTCTAATATTCAAGCCTGATTATATGATCCGTCTGAAGCTGTCCGGTTTATTTTTTTCTTTTTACAGTTCGGTCTTCATAGGGCGACCGGGCAGGCTTTTTTAACGGCTGTTCTTCGAGCATCCGGAGGACTTCGTCGACTGCGCGTTTGAGCTGCGGATCAGTCCCCTCAGCGAGAATCGCCGGGTCTTCTTTGACCTCGATATCAGGATCTACGCCATGACCTTCCTTGAACCACTTGCCGTTAGGATCGTACATGCGGAAGGTGGGGACCGTCACGACACCGCCATCGATGAGTTGGGGTGCACCGGTCATGCCGATGAGACCGCCCCATGTGCGTGTCCCAATAAGCGGACCGAGTCCTGCCTTACGGAAATAATCAGGAAAAGCATCTCCCCCTGAACCGCTCCATCCGTTGATGAGCATGGCTTTTGGGCCGAAGTGAGCCACAGGCGGCCACTGCCAGTCTTCGCCGTCCCGTACAGCCCAGAAGGCCAGGGCAGGCCTTTTGAGAAGCTCGATGAATCTGTCCGGGATCTGACCGCCGCTGTTGAAGCGTTCATCAACGATGAGTCCTTCTTTGTGGAATTGGGCTGAAAACTGACGCACAAGCTCGTTCTGTCCACCAATGCTCGTATCCGGCACATAGATGTATCCTAAACGTCCGTCCGAGTGTATTTCGACATACTTTCGGTTTTGTTCGATCCAGGCCAGGTTCCTCAGGCGTGTTTCACTCCCAAAAGTCTCAACGATGACCTTCCGGGCACTTTCTGTTGTCGGCTTGCTGTTAATAGTGAGTTCAACAATTTTCCCAGCCAATCCCTGGAAAGCTGCCCAAGGGCTTTTCGAGATGTCAAGAGGCACGCCATTTACAGCAAGGATATAATCCCCTTCCTTAACGTTCGCACCCGGCATGCTAAGGGGCGACCTTACTTCACTATTCCATGGGGCTGCTTCGATGATCTTAGCGATTCGGTAGATGCCGTTGTCGATTTCCCAGTCGATGCCGAGGTAACCTACCCCGATCTTTGCTTCTTCCTCAGTATCGCCACCCCCGCGGTAAGTATGGGAAGAACTGAGTTCAGCGATAAGTTCGCCGATGACATAATTCACGTCCCAGCGGGTAACGGCATCTTCGAGTAACTCCCCGTACTGCTTCCGCATGGCTTCCCAGTCAACGCCATGCATACCAGGATCGTAGAAGAAATCCCTGGACAGCCTCCAGGCATCCGTGAAAATCTGACGCCATTCTGCCCGAGGATCGACCATCATCTCGAGCTCACCTGTCCGCAGGGGCTTTTCCATTTTCTGGTCAGGATTCACATCTACGATAGCAGCACTCTGCTTCTTCCAGACAAGTAATTTTTTCCCGTCAGCAGAGAGCCGGTATCCATCCACATCACCGAGAATGGTTTTTTCCTCGCGCTCCTTGAGGTCGTAATAGACAAGGGAACTTGCCTCCTCGCCTGAACCGGTGCGCGGGAACCTCTGGTAGAGTATCTTGCCCTCTGTTGCTTGAATATTGTTATAATTTCCAGGTTTTGGAGGGAGGACAACCAGCCGACTCTCAAAATCCTCGACAGTAATTTCGACAGGTTTTGCCTCTTTTTTATCTGGCTCTTTTTCTTTATTCTTATCTTCTTTTTGATTTTTATCTTCTTTCTGTTCTTCCGCTTCCTCTTTTTTCAATCCCTCTTCGTCATTGCGCGGTGCCAGGGGTGATGGAATATCGGGTTTTAGCGAAACGGCTACGATGTTGGCCGTATTGGCATACAGGAAGGAATTATCCGTATCGCCATAGATAGGATTGAACGTCCTGTTGGAGAGAAAATAGAGGTACTTGCCTTCAGGATCAAAGACTGGCTGAGAGTCGTTGTAATAGCTGGAGGTGACCTGCTGCCGCTCGTTATTCTTGGTATCGTAGAGGTAGATGTTGTCGTTTCGGTTCGCTTCTCCTCGGGAGTAAGCCAGCCAGCGGCTGTCTGGTGACCATCCGGGTTTAAAGTTTTGGAGCGAGCCTTCATACTTCCACAGACCCTGATCAACTTTAATCGTCTTTTGTGTCTCTATATTGTAAATGTATATGGTCATGGATTTGTCGATGAAGGCGATCTTATGACTATCTGGCGACCAATAAATATGGTATCTGTAGCCTGGTCCGTATGAGGTCAGCTTTTGTTCTTGCGAGCCGTCATGAGCGCTGCAAATGGTGAGCTCATACTCGCCGGAATGGTCGCTCCAGTAGGCGATGTGCTTTCCGTCGGGCGACCAAGCAGGGAAGCGTTCCGCAACACCTGGACTTGTTGTGAGGTTGCGGATGACGCCATGCTCGGCTGGAACAGAGAAGACTTCCCCGCGCGCTTCGAACAAAGCCCTTTTTCCCTGGGGAGAGATCTCGGTATTTTGGACCAGCTTGGACACATTGACTTTATGAGGTTTGAGGGTGATTTGGTCCGTTACAAGATTGATTTCCACTTGAGTTTGATTTTCTGTCTCCAGGTCGAGCAGAAAAAGTTTTCCTCCCGCCTCGAAGACGATTTCAGAAGGCCCTATGGCTGGGAAGTGGATGTCGAAATCTTCAAAGTTGGTGATTTGGCGTGCTTCTTCGCTCTCCAGGTCCATGGCCCAGATGTTGTGCCGCTGGTTCGGGCCTCGGTCAGAAAGAAAGTAAAGCGTCCTGCCGTGCCACATGGGCTGTGAGTCGTTAGCGGGATTGTTGGTGATATTCTTAGCTTTTATTTGATTCAGATCAAAGAGCCAGATATCAGGAGCCATCCCCCCGCGGTAACGCTTCCAGGTGCGGAAATCCCGCGAAATGGGCATGTAGGCGAGGGTTTTACCGTCGGGTGATAGAGATCCGAATTCGCCGTATGGAACAGGAAGCTTTTCAGCAAGGCCACCTTTTTTTGCCATGCGGTAGAACTGGCTGTAGCGCTGGCGGCCGCTCTCCATTGAGGAGACGTAAAGGATGGCCTCGCCGTCCGGATACCACTCGATCATGAGGTCGGTCATGCCGTGGTGGGTGAGTCGCTGGAGCTCGCCTCCCATGGAGGGGATGAGGTAGATGTCCGTGTTCCCATCGTAGTTACCGCTAAAGGCAATTTTTTTTCCGTCCGGAGAAAATCTGGGGAACATCTCCTCACCGCGGGGGGAACTGAGCCGGAAAGCCGTGCCTCCTTCCTTTGCCACAATCCAGATGTCGCCGGCATAAACAAAGCAGATGTGAGTGGCGGAAACGTCCGGGTACCGGAGCATACGGGCATTGACCTGACTGTACAGAAGCGATGTGCCGGCCAATATAATGAGTGTGGTTAAAAACACAAAAACAGTTTTTTTCATTTTTCCCTCCTCTGAATTCATTCCTGTATTATAGACAGGTCAATGATAGCTGAAAATAACACAAAATATCCAGCCACGTTTTTCAGACAGGAAGGAATTCTTGGAACAATAAGTTGTGAAATGGTTAATTTCACGACTTTTACTCAATGTCTCTGCGGGCCAGCCAGCCTTTTTTTTGCATTTTCACAATTTTCTTTCTAAAAGTTGTTAAGGGAAATCGGGGTCGGGCGGCGCTATGATTTAAATCCCCCCATGTTTGAGCCCGAGAAAGCATGAATTCCCAGTTTTCGCCATATTGACTATAATCCTTGGGATTCATAGCTACATCAAGCCTGATCTTGACATAATCGATAATATCAAACTGGTTACGCCACCCAAACAGGACATTGGGACAACGAACACCGATGAGCCTTTTGAGCTTGCGGTTCGGTTCAGAAATGGTCCTCGATGTGCTCGGCCGGATCGAATCCGGTGTTTTCTCCTGATGTTTGTCTACCGGATATCTAAGAAAAAACACATTCGAGATTTGTCTGGAATTGGGGCTCGTTTGTATGGGGGCCGCTGGAATTGTAAAGGGATCGGCCTTATTTACACATCGGAGAGCCGGGCTTTGGCTTTAGTTGAATTCTTGGTAAACGTTCCTTTTTCAATGCTTCCGAGTAAATTATGTATTGCAACAGTGGAGATAGACGATCAAATCCGTCCTATAGAAATCCCTCTGGTAGATCTGCCAAAGAATTGGCGCAAATTCCCCGCTCCCTTGGAGTTAGTAGAGAAAGGGTCAAAGTGGGCTGTTTCGAATGAATCGTTGGCTCTTCGTGTTCCCTCGGCAGTTGTGCCCCATGAATTCAACATCCTTCTCAATCCATCTCATCCGGATATGAAACATGTAGCAATACCGACTGTGGAGGGATTGGAGATGGATCAAAGACTGTTTTAAAACGTGATGAACCTAGCCTCCAAAAAAGTGTGTTCAAGCCGATTTTTCAGCAATTTACATATCTTATTTTTTATCAAGGAATTACATCAGCCAAAGCACTAATAAACTATCTTCAAAATTTTATTTCGCAAAGGCCTTCAGGCACACATTCGTTTTTTTATAAGATGTGTACTCAGCCAAATCTTCCCATTCTTCACCATCAGGGCTGACAAAGCTCTGGCCCTTTTTTGCCTTCAAATTTTTTGTGTACCCATTTAATGGCATTTCTATGGCAATAGGATACTGCCAACCTGGGGATTCGAGCTCTATAACAACAGAAAATCTCTCATCTTGTTTAAGGGGTACTTTGTTGAATCGGATTGTATAGTATCCCATAGAAGTCAATTGGCCTGATTTTTTGCGGGCCAGAGTTCCACTTGTAGGCTCATTGGCATCGACATTGGTGTATATATAGATTTTGTATTTGCTCGTGTCACCAAAGGCATAAAAACTCACAGCTTTAAGAGGTGTATTAGATTGGGCTTTAAAAATATTGGCAAACCAAGCTTTTGATGAAGGAGGATAGCCTAGAAAAGTTGTGTATCCACTCGGATCGTATTCATAGATCTCTTTATAATTAGACGCAGATTCTGGCTTCTTAAAGGCGGCATTTAAACCAGTGGCAGCAAAATAAGGATCATGATAAGACACATAGAAATATCCGTCCTCTCCCCAATCAGGCCCCCATGAATTTCTAACAATGAATGCTCCGTTACCCGGGGGGATTTCTCTGAAGTTATTCTTGTCGAATTCGTCCTGCCAGCCTACAATTGCGACTCCATGACCTCCCTCTTCGACAGAAGGATTGTAGTAGGAATGATGAACGGGATCGTAATATTGATTATCCGGATCATAATACATTGTCGTGTATACCGCGCCATATTTTTCGACAGCCTCTTTGATCTTTTTATTATCGGAGGGCCCTGATCTTGGAGGCATATATATGACATTTTGAACATGTTTCTTGGCATCTGTTTCGCTCGTGAGGGTGGCATATTTGTACGGCACATCGGATTCATTGAGGGGTCCGGACCATCTTGCCAGATAAGCAACAGCCTGATTGATACTGCCCCCTATGCATGGGCCCCCTTTAAATCCGTGCTTTTCAAGGAGATGTTGCTCGGAAAAATCTCTTTTTTGAGAGGGAAGGAGGCTTGATTCGACTGCAGCTATAGTTGCAAATGCCCAGCATGATCCACACGCACCTTGATCTCTTACGGGTGGAAGTTTATGCCTTGTGCGGAGGTCATATGACTTGGGGAGAGCGACGGCATCAAGATATGATTGGGAGTCAAAATGAGTTGCATCTAAATATGTGAGATCTACAGGATCCGGGATGAGGCCGAGAGGATGGCCGTCGGATGTGTATGTTACCCAGTCTATCCCCTTCTCTTGATCTTCGAGGTATTTCAGAAATTTCGGATTCATTAGTGCTTGAAGGAGAGGTGAATCTTGTCCGTCGAAATCCTGATGTGAAAATAAGGCAATAGAGCAAAGAATTGTGGATATGACAAATACGGCTGCAACAAGATTTTTTAAGTTAAAATAATTTGAAAATTTCATCATTTTTTTCCCCTGTTTTTGAATCCACTTGACTAGATTTATTTTAATACATCTACATCAATTATGCTAATTGTGCTCAGACCGAAGCAAGTGCTTTAAAATAAAAAAGATCTGCCATTTTTTCGTAAGTTCTCAATAAGTTGAGTTAACTCATTTATTATCAATGAAATCCTGAGGCCCGTCCCCCTCCCCTCTCCCCTTTCCCATGAAAAATGAGAATCACAGACATTTCCTGCGTCTATACAATTGAAATTGCAGAAATGAAAGTCAGAGATGCTATAAAAATAATTGAACAGAACGGCTGGTTCATGGTAAGAAGTAAAGGAAGTCATGGGCAATACAGGCATAACAAGAAAAAGGGTGTTGTTACTATTGCTGGACACCCAAATGACGACCTTGCTAAAGGAACACTCAACAGCATACTCAAACAGGCCGGTCTAAAGAATGGAGGGCAAAAAAGTGTTTAAATATCTAGTAATAATAGAGAAGGCCAATGACAACTATTCTGCATACAGTCCAGATTTACCTGGGTGTGTGGCAACTGGTATAACCATAGAAAAAACGCTAGGCCGGATGAAAGAAGCAATCCAATTCCATATCGAGGGATTAAAAACAGAGGGATTGGCTATTCCTGAGCCGTCATCAAGAGTAAAATACATAGAAATATCAATATGATAGTGTATTGAAGATCGGAAGTAAAATCAGGGTTCAGGGGGCAAAAAGGACCTTTATTTTCTTCTGAGGCTTTGTAATCCCTCTAAAAAGTCTGCAGCACTTTGATTTAAATCCCCCCATGTTTGAGCTCGAGAAAGCATGAATTCCCAATTTTCGACATATTGGTGAAGGTCCTTGGGATTGATAGCTATATCAAGCCTTATCTTGACATAATCGATAATGTCGAAGTCTAGTCCATCAATATTCATGAGGCCATACTCTGCAAAGGGTAGATGAGCCAATTCATAGAGTGTAAGAAGCTCATCGTGGAGTTGCCCTTTCTTGAGGAGTTTGATGATTTCTTCTTTGGTGAGATGAGCAAGGCAGATCTCGATGTAGCATTTGTTTTGGACTGAATGAAAGCCGAAGGTGAGGCCCATGCTGCACTTGTACTGAGCGATGAAATTTCTATTTCTCCAGAAGGTGGGAATTTTGGATATCGGTGTACAAATTGATCGAGCAAAAGTGTCAAGAATGGAGTCGCGTGCGGCTTGGCAGGTGGCATCGTATGTAGATTGGTAAAGGGCTCCATAGGACTCTTCATAGGATTTTTTGTATGGAGCGGCCTTAAAGGATTCTTGGGATGATGTTTCCTTTTGTAATGACATTGTGTCCCCAGTAGTTAAGTCGGTTTGATGTTGGAGGGGAGGAGCTTTTGTGAGGATTTTGGCAAAATTAGGTGGAGATGGGGATTTTTTTAAAAAAAAATGAAAATAGTTTCAATTTATAGTGACGAGCTTCGACCCGAAAACGGAGACGACGGCCATGTGGAATAAACAAGATATGAATTGACATTATTTAATGGAAGAGAATCTCTTAATATAATATATCCTCTTATATCGGAATTGTATTTCTTGTAAAGAATTGTTTTCAAAATGCAAAATAAGATATAAAATCAAGGATGCCCTCACAGATTTTATCACCAAGGTGCAGCGAGTGGTCAAAACGTTTTCAACTCCCAAAAGTTTATTCGAAGCCCATCCCGAGTTCCCTGCTCGATATTTTTCCGAGAAAAAGGAAGCTATCAAAAGGGGCGGCCGCGGGATGATCCCCGTGTCGCACACCATCACACCTCTCATCCGGGAGATTTTTAAAGAATCCCCCGATAAAACATTGCCTAAAATCATAGGGGATTGGGACTCGAAAGGACTGATATCAAAATCCAACCCTGTCCATTTCATCTTTAACATTGCGTCTTTGTGTCTACTTCCGGCTATCGCCCTACCCATGGTTGAGGCCATCACGGATGTCCGCATCTTGAATGATAAGGTATTCCAGGAAAAACGCATACAGAGCATTTCCTATCTCTTGAAAAAAGGAATGTTGAAATGAAAAATATCAGCTATAGCCTTTTTATCGTCCTCATCATCTGTAATGCTTTTCTTTCCGGCCAAACTCCGGAGAAGATTCCCTTGGAGAGGGCCATCGAGGAGGGCTTGAAAAAGGATTCTGAATACTTGAACAGTGTGCTCGACCAGGAAAAGGCAGAGATCCAGAGGCAGCTCGTTGCAAAAAACAAATTGTTCCGCCTTGATTTTGGCGGCAGCTATCTTTACAAGTCGCAAACCACGAAGATCGATTTCTTCCCGGTCCAGATCCCGGAAGTCCGTACCGTTTCTGGCCAGCCGGTTGAAATCGGTCTCATGAACAATTTCGACTTCAGTATTTCTCTCAACCAGCCCCTTTTCACCGGAGGAGTCCTGACCAACTCTATAAAACTGGAGGAGGTCAAGAAAGCTGAAGCGGCCAATCAGAAAATCCTGAAGATGAATGAATTTGCCGGTCTGATAAAATCTTCCTTTTTCCAGTACCTTCTTCTCGCTCGCAGGAGACAATCCCTGATAACCCTAGAGAAGACACTCGACCTGCACCGAAGGCGTCTCGAAGACCTCCTCGAAGAAGGACTGGCCAGGAAAACAGACCTCCTGGAAACGCTCTCTAAAATCGAGGAGATCCTTTTGAGCATCAACGATATGGAACAGGCAATGGAGTTGGAAAAAATCCATTTTATCAAGCTCTGCAGTTACTCTCCTGAAGAAATCGACCCGAGCTATAGGGAAAAATCCCTTAGCCAGATCGAGGCCTTTTCCCATTTCCGGCAGTATCATCCCATGCTGAAAACCCTGCATAATCAAGCCGAAATTCTTAGCCTCCAGAAAAAAATCACCTCCGGAAAATATCTTCCCCAAGTGAGCGGATTTGCCGAAGCCCACTATGGGAAACCCGGCATCGACCTCTACAAGAAGGAATGGACCCTTTACTTCCAGGGCGGAATCGTACTTAAGCTACCTGTATTCGATTGGAACCGACTCCGCAGTGAAAAAACGTTACTTGATTATCAGATACAAAAGCTCGAAAATCAGAGGGCTCAGTTTGTCAAGGATATCACCCAAACGCTCGACCAGCTTTACACCTCCCTGCGTATGCTCGAAGAAAAAAAGGACCACATCGACCAACTGGTGTTGTACTCAGAAGAAGACGCCGAGCTGAAGGCCGCCCTGTATGAGGAAAAGCAGATGCCCAATGTCGATTATCTTTCCGCACTCCTGAACCGGGAGAAGAATATTCTGATGAGGGAGGCAATCCAAATCCAGATCGAGATGATCAGAGTGAATATCAACACCCTGATCGGAAACAGCAAGGAGAATGGAGATGTCTAAAAAATTCTTGGCCTTATCATTCGGCTTGATGTTTCTCTTCGGCTGCGGCAGGAAGTCTCAGGAATTCATAACAGCCGCTGGAGTGGTAGACGGCGATGTGATCACGGTTAAGTCTCCTGTTGCAGGAAAAGCTAAAATTTTGAACTTCAATGAAGGAGCCGGCGTCACCGAAGACGTCATGCTTTTGGTCATCGATTCCGAGAAGATTGAGAACCAGATCCAGGGCCTGGACATCCAAGAAAGAGAACTCAGCGTAAACCGAAAAAAACTCGAGCGTCAAGTCAATCTACTTAAGGCCACACTCGAATACTGGACGGAACAGGTAGCCAGGTTCGAGCGCCTGGAGGAAAAAGAGTCAATTTCAGGCGACCAGCTCGAACAGGCTCGTCTAAAACTGGATGAAGCAGAGGCTTCCCTTTTCAACACCCAGCAATCCCTAAACTCGCTCTCCATCCAGTTCGCAAATATCCAAAACCAGAAGGGCCAGCTCCAACTGATACTGGAGGATCATGACATCACCTCCCCCGTCTCAGGCGTAGTGCTGGAGAAATTCGTGTCCAAAGGAGAGACCATCTTTCCCGGCACACCTGTAGCTGACATCCTGGACCGGGCCAGCCTCTTTGTGGAAACTTTTCTGGAAGAGCAGGAACTGTCTCTCCTGGAGTTGGGCCAGCACGTGGATATTCTCGTGGACGGCCTGGAAGGCCGGGTGTTTGCCGGGACGATTATCAACTTCGGCCAGAAAGCGGAGTTCTCGCCCAAATATATCATCTCGGAGAAAGAGAGGCGCTCTCTTCTCTATAGGATCAAAATCCGGCTAGACGGCGACCTGGAAGTGTTCAAGCTGGGGATGCCGGTCACGGTCAGGATCGGAAAATCATAAGGCGTGGTCATGATTCGAGTCTATGAGCTTTCCAAGTCTTTCGGCTTCATTCGGGCAGTCGACAGGGTCTCATTCATCATAAAGCCAGGGACAATCACAATCCTGGCAGGAGCGGATGGGGCGGGAAAATCTACGATCCTGAAAATGATCCTGGGTTTGGTCAGAAAAGATGGAGGGGAAATCTACCTCGATGAGAAGCCAGTGGGTAAAGATTTTGACTGCATCACAGAGATCACAGGCTACATGCCTGAGAGATTCTCCCTGTATGCTGACCTCAGTGTGGAGGAGAACCTGAACTTCTATGCCGACATCCACCAGGTCCCGCGCCAGCGGCGGGAGAGTCTGAAGCAGCGCCTCTTGGAAAAAACCGGGATGCTCCCATTTAAGAATAGAAGGGCAGGCGCCCTATCCGGCGGAATGCAACAGAAGCTGGCACTCTCCACCATTCTCATCGCCTTCCCTGAGATCATCATCCTGGACGAACCCACAACAGGAGTTGACCCCCTATCGCGTACCGAGTTCTTCACCATCATCGAAGAGCTGAAAGCAGAGGGGAAAACCATCATCATGGCCACTCCCTATCTGGATGAGGCGGAAAAAGGGGATGAGGTCATTTTCATCAAAGATGGGAAGATGCTCCAAAAAGGCAAGATCAAATTATTGAAGAAGAACTTTCCCGCTCGGCTGTTTAGGATTCTGCCCGAGGGGAATATATTCGAAGTCATGCAGAAGCTGCAGGCAAACCCCAAAGTCAAGGACGATGTGTATGTCCGGGGGAGATACATCAAATTCCTGCAGAAAGAGGGAAGTTTGTCTCTTGAAGAGATTCCAGCGCGTGAAATAAAGGAGGAAATTCCTACGCTGGAGGATATCTATATCTATTACGAAAGGGACGGCCATGCCGGAGACCGCACAGAATGAAATCTTGAGGGCACAGATTCCCGTCATTCAAGTGCGTGATCTGACGAAGACATTCGGAAGATTCACAGCCGTAGACCACATCAGCTTCGCTGTGACCCAAGGAGAAATAATTGGATTTCTGGGCCCCAATGGGGCAGGAAAGACCACTACCATCAAGATGGTCATCGGGCTGTTGCGCATCACTTCGGGGGATGTTTGGATTAAAAACCTGAACATAAAGAAGGATTTGAAGAAAATCAAGGCTTTCATCGGTTATATGTCCCAGAAGTTTTCCCTCTACTCGCTCCTGAATGCTTACGAAAACATGGAATTTTTTGGGGGCGTGTCAGGCCTGTCGTCTGCTGAAATCCGAAGACACAAGCTCGAGATATCCCGGCAGATCCCGGATAAAATTCTCCGGCAAAAAGTCATGGATATCCCCCCCGGAATGAAGCAAAAGGTGGCGCTTTATACGTGTATCATGCCCGATCCGGAGATCATCTTTCTGGACGAGCCGACATCCGGAGTCGATCCCGAAAACAGGCGGGATTTCTGGATGCAGATTTATAATCTCAAGAAAGCGGGAAAGACCATCCTGGTGACTACCCACAACCTGGATGAAGCTGAGTATGCCGACCGAGTCATCATCATTCACCGAGGCAAGATAATCCGGCAAGGAGAACCTTTTACACTGCTGGAGAGGGAAGGAGCGGATTCGATGGAGTCCCTGTTTAAACGAGCCATAGAGAGCCATGAAACGCATTGAAGCCGTCATCATCAAGGAATTTCTTCACATCCTCCGAGATCCCAGGAGTCTAGTTGTGGTTTTTGTCCTCCCGCTCCTGATGATTCTCATCTTCGGATATGCCCTCTCCTTCGACGTGAAGAGGATCGAAACGGTCGTGATTGATTACTCCCACAGCGAACTGTCCAAGAATCTCGTTCGAAAATTTTCCAATAACTCCTATTATGTTCCGGTCTCCTTGTATGCGGGAGGACGAAATTCCAATGGTGTGGAGATGGCTGAAGAGATGCTCCGCGCAGGTGCGATCAAACAATATCTGGTCATTCCCGCGGATTTTTCCGATAACCTCCGCAAAGGCCGCCCGGCAGAGATCGCCATAGTCATCGACGGCAGCGATTCCAACGTGGCCAACGTCCTCCACCAGTATAACGAGATGGTTATTCTTGATTTTCTCTCCGAAAGGCTCAACCTGAGGGACCTGCTGAAGATTAGCAACAAGATGTTTTTTAATTCAGAGATGAAGAGTTCCACCTTCATCATCCCCGGGCTTGTGGCGGTGATCATGATCATGGTGACGGCCCTGCTGACTTCCTTGAGTGTTGCCCGGGAAAAAGAATCAGGTTCGATCGCGCTTCTCTTCATCTCCCCGTTGAGGTCGAGAGAGATCATTATTGGTAAGACCATTCCCTATGTTGTTGTAGCCCTCCTGGAGGGAGCTGTCATTATGCTTGTGGCCAGGTTTGGGTTCGGAATTCCCATCAGGGGAAATCTCCTGATCCTTCTTTTGTTTTCTCTTGTCTATATCATCGCCGGATTGTCGCTCGGGATCATGATCTCAACTGTGGCCAGTTCCCAGAAGGTCGCCATGCTCGCCACTCTCTTGATCACCCTGCTGCCCTCGATTCTGCTGTCCGGATTCATATTCCCCCTGGATTCTTTGAGCCCGGTGCTGCGCTCATTTTCTTATATCGTGCCAGCAACCTATTTTCTCAGGATCATTAGGGGAGTTATTCTGAAGGGCGCGGCGCTCCATTATTTTATTAAAGAAGGACTGATACTGCTCGGTTTCAGCCTGTTTCTTATCAGTGTCGCTTCCACCAAATTCTCGAGAGAGAGAAGGGCCAGCCGATGAGAGTTTTCTATCTGCTGAGGAAAGAACTTATCGAGATATTCAGGCAGAGAGAGATGCTGTTTATCATATTTGTCGCTCCGGTGATCCAAACCGTTATTCTCGGATATGTGGTTACAACTGATATCAAGCACATCCCTGTTGAAATTGTCAACCTCTCGGAAAACAAGTCCGCTCAAAGAATCGTCAACCGGATAGAAAGCTCTCCTCTTTTTGATGTAAAGAGAGTTACCAGTCAACCCGAGGACTATATCGCAGAATTCAAGAGAGGAAGAGTCCGCTCTATCATCATTTTTCGGGATGGGTACGATATAAAGCACAAACCTCTTAATTATCCGGAAATCCAGATTCTGATGGATGGCATTGATTCCAATACAGCGCTCATCGCGGCCGGGTATTTCAATGGCATCACCAAGAAGTACATCTTAGAGGATATCGCCAGGGAGGGAGTGAATTTCCCCCTGGAAAGCAGGACATTGATCCGTTTCAACCCCGATCTCAAGAGTATCAACTATATGGGGCCAGGAATCGTGGCCTTGCTCCTGACCATTATCGCCATGTTCCTCACCTCCGTCGCGCTAGTCCGAGAGAAGGAGCAGCAGACTATGGATACCCTGCTCATCAGTAGGCTGACCCCGATCGAGATCTATGTCGGGAAGGCCCTTCCGATGGCGATTCTTGGGTTGATCGAGATGGGTATCGGGATTTTGGTGGTGCTCCTGGTTTTCAGGATTCCCCTGCGTGGAAATTTGCTGTTTTTGTTGTTGGCTGCGGTGATTTTCCTTTTTGCCATCCTGTCGTATGCACTTCTGATTTCTACGGTTTGTACGAGCCAGCAGCAGGCACTTTTTTTCAGCTGGTTTTCGATGGTTACTTTTTTGATGCTTTCGGGGTTATTTACTCCTGTTGAGAACATTCCGACTCCTTTTCGATGGCTTGCAGATATCAATCCGCTCAGATACTTGATCAAGATCATCCGGGAGATTTTTCTCAAGGGTAACGGGATCTCTTATTTCAGCCGCGACCTGCTGATCATGGGAGGGATCACAGTTGTGGTTTTATCGTTTTCTCTCTTGAATTTCAAACGCTTCGTCTCCAGATAATTCCGATCGAATCAACGCGCTAGACAATATTTATATTTTCAAGTTAAGAGCTGTCCGATTCAATGATCTATGACTTAATCCCTTTAAATGTGTCAGAGAGGTGTTCACTCCCATATTCCATGAATCTCCTATTTTGTGGATTTAACAAATCAGGCTAGCGAGAGGATCAAGTGTGGATAGAAAGATTTGTCAAGAATAAACCTTAATGGTAAGCTGGAAACGAAGACTTGAGCCCATCGATTTCGAGGACGGGAGCAAAGGAAAATGAACATCCCAGTCACACAGAAAATGCCGCCGATTTTGAGGCAAAGCCGTGCTAAACTCTGGATACGCACCGGCATCCTGGCTGTGTTTGGGACGCTGTTTGGTCTGGCTCTCCGTAGGGATTTGATGTCTGAAAGATTTCACTGGCCGTGGGTCTTGTTGTCTTTTTTACCCTGTCTGGCCATCGGCTTCTGGATGAGCCAGCTGGTTCCGATGAAGGTGCATAAAGCATTCCAGTGCGTCACTCTGTCATTTGACCACATCTATTTTTCCCTGATCCTCTTCCTGGTCGCTGCCAAGGTTATAGCGACCAGGATAGAAGGAACGACAGTATTGGCTGATGTTATCATGTGCGCGATCCTGGGATTGATGATCGGCCGTTTAAGTGGTATCTGTCTGCGCGTCCGCGATCTCAAGGTTCGGAACAACTTCATTATCCCGGGCGCTGACAAGCGAAAAGGCTGAAGTCAGCTTCCGGTGAATCAATTGCCGGCAGTGCTCATATCTCCCTAATTTTGCAGTTATTTTCTGTGCCTCCGTCCTTTGAAAACGGCGCCTAATCTCGGACCTATTCTGAGTCCGAAAGAAACTTTCCTTGGACAGACTCGAACTGGCGACACTACTGATTCGCAGTGAGCAGGGATCAGAAGGGGCTAATTTGAAGCACAAAAGGCAATGGAATTCAGGTTCAAGAAGAAAAGTAAGGGGAAAAAGATATGGGTGCCGGTTGCGGAGTGGATGTGGCGGTGCTGAACGCAGAAGTTCAATAGATTATTTTATCCTGGCGCCCTCTTTCCGAAACCTGATGATTTCAAGGCCTTCAGATCCATCGGCCATGTAAATCATATCGTCAATTACCTGAAAGCCATTCGGCCGGCCGCCGTCGTAAAAAGAACCGATCCTAACTGGATTGGAGGGATCACGAACATCTATAGCTTCGAGCCCGAGTTCCCAGTTGATGACCCCGATCTACTCATACTTGAGAGCTTTAACGGGGTCGGCCACTGCGGCTTTCACGGAATGAAAGCTAACCGTAAGAAGCGCGATAAGGAGAGCCACAACGCCCGCCAGCAGAAAAATCCACAGGTTTAAGCTCGTCCGATAGGCAAAATTTTCGAGCCATTTTCTCATTACAAAATAGGCCACAGGCCAGCCGATGATATTGGCCACCAGAACCCACTTCGAGAATTCCTTCGAAAAGAAAAACACGATGCTCGACACTGAAGCGCCCAGCACTTTACGGATGCCGATCTCTTTAAAGTTCTGTTCTGCTGTGTAGAGGGCCAGACCAAAAAGCCCCAGGCAGGCTATAAAAATCGCTAAAAAAGCAAAATAGCCAAAAAGCTGAAGGATCTTTTTCTCCGATCGGTACTGCTGATCGAATCTTTCGTCTACAAAGTAGTAAGAAAAGGGATACCTGGGGCGAAATTCCTGCCATTTGTTCTGCAGAAAAGCCATGGTTCCGGGGATATCATTGGGACTGATCCGGACAGCCACTTGATCAAGAGAAGAAGATGAGAGTTCCAACGCCATCGGCGCTATGGCATGGTGAATGGATTCGAAATGAAAATCCTTGATCACGCCGATGATCTGGCCTTCAGCCCTTCCATAACCAAATTCTTTGCCGATGGCCTCCTGAGGAGATGCCCATCCGATCTCCTTTACAGCCGTTTCATTGAGGATAAACGCATTTGCCGCATCGGTGGGCATTTCTTTGGAGAAGTTCCGGCCGGCTGCAAGCTCCATCCCAAAAGTGGGGATATAATCGTGATCGACCCTCAACTGGGCGATCATAAAGTTGATGGGTTCACTTTTCTCCCCCTGGATAACACGGGCACCTGCAGAATCCAGAAGGCGGCCGGAGGGCATACGCTTTGCCGCCGAGACGCTGATCACGTTTGGATTCTCATAGAGCTGTGTCTTGACGGATTCCAATTGGCTGCTGATCTGAGGGCTGGAAGGCAGGACCACAACTTGTTCTTCATTAAAACCGAGGTTTATGTTTTGGATATATTCCAGCTGAGAGGTCACCACGCCCACGCAAATGATCAGGACAATAGAGATCGCGAACTGAAAAACGACGAGGGCTGTCCGGAGGGAAATGTTTCCACGCCTCTGTTCTTTTGTTCCCTTTATGACTTTTGCAGGCTGATAACCGGATAGGAAAAGGGCAGGATAAAGACCGGACACGATCCCCACAAAAAAGGCTGCAATGATTAAGCCGGCCAGTAAGGTGAGATTTTCCGAAAGATTTAATGAAAGCTCTCTGTCGATGAATTGATTGAATCGCGAGAGGAGAATCCCGACCAGGATTAAGGCCACTGCCAACCCTGCAAAAACGGTAAGCAGAGATTCGCTCAAGAACTGCTTGATCAACTGAGAACGATTGGCCCCTACCACTTTGCGGAGTCCGACCTCTTTGGCCCTGTGAGATGAGCGGGCGGTGCTGAGGTTCATGAAATTGATCGCAGCGATCAGGAGGACAAAGAGGGCGATTACAGAAAAAATGTAAACGTAGGTGATATCACTGTTGGGCTCAATTTCGGCATCAAGATGAGAATGGAGGTGAATATCTGTGAGGGGCTGGAGGATGAGCTGTGTGCTTTTGCTCGTTTCTCCGTCTGCATGTCTGTCTATGAATGCATCGAGCTGCTTTTGGAGGATGCGGATATCATAATTTTTGGGCATCAGGATGTAGGTGGCATAATTGTTGCTTGCCCAACTTTGTATCTCTTGGTCTCCCACGATGGCTTCGTAGGTTTTAAAGGAGGCCAAAAAATCCGCATGAAAATGAGAATTATGGGGCAGGGACTGGATCACTCCGGTCACTTTGAGGCCTGCAGCCTGCCCTTGAGCCTCGACTCGCATGGTCGAGCCAACGGGATCTTCGGATCCAAAGTATTTCCGGGCCATTTCCTCGTTGATCACAACTGTTAATGGATCTGTGAGAGCTGTGGCTGGATCGCCCTTTATCATGTTGATACTGAAGACATCGAACACATCCTCTTCAGCAAAAAAGAAAAGGTCTTCTTCAAAATAGGTATCCCCATAGCTCACCAACATACCGCTTGTCTCGATCAACCGCACGGCATGTTCGATTGCGGGAAAATCATTCTTGAGGAGGGGTCCGATGGGAGGCGCCACAAATCCCAGGTGAAGGTTAACAGCGCCATCCTCGTTGAGCCAGCGGCGCGTCACTCTGTAGATGCGATCGTGATTGTCGTTGAATTTATCGAAGCTCAATTCATCACGGACGAAGAGAAGTATCAGAATACAGCACGTCAATCCGATGGCAAGGCCCAGGATATTTATGGTGGATTGAGTTTTTTGTCTTTTGAGATTTCTGAAAGTGGTTTTGAGATAATTTCTCCACATGATAAACCTCCAGTAGATAAGATCGGACACAAGACTCGGGAGAGATTCCAGCACACGAAAACCATACCAGATCCGGGCTTTTGTTGGACCTTCGCTGCCTGCGATCGCTTGATAGACCTCATTCAGGTCGTCAGTGAATTCAAGGTATTCCGTTGGATTTAGGAGCGTTTTCAGGACGAGATTCAAAATCCAGGGCGGACAGGATGGAAGTTTTGAATTGGATGTAGGGCTGGTTTTCGGTTCAGTTTTCGATCCAATTTTCGGTCTAGTTTCCGATCTGGTTTTTGATCTGGTTTCGTTAGCCATTTTTTTCCGTGACTATTTTTCAAATTCCAATCGGGTAGCACCATCCCAGAGGGAGGAATTGACGCGGGCGATCTCATGGAGGACTTCTCTCCCCTCCAGAGTGAGGTGGTAGTAATATTTGCTGCGGCCGCCACGTTCTGAGAGCGGCTTGCTGGCGATCTTTGCGACATACCCTTTCGCCTTCATCTTCTTTAATGTCTTGTAGATCGCACCAAAAGCCCAGTAAACTCCGATGTCCTCGTAGACCTGTTCGCGGATCGTTACACCGTAGGCGTTATCCTTGAGCTTATGAATCGCTAAGAGGATGATTTCTTCAGCCCTGGTCAGGATGATCATATGCGGCCTCCCATTTCTATGCATTTTGCACTTATATATGCATATACGCGAAACATATAAAAAAGTCAAGCAATTCGCGGAGCAATTCGCGGAGGACTCTATACTTTATTGATCGGGCAATTCGAGAGACATCACCAATGGGCAATTGGGGTCGGGCCACAGCAAGCAATTGAATACAATAGGGTTAACTCATTTTATTGCCTAAAATAAGGTCTTAGAGGCTTCATTTTGGGGTCAATATCGCCATTTTAACGAATAGTGTAGATAAGGACACAGCAATTATTCTTAGAAGCCGATTTTGACCCTCTAAATAGTACATTTAAGCCTTTTTTTTGACGTATAATTCGATGTAACTTATTTAATATTAATGAGTTGCTGAGGCCCGTCCCCCATCTCCCATCTACCCTATCTACCCATTAAGCTAAACCCTGACGATCCATTTGCGTATGATATAGTAGTTAAAGTCTATTAAGAAAAAGGAAAACCAAACATGCGATGGCGACAATCAATCGAAAATCTTCCTAAACACAAAAAAATCGGTAACTTCCTGGCTGTTATACTTCTCCTTTCATTTTGGACATTAGGGGTGTCACCGATCCAGGCAGCTTATACACAGTCCAATCAAGAAGTCGAGACCATCGAGACCTTGGTTCAGGTTGGGGAATATCGCCTCAATTTCCAGGTTATCAAAGGCGGAGACTTAACCATCATACTCGAAGCTGGTGGGGGGATGCACTCGAGCGAATGGTCCAAAATTGCACCCGAACTTGCACATAAAACAGGATCTACAATAGTTTCCTATGACCGAGCCGGATTTGGTAAGAGCGACTTACCTGAAACTCCGCATGATCTGCGCGAAGAGATCGATTGGCTCTGGAAGGGACTACAGAAACTCGGTCTGGACAAGAATCTCATCCTGGTCGGTCATTCATTCGGGGGATGGATGATCCGCTTATTTGCGAGCGAACATCCCGAGGCGACACGCGGCATGGTATTTGTCGATCCATTCACAAACGAGTTCGTAGATTTGCTCGGCGTGGAATATCTTGATAACCACCCAATGACGGGAAAACTCCCGTTTGACACCTCTCAGCCGGAAAAACTCACAAAAATTCAACTTGCACTGATTCGGATGGTTGGAGAGGGATTGGGCCCCAAGATAGAAATCATGAGGAAGACATCTATCCCTGCGGATATCCCTGTCGTGGTGATCACCAGTGGCAGGCAATTCCTTCCGAAAACTGAAGAGCAAGAGGCTTGGCGGCTTGCGCACGAACAATTGACAACATCGATCAAGGGCGCGACCCTGATTGTGGCGGAAGAAAGCGACCACATGGTCCCGTGGAGACAGCCGGATCTTATTATAGAGGCAGTAACAAAAGTCATAAAGGCAGCCACTTCGCTTAAAACAACTTTTTAGGGTGGCAAAAGGACGCTCTAAGCGAAATAATTATGGATTCATATTTAGTAATTCTTTTATTATCATTAAGTTATATCAGCCAAAGCATAATATCTAAAGAACCATATTCTATATTGTGGGACGATAGGAAGGAGCGTGGCGGTGGAGTGAGGCCTGCTCGTAGGCATAGGCGAGTTTGATCAGTTTGCCCTCCTGGTAGGCGCCGCCTATAAAGGACAGGCCTACGGGCAATCCAAAGACCTCTCCTGCCGGAACCGTGATGCTGGGATAGCCGGCAACGGCTGCGGCTTGCGAACTGCCTCCGAGATAATGATCGCCATTCACCCCAGGTCTGTCACCCAGGCCGGTCCGTCTGTGGGGACGACAACAGCATCCAGTTTGTGTTCTTCGAGAGTTTTGTCAATCCCTTCAATGCGGGACAGACGACGGCATTTCTCTAACGCATTTTGATATTCTTCGCTCGAGAGAGGGCCTTTTTTCTCGGCCATGAGAAAGATCTCCTGCTCAAAATAGGGCATCACTTCTTTGCGATGCTCCTCGTTGAAGGCGATAATATCTTTCAAGGAGCGCACAGGACAATTGGGCCCAAGTGATGCCAGATAGGCGTTTAGATCTGCCTTGAATTCATAGAGGAGAACCTCAAATTCCGCGTCTCCATACCTTTCTTCAGTCGCTATCTCGGCTGGATCGATAATCACGGCACCCTGAGCTTTCATTACAGAAAGGGCCTCCTCAATCAGGAGGTCCACCTTTTCATGAAAACTGAAGGATTTCCGGGCGACTCCAATTCGAACGCCCTCAAGACCATTTTTATCCAGAAAGGATGTGTAGTCAGCCTGGGCCTTTCCTTGGCTTTCTGCTGTGGCCGGGTCCCGCTGGTCAATCCCTGTGAGTATCCCGAGGAATAGCGCAGCATCTGCAACGGTCCTGGCCATGGGGCCGGCCGTATCTTGGGAGTGGGCAATGGGGATGATTCCGGAGCGGCTGACCAAACCTACAGTAGGTTTGATCCCGACAACGCCGCACAACGAAGCAGGACACATGATGGAGCCGTCGGTTTCCGTGCCTATAGAGACAGCACAAAGATTAGCGGCCGCAGCGGCTGCCGAACCGGCGCTGGAACCGCCGGGATTGCGGTTCAGTGCGTATGGATTTTTCGTTTGGCCGCCCTGGCTGCTCCACCCGCTGGAGGAGCGCGTTGAGCGGAAGTTGGCCCATTCGCTGAGATTGGCTTTTCCCAGGATGACGGCCCCGGCTTTTCTGAGGTTTTCCACAATGAACGCGTCTTTCGATGGCCTGGTGCCAGCAAGTGCCAGGGAACCGGCTGTGGTTGTCATCTGATCGGCGGTGTCGATATTGCCTTTGATCACAACTGGGATTCCATGAAAGATTCCGCGAGATCCTTTCTGCTCGCGCTCTTGATCCAACGCTTTTGCGATGGCGAGAGCTTCCGGGTTAATCTCGAGAATGGAGTTTATACCCGGCCCTTGCTTATCCAATTTTTCGATTCTTTCTAAATACATGGCAACTAACCTCTCGGATGAAAGCTTTCCGGAACGCATTCCGGCTTGAAAATCCGTAAGCGTGGCCTCTTCCAGATCAAAAAGCTTATCGTTATCGGATGCCGACGTGTGGTTAGCCGAGCCCTTAGACCAGGAGCTGAGATAGGGGGAAGCGGCCATTAAAGCTGCACCGTAAGACCCCATTTTAATAAAATCCCTGCGCCTCATCCCTGAGCCTTTATTATTTTGATATGTCATTTTTGCTATCATCCTCTCCTCCTAGAGTTATAATATATATTATATGTTTTACATATACCATGGCTAGGCTAACTCATTGATTTTTATAAGCGAAATTGGAAATTGGGGTCGGGCCATAACAACTGCTTCAAAATAAAAAAGTTAAGCCATTTTTTCGGGTCAAATAAAGCCTTAGAAGCACTATTTTAGGGGTCAAAATAATCATTTAAGGGAATAATGATATATTAGTTACGATCCTTAAACGCTGTTTTTTACCCAAAAAATAGTGAGTTTAAGCCTATTTGTGGGCGAATAATTCGAGTTAACTTATTTATTATTAATGAATTCACAAGGCCCGTCCCCAATCACGACCAATCACGTATAAACGTCCAATTACAGTTAACCTGTTTCTTAAATATGGTCTATATCCGTGTGACTGGCAATTGCAACATTGTATGTCATGAGATCGTTGAGATTTAGGTCATGAACATCTTTATGCCCTGTCAAGCGCGCAAAGGTTTTAATCTCCT
>CAZIMJ010000312.1:0-4667 GCA_964540205.1 uncultured Eubacteriales bacterium | reverse complement strand
GAGACAAAACTGCCGTCGATCAGAGAAATGGCAAAGGAATTGAAGATCAGCATGATCACCATCAAAAGGGCCTACGCTGACCTGGAGAACGAGGGTTACATCCACACCCGCTCCGGCATTGGATCTTTTGTAGCGGACATCAATATGGATAAATTACGGGAAGAAAAACTGGTAGAGATCCGCATTGAGATCACAAAAATTCTCAACGCGGCTGCCAGATTCGATATCTCTGCGGAGGACATTTTTGCCTCCGCCCGCGAAAAAGGAGTAAAGAAATGAAAAAACAAAGAGGATTCATACAATTTAAGATCTTGCTCATCATTGTCCTTGTGATCGTATTCGCACTCCTCTTTTTTGCATGAGATTGTTTTAAATGAGCCGCTACAAAAAATATGAACAAATGATCACAAGAGAATGGATCAACAAATTAGAATCTTAGGAGACTAGAGATGAATAACATACTCAAAATTCGAAACTTGAGGAAGGAATACGAAGAGTTTGTCCTGGATAATATTTCCTGGGACATTTCCAAAGGATACATCACAGGACTGATAGGCCCCAATGGTGCCGGAAAAACCACAACCATCAAACTCATCATGAACCTGATAAAATCCGATGGCGGAGAAGTCGAGGTTTTTGGTCTGGATCACAAAGCCAACGACATAGAGATAAAAAATCGCGTCGGGTATGTGGGAGAAGAGCAGTTCTTCTACGAACACCGGAGTCCCAACTGGACGGGAAAATTCGTCTCCCATTTTTTCTCCAACTGGGATATGGAACACTACCAAAAGCTACTCGAGAAATTCGAACTCCCCAAGAAAAAAATGATCCGGAAATTCTCCAAAGGCATGAGAGTAAAACTGTCTTTGGCCATCGCCCTTTCGCACAATCCCGAGCTCATCATCCTGGACGAGCCGACTGCGGGATTGGACCCGATCATCCGGAGAAATGTGCTGGATTTTCTTCAAAACATCACACAGAACGGGGATAAATCTGTGCTCATATCCTCCCACATTACAGACGACATTGCCCGCATCGCTGACACAATCACCTACATGATCAACGGCCGGATCGCACTCACTTCGGCCAAGGACGACCTTTTGGCCAACTGGAAAAGGATCCATTATTCTAAGGGCCCCATAGATCAAAATATATTGAAAAATCTAGAACAGGTCGAAGATCACGCCTTTGGAGGTTCCGGAATCACGAGGGACTATTTCCAGATCAAAGATTCTCTATCACAAGGTTTGGCCACCGGGGATATCAAAGTGGAAAACGTTGGCCTGGACGATATCCTCATCTCTCTCGTTAAAGGACTTTAAAAATGCTTCACCTGCTGAAAAAGTTTTCACTCCCCTTTTTAGTCTACATTCTTCTTGCGGTGGGATTGGTCTTTCCCCTATTCAATTACGACCGGTTAACCGGACCCGATCCTCTGACCCTCAATTTTGTGTTCACCCTGGCTCCCTACCTGTTCTTTGTGGTCCTGGGTGCGGTTTATATTCACGAACAGTTGGAACAGAAGAGCAACGGTTATGCGTTCCTCCGAACGCTTCCTGTTAAAGCCTCCGATATCGTGGTCTCGAAATTTTTGCTGGTATTCCTTTCTTCTCTGGTCTACGTTGGGTTCCACTGTGTCGCATTTGCAAAAATCTCCACAGATCCTTCTTACTGGAAACCAAGCTGTTCTTTTTTGATCATTAGTGGAAACATCTGTCTCGTTTTAACTGCGCTACTCTACATGGGCATCTTCCGCTACGGGTATAATAAGGTCGGAAAATACGTCATTTTCTTATGGCTATTTATCGTTCTCTCCCCCATCCCGATTAATATTTTCCTCCTGCGGCGCTTGGGCATCAGTCGTCAGGAGATCATCGAACGAGTCATTAGTTTAAACTGGGTGATCGTGACACTCGTTTGTCTAGCTCTCTACTACTTTTTGATGCGTGTGGCCATCAAAACCCTGGAGAAGCAAACGCTCAATGGAGCTTAAAATGTGGACTTTAATGAAAAAAAATGTCTTTATGTTCGTCCTTCTGTCCGTTCCGCTTATGGGACTCCTCTCAGTCTATATGCTCACTGTCCGAAAAACACTCAACACAAATATCCTGATCTTTTTGGGACAAATGCTGATGTATTGTGTTCTTGTATCGGTCATGACCTCAGAAAAGGCAGAGGAAAAAAACAACGGCTATGCCTTTATGAGTCTCCTGCCAATCAAGGACCGTGATATTGTGGCGTCAAAATTTGCAGTTGTTATAGCTGTGGTCGCTTTCCTCAGTGTTTACGGTTTTGCCCTGGTATCGTTCATGGAGGCCGAAGCCTATCTGTTTCCCTTCGGCCGTATATTCCTTCTGATCTGCGGAAACTTGAGCCTTATTCTCGCAGGAGGAATGTATATCTTGATCTACCGGTGGGGATACACCACCTTCATGAAGATCTCTGTTCTTGGTGTGATCGTTTTTATGGTGGGACCATTTTTATTCATTGAATTTGTGTTGATCAGGCGGAATATCGATTATGCTGCTCGGCTCCAATCCCTAAACGATCTCCCCTGGTTTGTCTGGCTGATTGTTACATCGATCTCACTCATGCTCTTTTGGGGTTTTCTTCAGGCTGCGATCAAAGCAAAAGAACATCAAAGAGGAAAATGAAACCCATCGTTTATATAGGAGTTTACACGTGTTTATAGTCCTATCGCCCCTAAATCCTGATCCCATGTACAAGCAGGTGACAGACCAGATCAAGGACGCAATCGCAGCCGGAACGCTTAAGCCCGGAGACAAACTCCCCTCGATCAGGGAACTGTCGCTGGAGTTAAAAATCAGCATCATCACGACCAAACGGGCTTATTCGGACCTGGAAAATGAAGGCTACATCATCACAAGGCCAGGTTTGGGATCTTATGTGGCGGACATAAACAAGGAAAAACTCCAGGAGGAAAAATTGATGGAGATCTCGGACACACTCACAAAAATCATAAAAACTGCGGAAAAATTCAACATCACTCAAGACGATATTTTC
This sequence comes from uncultured Eubacteriales bacterium, assembly GCA_964540205.1. Classification (GTDB taxonomy): domain Bacteria; phylum Acidobacteriota; class Aminicenantia; order Aminicenantales; family Aminicenantaceae; genus WTAW01. The sequence goes on along the minus strand of CAZIMJ010000312.1, from coordinate 1,643 downwards.
GCACTTTTCAAGGAACTCGAGGAGACAACAAATGAATAACATCGTTGAGATAGACAATTTAAGGAAGGCATACAAAGGATTCACGCTAAACAATATCTCTCTACATATCCCTAAAGGCTCCATTGTGGGGCTTATCGGTCCCAACGGAGCCGGAAAAACAACGACCATCAAAATCCTGATGAACATGGTTCAAGCCCAAGGCGGTTCCGTGCGTATCTTCGGGATGGACCACAGGAAAAACATTAAACATCTGAGAAATCGGATCGGGTATGTGGGGGAAGAGCAGTATTTCTACGGTGATAAGACCGTTGCCTGGACCGGGAATTTCGTTTCCGGGTTTTTCAGCAACTGGGATACAAACACATTCCAGAAGCTGCTGACCGATTTTGCGATCAACCGGACAAAAAAAACAAACGCCCTCTCAAAAGGCACAAAGGTGAAACTCTCGTTAGCCATCGCCCTGTCGCATAATCCTGAGCTCATGATCCTGGATGAACCCACGGCAGGGCTTGACCCGGTTATCCGGCGGGAGGTATTGGAGCTTTTGCGGACTTTTCCGGAAGACGGCACAAAATCTTTGATTATCTCTTCACACATCACTGACGACATCACACGGATCGCAGATTATGTGGCCTTCTTGATAGAGGGGAAGATAGCTCTTTCTGAACCCAAGGATGAGCTATTATCCAAGTGGAAAAGAATTCATTACAAGGATGGAGCTCTCGAGGACAGGATCGTCGACACGCTGACAAGCCGGAAATCGCACATGTTCGGAAACTCGGGAGTTACGAACGATTATCCCGCCCTGAAAGAAGCGCTTTCTGAGGGCATAGCCAGAGAGGAGATCAAGGTGGAAAACGTGGACCTGGACGATGTGCTCATTGCGCTTGTCAAAGGAGAATAACCATGTGGAAGATCATGAAGAAAAACATGAATTTTTTCGTCTTTTATTTCGTCATAATTGTCAGTCTTATCGTTTTCTTGAAGCTCATTACAGGTAACGAGCTCTCCACAGTTTTTGTGATCATCTCGGGGATATTCGTGTTCTTTCTCGTGTTTGGATCGACATTCACGAACGAACAGTATGAAGAGAAAAACAAAGGCTATACGTTTCTGGACACACTTCCCGTAACCGCAAGAGAGATCGTGGAGGCGAAATTCGCATTGGTCTTGCTGGCCGTTGGGCTTTGTGTTGGATTTCTCGTGATCCTTATCTCCCTATCGGGGAGTGCTCCGGAGACGATTGCCACCGCTCGATCCTATGTGCTCTTCATGGGCGTGGTCTGCTTGATCCTGGCAGGTGTGAATTACATCGGCATATTCGCCCTGGGCTTCACAAAATACTTGCTTATCGTGGGAGTCGCATGGCTTACCCTGAGTCTTGTCCCTATGATCATCATCAAGACATATGAGGGACGGATGGATGTACTTCGAGAGACCGTCCTCGATTTTTATGCAGGAATAAATTGGTTTGTTGTGATCCCCTTGGCCCTCGTTGTCTATTTTGTGCTGATGTTAGCGGCCGCAAAAGTACGGCATTTAAAAAGCACTTGAGCAGAGCTATTTTTTTGAGCCAACGATCGAGATCGGATATGGTGGTTCTGTATGGGTTGAACCATCAAGTTTCACGGTCACAACTACCG
>CAZIMJ010000311.1:0-33787 GCA_964540205.1 uncultured Eubacteriales bacterium | reverse complement strand
CGCTCTGCCAAACAACCGAAGAGGGATTGAAACCGGGCGACGTTATGAATCATTCAGGTTAAACAGCTTTTCGTATTCAGAAACCACAGAATTCCAGTCGTAATGCTCTTTTATGATCCGGGTGCCCCTTTCAGCCAGCTTCTTGGCTTCTTGGGAATATTTAAGCACCCAGGCCAACTTTTCTCTTAAGTCGTTGATATCTTTCTCGAAATACCCCCCCCCAACTTGGAGCACTTCACGGTTGAAAGGAACATCTCTGGCAAGGACAAAGCAGCCGGAGGCCATAGCGTTCAGTAAAGCGGGATTCGTTCCGCCAACTTCATTCCCGTGGACATAAGCCAGGCAGTTGCACAAGAGTTCGCGTAAAATATCCGGATTATAGATAAATCCGAGAATTTTTATTCGTTTATCCTTAACAGATTGGATTTGAGCGGAGTAGTGTGTTTTGTAATTGGATCCTCCGACCAGGACGAATTTTTTCTCTGTTTCCAAGCCCATAAAAGCTTCGATCGAAAGAAGGGGATTATTTTCCGGTTCAAATCGAGTTATTTGCAAAAAATACTCTTGAGGATCAAGGCCGTATTGTGCCAATAGAGACGGATTCCGGCTGGACTGCGGGAAAGCTCCATAAGCGATATAATGAAGCCTCCTTCCGTATTTTTCCTCGTAGTACCTTTTTATTTCATGGGAATCGGCGATGAGTTCGCAGGAAAGTTTTGTGGCCAGCCAGGCGGAAAATTTAAAATATTTTTTCCCCAAATAGCTCCATTTGGACCGCCTCCATTCAAAACCGTCAACGTTCAGGAGGACCTTGCGTTTAAACAAAAGCAGTATAAACAATAATGGGCTGTTAGCCACATTAAACACCAGGTAAATATCTGCTCTCTTCCCCACAGTGTTAAAAATCGATAAAAACGTATGGGAAATAGTCTCCAAAGGTTTCCACTTTAACTCAGGAAGATAGATCAACTTCATCCCACAGTATTCTTTCTTTTTTTCCGGATAAAGCCCGTTTCGACAGTAAACGAGGACGTCATGCCCTTTTGCGGCCAGTCTTTTACCGATTTCTTCGGCGCAGGTTTCAAAGCCTCCGTATCGGGCGGGGACGCCACGGGTTCCAAGGAGAGCGATTCTCATCTTTTTTGCACTATTCATAAGTTATATATTTCTTAATATATATAATACGTATTGCTTGAGCGCACTGATATTCTGAATCTTATGTTTCCTGAAGGCCAAAGGAAAAAGAGATATTCCCACAAGTCGGACTCCAAGTCCAGTTAAAAATATAAGTTTTAATGCCCTGAGCCTCCATGAATTCTCTTTTGCGCCAGAGGTCATCTGATAGTATCGAAAAATAGACTCGAGCCATAAGCCGGGGCGGCTTTGTTCGGCGGAATATTGCTTCATGTGATAGACTTGGGCATAGGGGTAATAAACAACTTTACCCATAACTCTGAGCTCCCGGCACAAGGCAATATCTTCAGCGTACATAAAGAAATGTCCGGGAAATCCGGAAATTTTTCTCATGACATCTCCCCGAACCACCAGACAGACACCAGAAATCCAATCCAGCATGGGAATCAGGCGTTTTTTTCTGAAATAAGACTGAGAAATATAGAATCCTTTGAAATATTTGGGGAACACGCCGGAGAGAAAGAAAAAATAGGAAAAGGCTGTTCGTAAAGACAGTTCATAGCCCCCGACTCCTGTTTGGAAGGTGCCATCATCTAGAAAAACTGTGGGAAGGGCCGCCTTGACTTCAGGCTTTTTGTCCAGATAATCAATGAGTCCTAGAAGAGAATCATCCTTCAGGATCACATCATTATTGAGAAAGATGATATAGTCAAACAAGATATTGTTCTCTCTGCAGTAGGCAAGCCCCTGGTTACTTGCTTTGCTGAATCCAAGGTTGGACGTATTCAGGATAAGATCCACATCCGGATAGTCTGAGTGGATCATCTCCGGGGACCCATCTGAAGAGGCGTTATCGATAAGAACGATCTTATGCGGATAGGTGATGTTTGATTCGATGGAGGCCAGGCAGCGGGAGACTAATTTTTTTTTGTTCCAATTCACGATGATGAATACGATTCTGTATTTGTTGCCTTTGGTGTTTTCCATTTAACCCGGGAATTTTAAAATTCTTTTCATTTTTGATACAAGACGGAACGGCAGCTTTCTGGCGAGACGGAAATAAAGCTTGTTTCCGGACTCTTCCAGAAGGCTGTTTTTTTTTGAAGTACAGATAAAGATCAGCTCTTTTTCTTTAGGGATTTTTTTCCCGGGCACTTTGTCTGAAAGAACTTTTTGACAGTAGAGGACCAAAGGTTCTGTCACTCTCTTCCAAAAAAAATCGGGTTTAACATTCTTGATATTTTGTTTCATCTGCCGGCAAAGCTCTTTGTCCTGCGCCAACCTCACAATCGCCGAGGCCAATTCCTCCTCGTTTTCAGAGGCTACGGACAGGCCCAGGTGTTCCTTTTGGACGAGATCGGCGAAAAAATCTCCTTCGGTACAGATAACAGGGAGCTCATACTTGAGATAATCAAGGATTCTGGTGCGAAAGGAGTAGTAGGTTTCGAAATGCGTCTTGTGGATAGAGACTCCAATGTCGGCATCCCGAAAGTAGCCGCCTCTCTTATCATACTCGACCCAGTCTTCATTGAAAAAAACGCTGTGATTGGTGAGACCCAGGCTGTTGGAAAGATCTGCCGCTTCCCGGGCCATAACAAATGACGGGAGCAGAGGATTTGGATGTTTAGTTGAGAGGAAAAAAAGCTTTATGTCTGGATTCGATTTATGTGCTGTATGCAAAGCCTTGATCAGGGTTAGAGGGTCAAACCAATTCGTCAGGACTCCTCCCCAGATAAGGAGCACATCATTGTCTTTAATTTGAGGGAAGTTTTGACGGAGGCGTTTTTTGGTGCCTGTTTCTTCAACTTCTGAGAGACCAAAAGGTACTAGACTTATCAGGTCTTCCAGGGTAGAGTCCACATCCAGGCTCTCGGGGTTAATCCGGTTTAGACTCATCAGGGCTCCCATAAATAAGTCCTTCTGCCGCGTGTTGGCACACAAGAAGTGGTCGCCATGGATGATCTGCTCATTAAAAACCCGCAAATCATTCAGATGCACAAAGTCTCTGTCTTTGCGGTTGGGGATGTTCCATTTGTGGACAAAAAGGTTTTCCAGGGGGAAGGGGACATAAAGGTCGATGATTAAATGGGCGGACAGCTCTTTAAGAAAAGGAAATTTGGAAAGAATATAGCCCTGGGTTAAAATGATTCGGCTGCTTTCTCCGATTTTTTTTATTGTGTCTGGTTTTTCGAGGGAATAAGAAATAATCTCGAACGGCGGTTTTTGGAAAGATGGGGATTCGGCATTTTCGGATGAATAGTCGGGGATGCCCAGAATAACTTCAAAATGTCCGGCCAAAGATCTGGATAGTTCCCAGGCTCTGATGCCGGGACCCGCCATTTTCTTCCCCACGACGTCATCACTGATCACAAAGATGTCAACCATTTACCATGCCCTCTTTTCATTAACCTCGATCTTCTCACTTCTTTTCCTCAGGAATGTCTCCAATAATTCCAGCAACTTTATCAGAATGACGATTTGTATCACTTCAAAAAAAATAACGGCGCCAATTAAAAATCCTAAACTGGCAAAAATTCCGGTGGTATTCTTTGTAATCCTGCCGAGCTCCTTGTATATGGGCCTTTTGGCGTACACTCGAAATACCAAGTCTCCCTTTGCTTCTTTGTTATTATACATAAAAGCACCATGTTTATAAATGTCCCTCCCATTCATCCAAACGCAAATCGAGTTCCCGGGTGTGGATTGAGGAGACTGGAGCTGAAAATAATACTTCTTATTTTTTAAGACGGGAACCGTGTGAAAATCGATGGCATTAAAAAGATTGTTTTGAACGGTTGAAGCGTTGAAGTTTTTTTCTGCCAACAATTTTCTCTCCGGAGTCTCTGCCCACAGGGAAAGAATTATATCTTTATCATTCTCCCTTCCGTACGTCCCCAACATGACTTCGATCCGGGAAATGTTATCTCTTTGGGGGATAAATGTCTGGCCCACAATATTTTCAGCATAAATATTCGGCGAAGGCTTTGTGTTCGGATAAACCTCGAGGTCAAGAGTGTGGTGAGTCTTGATAAAAATCAGATAGATCTGCATGAATATAAAAAAAATCAGGATAAAAATTTTCATAAAAATATAGGGTCTCTTTTTGAATTTGACAAAAAGTTCAGGTATCATGCTTTTCCAGCCTGTAAACGGCCGTTTATTTTACTGCTACGGCAATCAAGGTATCTCCCTTGATGATATTCGTAATCAATTTGTAAATTAATGCCTTTGACGTGGATTTAAAGAGCGCCGGATTTTTTTCATTACAAATTCTATTCGCTGTCAGCAGAATCTCTTTTTGATTTAGCTCTTGAAGTTTTTTGAATATTCTTCTTGAAGCAAGAAAAGTATAACTTTTTTTCCAGGTGTTGTAACCCAATGAATTTTTATTATGCGTATATTCTGGATTAAAATGAATGAGGTTTTTTACGCATAAAATATTAAAATGAGCCTTGGTTATTATTTGAATAAGATTTTTCCGATTAAAATTATAAAGATGTTCGTATGGGGATAAAACGGCCCAGTCCAGACCAAGAAAAAACCGGCTCAGGCTTTTCAAATCGGGAGTGTTGATAATAAGAGCCCCATCATTTTTAAGGAGAGAAAAGATGATTTTCAAGCTTTCCAAAGGGTTAAGAAGATGTTCAATCGTATCGAGCAAGGCGACGACGTCAAAACTTTCAGGCGAGAAAAACATTTCTTCTATTTTTCCTGTATAAACATTGACTCCCACAATTTCCCTGGCATATTGGGCAGCGGCTTCCGAAATTTCTACGCCTTCTGCACGCCAACCCCGTGCCTCAGCCGCCTTTAAGAAGAATCCCGCACCACAGCCGACATCCAGAAGCTTTTTGCCGGGCTCGTGGAATTGATCTAACAGGCTAAGATAAAGGAAATAGTGCCGGTTTATCAACTCCAAGTCATAAGCATCCCGGCTTGCCTGAAAAATGGGAAGATACTCATTAAAAAGATAGTCTTTATCATATCTTGTGATGATTTCTTTTTCACTTAATCTGGGATGGGCATAGATTAGCCCGCAGTTCTTGCACCTGACTAAGTTGCGCCCGAACTTGGTGCAGAATAATTTAAAATCTTTGCTCTGGCAAAGACTGCATCCGCTAAACTCTCTATTCAAAATCGGCATTGATTTCTTAGTCTATTCTCTCTATATTAGATTTTGGCTTAATTATAATGATCTCGGCTTTTATGAATCAAGTAAATCAATCAAGATTAAAAAGAAAAATCATCTTTGTCACTCACCTCTTTTATCCCGCCTGCGGCGGTGTTGAAGCGCACATCACGCGACTGAGCAAGGCACTGGCTGTCAAAGGCTACAAGGTCAAGGTCTTGACCACCAACGCGTATTCTACGGAAGCCTTTTTCCTGAATGATAAAAGAAGAGTCGAAAAAAAAGTTGAGGTGATCGACGGTGTGGATGTCGAACGGTTGGGATTCCGGGTTTTCGGAAGGTCGGTGCTGAACCTGCTGCGGTCCCTGGCCTGCCGGATAAAATATCCGCTCAATAATTGGGTCCGCTTGTATTCCTTTGGACCCAGGAATTCCCTGTTCGTAAAGAAAATTCTTCAGTTTAAACCCGATCTGATTTTTGCCGCACCGCTGCCCACTCTTAATGTTTATTATGCCTGGAAAGCGGCAAAAAAACTGAGAGTGCCCTTGATTATCAATCCTGCCTATCACATTCCTGATCCCTGCAGTTATTCTAACTCCATTTATTTGAGAATCATGCGCGAAGCTCAACTCGTTGCTGTCCACAGCAAAAGAGAAAAAGAACATATCGCCCAGGAGGGAAAAATCAACCCCCAAAAAATTTTTGTTTTCCCCCCTCTCCCTTTTAAAAAACAGGATTTTCTTCCTCGAACAGATGCGCAGCTCCCCAGAGAAGAAATTAAGAAGAAATATGGTATTAAAGAGAAATATGTCCTGCTTTTCTTGGGGCAGCATGGCAGGCACAAGAATATCGCTGAGATAATGAATGCGATGGGGCCAGTCTGGAGACATGTCCCTGATACTGCGCTGGTGATTGCCGGAGGTACGGCGGCTTATACCCCTCATTTAAAAAAAACGGCTTCAGAATATAATCAGAGCAGCGGCCAGAAAATTTATTTCATCGACGATTTCCCCCGGGAAGAGAAGGATAATATCTATCATATGGCCGATATTTTTATCTCTTTATCTGATTTCGAGTCCTTCGGGATTGTGTTTGTCGAGGCCATGCTCCACAAACTCCCTGTTATCGCCAGTATCCACAGCATCGCCGACTCCATTGTGGACGACTTTCGAACAGGCCTTCTTGTTAATCCTTACTGCGATGTGGAGGTCTCCGGAGCCGCACTCGAACTTCTCTTGGATGGAGAAATTAGAACCGCCTATGGAGAGAATGGAAGAAAGAAAGTTTTCAAAGAATATCACCCGGAAAAAATCCTGAACAAATGGGAAAAAACCCTCGAGAGATTAGGTTAAGGTGAATTGTACGCATGGATGACGCCGTGATATGTTCCCGCGCGTCCGTCTCTATAATCCAAGCGAAACTCAGAAAACCACTCCCAGTGCTTGAATCCCGTGCTCTGTATCATGGACTCCAAGCAAGGCCGATTGGGAAGCCACCAAGCAGCTCCTTCCTTATGACCGGAAAATGACGCCAGGGGCTCTTTGTTCTCGTCCCGGCGAATTCCAGTGGCAATGATCGCCATCTCCCTTGTGACACTCCGAATGTTTTGTAAAGCTCTGATTGGATCTGTTAAATGCAGCAAAAGACTGCTGCAAAATACGAGATCAAAAGTCCCGAGTGTATCGGGTGAAACATCATAAATATTTATTTTCTTTTTTTTCACTCCGGAGTTCAAAACCTTTTTGGCCAGCTCAAAAGGCTTTTGCAAATAACCTTGCAGCACGTCCAAAGGCCTATCCGGTTTGTAAAGCGCCCCAAAATCGTGGTCCATCCATTTTGCTAAATCTGTCGCCGTCACTTTGGCTCCTTTCTTTTCCATCTCGAAGGAAAAATACCCGCTGGCAGTTCCAATATCAAGAGCAGACTTTCCGGAGAGATCATCGGGAATGCCGTAGAATTCAAGGTAACGGCGATGGTCATAAATCCCCGGTGTAACAATTCCATATCCCAAATCTATCGTGTGATACCAGATCAACATGGAGACTTTCTGTTTAATCTTCTTGATTTCCCGTTCAGTCATTTCATCTCCTCACATACGATTGTCCTCATTCCGAGCTCAGCAGTGTTGCCATCCGAATCATAAGCAAAAACGTGAATTTTATACACATCATTTTTACAATGAGGCAGCATGGAGCGTGACAACCAAAAAATCCAGCCGGCTTTAAGAATATCCGGATAAAGAATATAAGTTTTTTCAACATCCGGCCTATTTCCTTCCTGGAATATTCCTTGGCCGAGAGTGATTAAGCCGTCTTTATCGATGCGTTGAGCTTTGTCACCCGGGAGTGATTCTCTTTTAATAAGAACTTCTTTCACACCTCTGTCATCAAGTGCCCAACCTTCAATGGCCACCTTGTCCGAATCGAGCACATAATTATCCGGAGGAAGATCAACATAACCGAAGGGAGGCTCATGCTCTTCCTTGAATATAATTCTTCCTTCATGAAAAATTATTGAGGGAGTTTTGTTCCTCGGCCCTTTGAATTCAATACCTAATTTTCTGTTTTCTTTTACTTCATGCGTTAACGGAAAACTGTAAATATGAGTTCCTCTCTCTATGGCGGCTCTCCCCACCGGTTCCTGGCCAAGAACGACATTCATGCTTGCCCTTCCCGCCTCCTCGGAGTAGAGAGCGGTTAATTTGAAAAGCAAGATATCACCTTTTTTTAAAGGTGCGGGAAGCTTTATTATCCCTCGAGAAGAAAGCAAAGGCCGTCCCATGTTCTCTGGAAATCCCCAGTATTTTCCAGATAAATGGACATATGAGGTGGTACCGTACATAAGGAAAAAGCCTTTTTTAGCGCGAAACCTTTCCCTCAACCAAGGAGAATTTGGCTTCAGAAATATAACCGGAAATATGAAACACCCAAGAATCAGAAAAATTATTAGGGGCTTACGCCAGGTAAAAACATATCTCTCTTTTCCGGCTTTTGATATTAGAATTATGGCGATAAAGGAAATCAGGTTTAATCCCAAGGCTGCCTTGCTGCCTAAAAGATGCGCATACAGCCCTAATAATGAATCTTTAGTAATAAAAAATGAACGAAAGTGAGAGGTGAAGAAATGAAAAAGAGAAACACCGCAAGTGAAAAGGCTGGAATAAACAAAGAAAGTCAAATATTTCATTATCTTGCTGTTTTTAGAATAGCTTAATAAGTTTGCAGCTCCAAAAACAAAAAAGGGGATAAAAATTAAAAACCTTCGATGTCCAAAGCCGGAGCCTGCCGCCCGGTTAAACCAACTGTCGAAATAAGAAGCATCTATGAACCAAAAAATAAATAATCCAAGCAGCATCAGATTAAATATGCCTTGAAGTCTTGAATGGCGATGTCTTATCAGGATGATACCCAGTAAACCAAGCAAGTAAAATGGGTGGAAATAAAATAGACCATTATCAGAATTGAATAAATTTGAGTACAGCATGTAAAGGTTCGAAAAATTAATAACTTTGAAATTTGGCGGCCAGAAAAGACCAAAGGGTAATTTGGCAGTCTGGATCGCTCGGGAAGAAGTTATTAAAAAATTGCCATGCTGGACAAAATTATCAGCGAATTGAGGCAGGGCTCCAATTAAAAAAAATAAAAATACAACTCCATAAATAAATAAATATTTTTTATTTACGATCTTATCTTTGTTTTTGATGATTAGGAATAATGAATACAGAACAAAAAGTGCAAAGAGTAGAACCGAAAAATTTCTTGTCGAAAAAAATATGCCTCCGCAAATACCAAAGAGCGAAGCGGATAAGATGTTTTTTTTCTGTACGAACTTTAGAAACGTCCAGATTAAAAACACGCATAAAAAGGCAGCATAGGCATGAGACCACGCAGCAAAAACTGCGGCATAGAAAAGCCAATTTGTGCCGAATAAAAAAAGCATCGGACAAATCAAGGCTATTCCCAATGAAAAGTATCTCTTTAAAATTAAAAAAAGAAGAAGAAGAGCAAGGCTTGTCAAGATCACCGATGTATAACCGGCATAAAATTGATAATATAAATCGAATGGATCAAAATGGCTGCTTCCAGCCATGCGATTGATTAATCTCCCTAAACTAACAGCAGGGACCATTAATATTCCAGTGCCAGGATTGAATAAAGAAAAAGCTTTCCCCGTATTTGGATCTATAAAATAATTCCCATTTGTGATTGTTCCTTTTGTGGGGGCTAAAGCTTGATGATCGTACTGATTTTTTAGATCAAGATCGCCATCCCATAGGATTGACGCCGTATAAGAATAATAATAGATTCCGTCTCCTTGGATACCCTGGAAGTTTTTAAAGAAAAAAAGAGATAGTATTCCTAAAGTGAGAACAAAATATAGCATAGACAAGGATAGAGAAAGATTTTTTGCCATCATATAAAAATTATTCCTCTTTCACTTAGAAATTATGATCTTTGAATACAGATAATTTCTGTCTTTTTAAAAACTCTAAGCTATGTCTAAATTCTTTTCTGTCAATGTTCAAAATATGGGGATAAATACGGTTTAAAAGTTCCTCATTCTTGAGTGAATACAATTCGCTCCGGGCAGGAATAAGCCAGTCTTTTCTCTCACGGAAGAGAAGTGTAGAGTGCAGTGAACTCTGTATGACGAGGAAAATAATCATCCCTGCCATTGGTAGGAGGATAAATTTAAATCTTTGACGACAAGGCCATTTTCTTTTTTGATGGAGTGGCATCGAGTTTTCTTTAATCAAGATACACATAAAAATAAGAATCGTAATCCAAAATAGATTACTAAAGCTGACATAACGAGAACTCATGGCTTGAAGATCCCCGAAACCCATCCGGCCAACTCCCGTGAGAAGAGCCACACTCAGCGCATAGAAAGAGAGAGAAAGCCAGGGGAGAATTGTCCGGAGCTTAATCTTATAATACTTTAAAAGCAGTGTAGAGAAAGTCCCAAACATTATCAATCCCGAAATCCCGGCGAGAAATGCGATAAAAGGACGAACATCGGATGTAAAAAGTGAAGCGCCTAAATACGTGGCAACATATTGTAAGTATTTCAGTGGAAATTTAATGAATGAGGTGATTGCAGGGTGATGTGGAGGCCTCTGAAATCCGAGTATATAAGAAGAAATACATGCTGTTCCTATAAGGCCCCAGAAAAATATGAAAAATTTTCTCTTTTTATTACCTAAAGGCAGGACAAAAAAAAGAATTATTCCCATTAACCAGTACACTATTCCAGTAGCGTAGGAATACGTAGCCAAAATCCCCAATAACAAGGCAAGCATAAATTTCCAATAGTTCAGTTCTGGGCTCGTCAAGAGAACGATTCCTCCCACGACTGCCAAAACATTCAAGAGAATTTGGATATTCCAACCCCAAAGCCAATTCTCTGTTTGATTAAGGGAAAAAACAATCACTGAGATCACAGGTATGAGCCAAATGTAACTTAAGCCCGTTTGGGCAAAACAAGTTTTTCGAACCTGGTAAATCAAGATTATAAAAATCCCAGAGGCGAATATAATATTCAGGAATAATTCATAAGAAATATCCCAGCCGCTCATGTGCGCCAGGACAAGCATTATAATTTTAGGAAACACTATTCGGTGCTCATTGTGGAATTCCCACAGGTCTCCGAAATTTAATGTGTGGTTATATGTTTTTTCAAGGAGGGGAACGAGATCCCATTGGTCCCACACGGGAACATTAACCTTATAATGGGCAACCATTAGAGTAAGGAATATGACTGGAACAATGGCAAGGACAATAAAAGGACTTCTTTTGACATGCTCCATTCTTTTTTCTTTTTTCATTGAGATTTCTTATAGACGACCTTCCTCGAACCAAGGTCGGTGAGATGGCCTTCTTTGTCCCTCGCAACCGCATGTATCTTTAAAGTCTGTTCTGAAAAGCTCGAAAACATTTTACTGGAAACATAAAATCCCCAGCCACTCCTTGTGTTCAAGGGAAATAGGGGAAAGGATTTTTCCACATCGGGTCTTATTCCTCCTTTCATTTGGGCATCACCCAAAAATACGAGCCCGTCTGATTCAATTGAAGAAGGCAGATCATTCTGAAACGGTTCTCGTTTTATTTTTACCTCTACAACTTCTATATCATCGAGCGCCCAACCCCAAACATTAAAAGATGGCGAATCAATTTTTTGGCCATCTTGAGGAATATCGATGTAACCGAAAGGAGGAGATGATTTTCCTTTATCGAATATCTTCAGAATAACCTCTATTTCCTGGGGAGAATTAATGGCGGACGAAGAAAACACCCTGATTTTTCCTTCATGTGTACCAGGATGGAGATGTGTGCTGTGAGTTCTGACCTTAATAATTCCCTTTGCTTTTCCCCACGACGGCCGTACGGAGATCCATTTTTTATCTGGTTTTACTTTCCAGATAGACCTGCTGTGTGTGGTAAGGATTTTATTTTTAATTTCGATGTCTATTTTCTGAGGGCATGTGGCAACGCCTTCATATACTGCTCCAAATACTAATCTCTTATTTCCCAAAACAATAGATGGGGGGAGAAGGGATATAACCACGATACTCAAAAGTATCATACCTGCTGTTATGGTGAGAATGAATGGGATGGGAGGGAAAGGCTTCGTACTTGGACTATTCATAAAAAAGATCGTTGTTTATTATACCAAAAACGGGATCAAAATGAAGTGTTATGGGGAATGTCGATTATTAATAGAAAGCACATTGAAAACGGAATTGTCAAGGTGATTTACTGGAAGAATAATGTAATTGATATTACTTTTGTTGAATAAAATATCGACATTTTTTACAAATAGTTCAGGTTAAATAACCATCGAATAATGCGGACGTAGTCTGCAAATGAAAGCTGAATAACTTTTATTTTCCCGGATACGCCTTCGGTACAATATTGACAACCAATGTCGTGGGCTTGCTTTGATATTCACCGTCCGTGACCGCAAAATGGAGCACATGTTTGCCCAAAAAGCCAGGCCCCGGTATCCAGTAGAACACGCCATTCTGGCTGTCTAGTGTTGAGCCGATCGGAAGCGGCTTCCCTTTATCCGCTCCCCAGCCGATGTATTCTCCTCCACCTTGACCTTCGAAATGAACCTCAATCCTTTCCAGCTGCTCTATTCCCAACTCACGGGATAACTTCGTCACTCCGCCTCTCGCCATAAGCTTTTCACTTTCCACAATTGTTTGCCCCTTGATTAACTTTCCCTCTACCTCAACGTCATCCTCATCCTGCCCCAGACGGAATCCTCGCTTTATACTCTCCACCCCAATCCTCAGTCTGCCCGATGTGTCCACCGGAAGTTGCAACGTGCCAACTGAAAAACTCTCCCCCGATGCTCCTTCCAAATTCTGTATATCGAAATACCTGGATCCTAGCCCTGCGGCTTCTCCCTGGTCATCTTCCGCACTCCAGGCTATTGTGTGGACGCCATTCGTGTATTGCGTGGTATCCAGATAATAATAGCCCACTGCCCCATCACTATTTCTGTAGTCTGGAAATAAATCATAAATATCCTGACGAAAGTTATTATACACCGGATTTCCGACAGGGACACTGTCCACCCAAATATTTATTGTTGACCCATCCCGTGGGATCTCTTTTGGAGGAGGAGATAAGGCCCAGCCGAAATTCAAGTATGCGTTTCCTGAGGCGTTTCCTCCCTGAGCCGGAGTGTCTATCGTGCCAAATGGGGTTAAACTTCCAGCATTATCACAATTAATTATTTTCTCTCCCAAATTCACTCGATGGCCGCTGGTATCCAGCGCAACCGCATAAATCCCAAAAGTCCCATTCCCTCCTCGAGGCAAGAAGTTCGTCAACAGCATATATCCCCAACCTGCGCGGTCAGCACGAGGATAAGTCCCATAAATAGCTTCTACATCCGGTCTGGCTCCTTTCACAGAAACAGCATTTCCAATATATACTAATCCGTCTGGCCCAATAACACTGGGATCATCATCCATATCAGGTGCCCGCTTTATCTCAACTTGAATCACTTCTATGTCATCCAACGCCCATCCTGTTACCGCGACACTTCCAGATACATTTGATCCACTTGTAGGTGTATCGAAATATCCGAAAGGCGGTGAATCTCCCCCTGCTCCGTAAACAGTTAAATTCACATTTATTATCTGGGGAGAATTAGAGGCCTTAGCGTCTGTTATTGTAATCACACCCTGATAATTTCCAACAGAAAGGCCGCTGTGATCTATCCCTACTTCAATCGTCCCATCTCCGTTTCCACTTAAAGGGCTCACATCAATCCATGCTGCATTTTTCGAAACCTGCCAGTTCAATGTGCCTTCCCCTGTATTGAGAATAAACACTTTTTCTTTGGAAGTCGCCACATCTCCAATTTCAGCTCCGAAATAAAACAGGTTCTTAGAAAGGGATATTTCGGGAATTAGGTCGTGATCGATTATTATGGGGCCTGATGCATAACTTTTACTTTGATTGAGCTCATCAAAAACAACCGCATAAATCCAATATTTTCCTTCTGGGACTCCACTTGTATCCCATACGTAGTTATCGCTGCCCGCATAAGAGGCTAAATTCGGAACAATCAATGTCCCATCAAAGTTCAAATTATCTGTATCATAATAAAGAGAGACAAAAAGGTTATTATCCAAATCTTTAAGGTCCCACTCTATCGTGAAAGAATTATTTGCTGTCCAATCAGCCGTAATCTTTACGTCATCATAGAAGAAAGCATATGAATCCGCGAACTCGTGAGGATCTATCCTGAAAGCATTGACTAAACCCGTCCAACCGGAATGCGAAGGACTGCCTTCTCCTTCCTCAAGAGGTAACGTGTTCAAGTCGCAGACAATTTTATTCATAAGCCACCGGTCAGAGAAATGCTTAATCACAATATCTTTGGAGACGTTTTCAAATGATTCGTCATCTTTTTTCCAGACGACTCTGGATATGGAACCATCGTTGTAACTGTAAGTGCCCAAAATTCCCATTTTAAAAACGAGATTATGATATTTGCTTGTATCGATAGAATAAGTCACCCCTCTTTTTCCATACCAGGGGTAAAGAAAATAGACGATTGGATCGCCCCAAAGTCCGCCTGATGGCTCGCTTTCTCCATAAAAAGCAGATTGATTGGGAAAAACATTCCCAACGAGGTCTTCATAACTTATTGATTGAAAACTGGTATTTTTGACATTGATCGTATATTCCACGTCCTCTGAATTATCCATGGCCCAGGGATCCGAAAAAGTCATGTTCGCGAAATCCACATCGCTGCCTTCTTCAGATGGTTTTGTGATCTGAACAATGGGGATATCATTCACATGATAATGGCCCGGAGAATAGGAATAAGAAAGAGTTCCGGTAGGAGTGACAGCGATATGATAATCTCCGGATGCCAGGCCCCCGGCCAAAAAAGAATAGCTGTTCCCAGAAACATTTTTTGCTAATAATCCTAAATTTCCATTTAAGGGATCGTTATCATTATCAAGGTATATATCGATATTGCCACTTGCTCCTGTCCAGCTTATTGTTTGTCGTGTTGAAATATCATTTTCCACAAGCCTAATCCAGTCGATTCTTATCTCTTTATCATGAATAGAGATAGGATCCATACGCAAAGAATCTATCCAGCCATTCCAGGGATCACTCCCTGAGATTATTCCTAAAGAAGGTATATCAATAAAGTAGACAAACCAATTATTACGAGAATTAAATGGATACGAAGTTGTGACTCCGTTATACATGGTATCTTTTGACCAGAAAAGATATCCCTGTCCATAAGGTTGGCCTTCAATGTCCGGTTCTATATACATCCTCATGACTAAGATTGTATATTTACTGGCATTAACCGGAAATTTTTTGCCTGTCTTCCCTATGACCGCAGCATTCGGATAAGCAGAGTCTAAAATTGTTATATTGACATCTGAGGAAAGGGGGGGTGACATCCCTGGAGTATAATCCGATTGGGCAGAAAAAATTCCTCCGGAGAAGAATATATTAGATAAGTAGGACAGAGGTAATTCGTAGGTGTTATAAATTCTCCAGCCTAAATCTGTCCGTTCATTCATATCCCATCTGTCAAGAAGAACCTCATCGGCAAAATCGGCACAGGCCCTGACATCGACTTTGCTGGAGGGTGAAATAACAGAAATTTGAGCCGGGGAAGGCCTGAGGCAGGCTATCAGGATGAAGAGAAAAAAATGGATCCTTTTCGCTAGATTTTCCACAATATACTATTCTTCTCCAGGTTCGTAAAATCAAAATAATGGAATCACGTGTAGATGTAAATAGCCCTTAAGGGTGATTTGCAAGGTGAATATGAGGAGTCGGATTTTGTCGAAAGGGCAATGATCAAGGCTAAAGATAAGATTGGGCTTGAGGAACGGGATTAACCTATCTCTGGTACCTCTTCGGTACAATATTGACGACCAGTGTCGTGGGCTTGCTTTGATACACACCGTCCGTGACCGCAAAATGGAGCACATGTTTGCCCAAAAAGCCAGGCCCCGGTATCCAGGAGAACACGCCATTCTGGCTGTCTAGTGTTGAGCCGATCGGAAGCGGCTTCCCTTTATCCGCTCCCCAGCCGATGTATTCTCCTCCACCTTGACCTTCGAAATGAACCTCAATCCTTTCCAGCTGTTCTATCTCCAACTCACGGGATAACTTCGTCACTCCGCCTCTCGCCATAAGCTTTTCACTTTCCACAATTGTTTGCCCCTTGATTAACTTTCCCTCTGCCTCAACGTCATCCTCATCCTGCCTCAAACGGAATCCTCGTTTTATACTCTCCACTCCAATCCTCAGTCTACCCGATGTGTCCACCGGGAGTTGTAACGTGCCAACCGAAAAACTCTCCCCCGACGCTCCACCCAAATTCTGTATATCGAAATACCTCGATCCTAACCCTACGGCTGCTCCCTGGTCATCTTCCGCACTCCAGACTATTGTATGGACACCGTTAATGTATGGAATGGTATCAAGATAATAATAGCCCACTGCTCCATCTGAATTATTTAACCCGGGAAACAGTGTCGCGATATCGGACCGGTAATTATTATATGGCGGATGACCCAGTGCTGCTCCATCCACCCAAACCCATATTGTCGACCCATCCTTCGGGATTGTTTTCGGCTGCGGGGTCAAGACCCAGCCAAAGTTCACATACCCGCTTCCCGAGGCTTCTCCTCCTTGAGCTGGCGTGTCTATCGTTCCAAAAGGAAGTACACTATTCGCATTATCACAGATTATCATCTTGTGTCCTAACTCGGTTTTGTTTCCCGAACCATCATAGGCCAAAGCATATAACGTAAATGTCCCGTTCCCCTGGTCGGGGAGAAAATTAGTCAGCATCATGTAGCCCCAGCCTGCCCGGTCTACCCGGGGATACGTCGGATAGAGTGTCTCTATGTCGGTTCGTGCCCCTTTGACAAATATCGCATCCCCTATATAAACCAATCCATCAGGTCCAATGACTTCCGGCGGATCGCTTCCCACCGGGGCCCTCTTTATCTCTAATTTTGTCACTTCAATGTCATCTATGGCCCAGCCAGTAACGGGAACACTTCCTGCCACAGTCGATCCATCTGCTGGCGTGTCTATATACCCAAAGGGCTCAGTCTCGGCACTCGTGCTGTAGACGGTAAGATTGACTTGAATGGTTTGCGGTGAATTAAAGGCACCGGCATCTTCAATGACGACATCTTCTGTATAAATTCCATCATCCAATCCAGACACATTGACTCCAACCGATAAGCTGGCCTCTCCTATTCCGCTCGGCGGGCTGACTTGCAGCCAACCGGCCGTTGGCGTGGCCGCCCAATTCAGCGTAGTCCCCAGTGCACCTAAATTGAGGATCAAAACATTTTCCGGAGAGGTTGAAGCGCCTCCCTCCTCGGCACCAAAATATAAATTCCTTCTGTTCACAGATAAAATGGGCACGTCTGTTGTGGAGGGCACGAGCATGATCTCATCCGAGTAAGGCCCCGGAATGCCATTCGAATTAAGCGCCCTGACTCTATAAAAATAGGCATTGCCATAGGCAACTGTCGAATCCTCAAATGTATAATCACCGGTGGTTCCGACAAGTGTTGAGGGATCAGGAGTAAAACCCGGCTGCGTGCTGCGGTGGATCTCAAATACCGAAAAATCACCCCAATCCTTCCACTTCCAGGGATCCCCGCTCCAGATGTTTTCTCCGATTTCCACCACAATGGACAGTGAACCTCCATCATAATAGCCGGAAACACTTTCAACCGTGGAGGGGTCATACATGAATCCTGTCGTGGTGTGACGCCCTTTATCCCGGATGGCTTCCACAAAATTTATGAGGGCGGTCTCTTTATTCATGCCCTTAATCCTGTGCTCCTGATTGTCATCCCACCAACGCCAGAAGTTGATGAGATGGGCATTGTAATTATAGATATTCATATATTGATCATAAATGAGCCCGGTCGTACTCTGGGTCACTCCCATCCCTGGTGGGTAGGTTTCGGCATCATACTCCATGATGGCCCAGTTGGAATCCATGGCCGCAACGGCGGGCAGGCAATACTGGGTTGTTCGGGCAAAAACATCTCCGGGAAACTTGATATCATAGATCGTGGCCCCCGTTGAACCATACGGCTGGACGTCGGCGGTCCACAGCGGCGAAGCACTGGTGTAATATCTATTACCGAGGGGATCCATACCTGGGTTGGTTCCGAAGAGGTAATCGGCGGGAATCTGGTGGGAGAACCAATGTTCAGTAGAAACCCCCGCTTCTGAAGCCCATTTAGCCAGGTCTTTGATACACTGATTGACCATGGTCTCGCGGAAAAGATTCCAGAGGTCCCAAAAATCGTTCCCGGGATCCATGGCCCGCGGAGGATCGAAGCCTCCGGCAATGTAATTGGGGCCTGAGGTGGGCATCATATTGCCATGGGAATAGCTCGCATAGGGAATACGGTTGGGATCGTTGTTGACCATATCCGTAGGGTCTGTATCATAGTCATCGGTAAGATTCCAGTTGAAGTACTTTAAATCCCATGTGGTGAAGCTGGTGCTAAAGTCCAGGTTGAATTGAGTGAGACCGGATCCCCCTTGATATTTGGCGCCGCCCTCAGAGTAACCTTCGCCCGCATATTCCCCGGTGCTGTCGTCATACATCCCCGTATGAGCGATCCAGTCCCTAAACTCGAGCACGGCAAAGGGAGAATAGTCACAGAATCCCTCAATGGTGTTATCCGGCAGGATCCGGTTGAAATTAAGCTCGGATTCCGCCCAGCCGCTTAAGATATAAAGTACATCCGGCTCTTCATCCATCCTCTGTTCGAGAAAGGCCAAAGCAGCTTTGGCCTTGGCTTCCAGGTTGGCATGCATCTTCCGGGGATAACGGGATAACGTCGACCAGATGTAATCATCCATGGCATCAGGGTCGAGTATTTGCGTATCCGAGGCGATGTTATTGTCGTTATACCACTGGCAGTTACGGACATCTTCTTCTTTGGCTTCCCGGTAAATAAAAACTCCCCTGTTTAAGCCGGCACCGAGCACAAGATGGAATTTGACATTTTTATCCTTGGCTGCCTGGATGGAGGCATTCACACTGTTCTTAAAACTCTGGATTCCGCTGTCCGCCTGATCCCAGGCCGTATGCCAGTCTAAAACCGGTTTTGCGGATGTCCAGGTGAAGGAAAGCCAGGCATAAAGGCCGAAGTTGAAGTTGTTCTTAATGTAATCGACTTCTGTTGAATCTCCCACGTTATGTTCGATGCTGATGATGACGGCATTTTGGTATGATGGACGCGGCAGTTCTTCGGAAATCCCCCAAGAAAAGGGGATCAGTAAACAGCTAATCCCTAATAAAAAAATTCGTTTCTTCATTTTTCCTAGCCCCCATAATGGTATCGAAAGACAAAAAATTCTATAGCATTACCCAAGGAAGGTTGCATTTCCTTGGCTCATCATTAATAGACTTGCTATTTGTATATATAAACGAACGGGATATAATTGTAAATAGCCTTTTGGGGTGAATTTATGGGGGGAGGGGGGAGAAGTCATTTCACTTCCTTCCAGACCCATTTTTCCTCCTCTGCGCTCAATTGGAATCGATAACCCAGACCCACACCAAAACTCAACCCTCCTATGTTGGCTTCAATTTCAGCTGGATGAATCTTACAGGAGGAATATTGCATATACACATCGAAGACAAGACCCTTAACTGGAAAGAAGGAAGCCCCAATTATTGCTAGATACCCAAGCCGATTCGACGTGACTTTACCGATAGGATTATCTTCATTGAAATGGAAAAGCCCTAGCCCTCCATCCAAGTAAACTCTGATCCAGTCTCCAGGGATTTGAATGCTGAGACCGGCAGCCAGGGGAACAACCTTCACAACGGTCTTCTCCTTTGTAAAGCTCAGCTCTCCTTCCTTTTTATAAAAACTCCCGCTGAGCCAGATTCCATAGTTTGTCCCGAAACCGTACTTGATTTTTCCGCCGAACGCTGTCCCATTTCCATAGATATCCTTAAAGGCATTTTCTGAAGGGATAAAATACTGCCCAAAGATTGTAAACGATAAATCTGAAGCCATGAGTGAGGGTGCCAACAGAATGAGACTAAAAATCATCAGGTTTCGCACTCCGAGGATTTTTCTGGCCTTGTTCTTCATTCGCCCCTCACATTCCACTCTTTATATCACTTTTATGGTAGCCGGCGGACCTTCATGTCCCAGGGAATTGACAACGGAAATTTGATACGTGTATTCCTTATCTCTCTCCACTCTTCGATGCACATACTGAAAAACCGTCGAACCTAATTCGGCAAGGAGCTGAGGGGTTTCGGCCTTAAATTCATAAATCCTGTAAGCGTTAACGTTTTGGTTAAGGGGATTAACCTCCCAGGTTAAAGAATTAATATATTCAACCTGAACAAGCGACCTGTTGGCGACTTTTTGACCCCGGAAATTTAACGGGGGGTAGAGATTCGTTTCTGAAAAATGCGCTGTGATCGTTTTATCACGGTCCATAAGCACGGTCAAAGGGTTTTCGTTTCCAGGCTCATCTCCGGTCCAGGTTAAAAAAAAATGCCAAACATCAGGAACAGCAGTTATTTCGACCTCAACACCTGAATCGAGGCCGTAGAGTCCGGGCTCGGGATCTGTCGTTCCCCCTTCTTCTGAAATTAAATTCAGAATATACACCACATCTTTCGGAAGCTTAAGAGGTAAGGACGCAGCACCCGGAATTCCTTTGGAATTGACAGCTCTTATTCTGTAGTAGTATGTGGTATTTTCCCGGGTGGTCAAATCGATATATGTATATTCATTTGTTTTGGCCAAAAGGTGCTGCTCATCCAGAGGAAAATCGGGTGCTTCACCCCGATAAATCTCAAAATGCGAAAAATCACCCCAATTCTTCCATTTCCAGGAATGCCCGCTCCAGATCTTCCCGCTTATTTGAAGCGTATTTTCCCCTGTGCTTTTATCATGTTCTCCGGAAAAATCAGCCACTCTCGGTGGGTCGAAAACTATCGACAGATCAGTCCTCCGTGCTTTGTCTCGTATCTTCCGGATAAACTGCCGCAGAGCCTTCTCTTTATTCATCCCTTTAATCCGATGCTCTCCTGATTCATCCCACCAACGCCAAAAGTTTATGAGGTGAGGCCTGTAGCTGTAGACATTTAAATACTGATCAAGGATGAAATCAGAGCTGCTCTGGGTAGCGCCAAGGCCGGGTGGATACGTTTCGGCATCATATTCCATACATGCCCAGTTCGAGGACATTTCCACAATCGCCGGCAGGGCATATTCTGTAGTCCGGACAAATTCATTGGGATTGATACTTGCGGGAAATTTTATATCATATAGTGTGGCTCCAAGTGAGCCATAAGGCCGGATGTCGGCCGTCCACAACGGTGAGGCACTGGTGTAATACCTTCCGCCTAGAGGGCACATTTCGGGATTTGTGCCGAAGAGGTAATCGGCGGGAATCTGGTGAGAGAACCATTTATTCTGGGCAATTCCCGCTTCAGAGGCCCATTTAGCCATGTCCTTGACACTATGATGAACCATGGTCTCGCGGAAAAGATTCCATAGGTCCCAAAAATCGCTCCCGGGCTCCATGGTCCGCGGGGGGTCAAAGCCACCGGCAATATAATTCGCCCCGGAAGTTGGCATCATATTGCCATGGGAATAGCTTGAATAAGGAATACGGTGGGGATCATTATTGACCGAATCCGTAGGATCCGTATCATAGTCATCCGTAAGATTCCAGTTGTAATACTTTAAATCCCATTTGCTGAAGCTTGTGCCGAAATCCTGGTTGAATTGGGTGAGGCCGGATGTCCCTTGATATTTGGCTCCACCCTGGGTATACCCCTGCCCCTTGTACTCTCCTGCGGCATCATCATACATGCCGCTATGTTGAATCCAGTCGCGAAATTCCAGCACGGCAAAGGGAGAATAGTCACAGAAATAATCCTGAATGTTTTTGCTCTGGTTAATCCGGTTGAAATTGAGCTCGGATTCTGCCCAGCCGCTTAAAACAAAAAGCACATCAGGCTCTTCATCCATCCTCTGCTTGAGAAAGGCCAAAGCTGCTTTGGCCTTGGCTTCCAGGTTGGCGTGCATCTTCCGGGAATAGCGGGATAACGTCGACCAGATGTAAGTATTCATGGCATCCGGATCGAGTATCTGTGTATCCGAGGCTAATTTATTTTCGTTGTACCACTGACAGTTACGGATATCTTCTTCTTTAGCTTCCCGGTAAATAAAAACCGCTCTATTTATGCCGGCACCAAGCACAATGTGAGCTTTTACATTCTTATTTTTGGCGGCCTGGATGTACGAATTCACACTGTCCTTAAAGCCCTGGATTCCGCTGTCTGCCTCATCCCAAGACGTGTGCCAGTCTAAAACCGGTTTCGCCGATGTCCAGGAAAAGGACAGCCAGGCATAAAGGCCGAAGTTGAAGTTGTTCTTGATATAATCGACTTCTGTCGAATCTCCCACGTTATTTTCGATGCTGATGATAATTGAATTTCCATAGGAAGGAATTGGAAGCTCCTCCCCCCATAAAGTCCCGACTCCTGCTATCATACAAAGAATAATGGCGTATAACGCTCTTGTTCTTATCACGTCTTAACCTGTCACAGCATGAGCCATCTATAATATCGCCTGATAACCGCTGCGTCAATCTCCGGCATGTCCAGCCCTGCGTGAAGACAGCAGTAAAACGAAGGGTTTTTCTGGAGCACATCCCGTTCCCTCATCCCTTTGATTTTTCTTCTCATGGATACGATTCGTTTTAAAAAAATCCCAGGCAGCCTCAAAGCCAAGGAAAAATAAGCCTTCCCATAACAAAAAGCAGCTCTAAAATCACCCCTCCTTAACAGCGAAAGGCTGTTCCGCAAATCCTCCCTCATGTAGTTCTTCAGAAATCCCAGCATCACCCGGCCCCGGAAAATCTTAAGTACCAACCGCAGTCTGTTGCGGACCACAAAGAATAGCTTCTTCCCGGAGGAGTAGGAGGCTCCAAATTCATGATAGACGACGGCCCTCGCTTCTGGGACTATCTTCCAGCCCCGAAGCCAGCAGCGCAGGCTCCAGTCGACATCCTCATAGAAGCTGCCGTAACCTTTATCCGGAAGGCCAACACTCTCGAGGGCCTCCCGGCTGAGAAAAACGGCCCCAAAACAGGCCGAGGGGATTTCTGCCAAATCCTCAAACTGGCCTATATCCACACAGTAGATGAAATTATCCGTCCCCCAGCCGTGATTATTAATTTGGTTGCCAAGGCCGTTGATGAATCCCGGAAGCTCCATAAATTTCATCAGCGGCGCCACAGCCCCGATCCGGGAATCACTCCTGGCTTTCTGATAAAGGCGGTGAATACATTCTCTGTCAAGCTCTGTGTCCTGGTTAAGAAGCATGATAAAGCGGCCCCCGGCCTTCCGGATTCCAAAATTTATTCCTCCGGCATAGTGCCTGTTTTTTTTCATTCGAAATAGATGAACATCCGGAAAAGATTTACGGATAAGATCAGCGGTATTATCGCTGGAATCATTATCCACGGCGATAATTTCGATCCGGGAATAAGTCTGCCGTTGAATCGACTCAAGGCATC
The DNA here is from genome assembly GCA_964540205.1 of uncultured Eubacteriales bacterium. Taxonomy (GTDB): domain Bacteria; phylum Acidobacteriota; class Aminicenantia; order Aminicenantales; family Aminicenantaceae; genus WTAW01. The sequence continues at coordinate 10,417 of CAZIMJ010000311.1, read as the reverse complement.
TCCGAATGTATTTGGCCCCGTTATAAGTGATAACAATCAAAGAGACAAGTTCTTCCTGGGCATGGTTTCTCTCCACTCCTCTGTTTTTTTCTTTGACCAGGGGTTTTTGGTTTTCGCTGTTTTGTTTCCTCACCAGGCCGGAGCATAAAAAAATATACAGAAACTCTTGAACCAGCCTCGCAGAGACCAAGCACTTTGACTGCACATCTTTCACCACTTCGAGTGAAGTCTGGGGAAGAGCCTCCCAGACAGCTCTTCCTATTTTATCCGTGAGGATCCGTTTTCCACTGCGGTGGACGAGAAAAAAGGCTCCATTTTCGGATATCAGCCGGAAATCACCGCTCCTGTTCAACCGGCCACCTTCTAGAAACATCTTCATCTCTTCTAACATGAATTATTCAGGCTAATTGATTTTACTTACAACGAAATTATCAAGATAGAGGATCCGGAGCACATTTTTTTCGCTCCCCCAGAGAAAAATATTCTCTCTGGATAATATCTTATACCTCCAGCTTCTCTCGAGGAGAGCCTTGCGCTTAAAAAACAGGACTTCACTCCAGAGCCAGTGGATACCAGGACCGGAAGATATACTATCTCCCCTGATATCCCGGCCCCTCAATATTTTTTTCTCCGGTCTTGTTTCCCAGAAACCCACCTGTTTTTGAACTTCACGCCTGATCACCTCTGGTGTCAAAAGGGAATGTTCCTCCGCATCCCTTAACCGGTTATAGAATGTTTGCACAGAGGTTGATGGCAGATCAACATCCTCAGCGATAAAGAGAAAATACTGTCCCCTGAGCATGAGCGCCATTCTGAAAAAGGCATCTTTCATGGTGTCTCCGGGGACTGAAGTGATATGTCTTACTCCGGAAAATGAGGCTTCCAGCTTATGTTTTATTTCCTGGGTGTTGAATAAATCCCAAACAGAAACATCCAAATCAAATTCCACCCTCTGTGTCAGGACATGCTGGAGACATTCCTCCAGATTTCTGGCATTCCCCGGGCTGACAATAACAGCCGAAACACTTTCCGGGTAAACCAGACGGGTGATCCGCCTGTTGAACGGGATGAGCTCATTCAGTGAGATTTGGGGCACTTTTAAAGACTTCAGATTCCTGCGTAAAACTCCCACTCCTTTGTTGAGGTCCGCCTGGCTCATTTTTTTTGAAAAGAACCAAAAATGCCGGGAATAGGGAGCCTTGGATTCATGTTTGGAGGTCTGGGTGAGAAAAAACCGGTCCAGGATGGAATGAATCTCGGCCGAACCCTCCTTTAATAGAAAACCATTTTTCAAACTCTGCAGAAGGAGCCAATTTTTAAGAGATCCATAATAAAAACCGGCCCCGGACCGGGCCAAAGACCTTAAAATATCTCCGGTGTTTTTCACATCCGGAAGTCCCAAATCTCTATGTTCTTTGAGCTGGAAATGTTCTGCTCGATAAAGCTTTTTTATTTGATTGAATAATATGTCATCGACATATTCGATGCTCTTATTTTTAAATGGGAAAGAAACAGCAATGATATCCCTTGAGATTCTGCAGAGCTCTTTAAGAAACACTCCTCTTTGAGGGCTTGGAATATGCTCCAGAACATCTAAGGCGGATACCACGTCAAAAGAATCTTTTTTGAAAGGAAGTTGAGTTCCCTCAGCCTGGATGAAATCCTCTTCCCGGCAGAATGTCTTATCAAGCGCATAGGAAGCCCCGGCCCAGATTTTCTTAATCGGCAGCCACTGCTGTTTCCCTTCTCTGTCGGGGGAGGCGCCTCCCACATCGAGAACCCGGACATTTTCTCCTGAGTAGAAAACCTCAAGAAATCCCTTCAGCACCGCATACCGTTGGTACTGGTCATGGGTCCAGGGAAAATCCTGTGTTTCAGGCATGTCCAATCTTCCATTCGGAGCGAATCCTGACACTACCGATCTCTCTGCTTCCGCTGGGAATCACTCGGAAATGGTGCATCATCTCATGATGGTCATAGGCAGTCTGGAGGCTCTCGTCATAAACCGCAGCCGAAAAGAGATAGTCTCCTTCGAGCAGGGGAAGGTGGGGTACGATAAAGCGTACCACTCCTTCCGGCGGGATCTCGCGGGGGAGCCCTGCCTCCAGGGTGTTCGGTCCGTAAATGAGGAGTTTGTAGATCGTGGACATGGAGACACCAAAAATTGGCCTCTCCTCTCGCCTCAGCCGGGAGATATAAGAAATTTGAGCTTCGAAATAGCCGCCACTGATGAAGTTTTTCTTTGCTCTTCCTTCCTCATCAACAAAGTCCACAGATTTTATTTCCACCTGCTTTGTCCCCCAGCGTTTGGCTTCTGCGGGCGGAGGAGGTTGCTGGGGCAGACGGGAATCAGCCTCCAAGCCCTCGGCGCTTTTGATTAACTGATGATAATGAGCGATTGCCTCCTCGGCCGGTCCCAGGAAAGACATCTGGCCCTGGCTCAAAATCAGGGCCCTGTCGCAGATTTGAGCGATTAAATTCGCATCATGGGTGACCAGCAGAATGGTGGCTCCCTGTCTCTGGAAGGAGAGTATTTTTTCGAAACTTTTCTTTTGGAAAACCTCATCTCCCACAGAAAAAACTTCATCAATAAGGACGATATCCGGCTGAAAGAAGATGATGATCGAAAAGGCCAGCCGGATGAACATCCCCGAGGAATAATTCTTGACAGGGATGTTGATAAACTTTCTGAGGCCGGAAAAACTGACGATTTCCCCAAAATTCTCCCTTATGACTCTCCGCGGAATCCTGTAGATCGAGCCCGTGAGATAGATGTTTTCGGCCCCGGTCAGCTCGGGATTGAAAGCGGCTCCGAGCTCTATCAGGGGGGCAATTTTCCCTTCGGCTCTGATCTCTCCTTGGGTGGCTGGATAGATTCCTGCGATGACTTTGAGCAGCGTGCTTTTCCCTGCTCCGTTTGAGCCCACGATTCCGAAGATCTCTCCCTTTCGTGCCTCAAAGCTTATATCTCTAAGAGCCCAGAACTCTTTTTTCTTCCTCCTTGAAAACCAGGATTTTGTGGATTTTCGTCTCCCATCGTCTTCGTTTCCCGGCCCGGACCTGAGAAAAAACTTAATCCCTACTGAAGAGACTTGAATGGATGTGTTATCCATGGCTTTATTCATGATCAGGAAAGGTTAAACACAAAATATTTCTCTCTTTTATAAAAAATTCCAAGGCCCGTAAAAAAAACAATAACAGTCAGTCCCAGAGCCACCCAAAATATTCTCCCGGGTGGGAACTGGGCACTGTAAATGGGAAAGCGAAAGCTCTGAATAAAGTAATAAAAAGGATTGAGGAGAAAGGCTTTTTGAAAACTTGCGGGAAGAACCTCAAGGGGATAGAGGATGGGTGTCAAATAAAAAAAAGCTTGAAAGGCAATGGACAGAATATTCTGGACATCCCTTATCCTGATATAAAACACAGAGGCAATCAGGGAAAGGCCCAGGGAGAAGAAAAAAAGCATCAGGACAACAGCGGGAACCAAAAGAAGATTCCAGGTGAAATCCATATGGAAATACAGCATGAATCCGAAAAGGATCATCGTTAAAACAAGATGATCTATAAAGCGGGCCAGAACATTGGAGAGGGGAAAGAGAATCTTGGGGACATAAACCTTTTTTATCAGGCCCTGATTGTTGACTATCGAGCCTGTGGCAATCAGCACTGTCTGCTGAATCATCAGCCAGGACGTAAGACCCGAAAAGAGAAAAATCATATAGTTATCCATCTGGAACTTGATGATTCTGGAAAAAACGACGGCCAGGATCAGAAGAAAAAAAAGCGGGTTAAGAATTGTCCACAGAAAACCCAGGATAGAGTTCCTGTAGCGCAGTTTAAGCTCTGTCCCCACCAGATTCCATAACAGCTCCCGATAGTCAACGATTTGCTGGTAGTACCTTTTCACTGTTTCTTTTCTTATATACCAATCCCTTGGTGAAATCAATCTCTTCTTAAATCCCCAAATTTGCTGATTTTATCGTCATATGAAACGCGGGAATCATATACTGCCAAATCACATAATTCAGGAAGAAGAACTCGAACAGGATAAAAACAGCAAGAGCAATACGGCCATCTCGAGGCTTAAAATGGTCAAAAAAACACTTCGTCCCCATCACAAATAAGGAGGCAATGGGTAAAAGAAGCGGGAAAAAATATCTTCCCTGACCCAGGATTTCATGGCTGCCGTAATACGTCCAGACTGCGGTAAGTTGAAACAATACAGCCAGCAGAAAGAAGAAGAGAAGCCTGGCGTTGAATCCACTTGTGAATCTATGTTTTCTTTTCTCGAGCCGGCTTTTGATAAATTTTGTAAGGGTAATCCCCACTCCGATAACAGAAAAAATAACCAATACCCTCCAGAAAAAATAAAACACTCCTGCTGCACCGAAACATGCCCATCCAAATTTAAAGAAAAACCCGTCCATGGAACTTACAAAGAAGTTCCTGCTGAATTTTCCGAAAGAGAAAAGCTGAGGGACAGATTTTCCGATATTCCCGAAATTTGTCCCAAAGAGAGTCAAGCTGCTTTCTGCCTGCAGAGGAAAAAGATTTATCAGGATAGAGGCCAGTGTAAAAAAAACAATAAAAAAGGCCAGAACCGATACAATATATTCCTGATAATTTTCCTTCCGGATCAGGAAAAAGAGGATGATTATTCCTAAGGGAATCAAAATAAACGTGGACCTGTCCGTTAAAAATCCCAAGACTCCTGAAAGGATAATGGCGGCAAAATAGACCCTTCGCATCTCCCCCATAATGAGCGAAATGACCGCGTAGAAAAAAAGCGCCCCTAAAAACACCGCCATCGCATCCGCATTGACGGCAACCATGCCGAGAAGGAATTGAGGGAGAAATAGGATGAAAAATATCCCCCATAGGAACAGCCGGCTATGCCTCTCGGATAATTTCTGGAAAGCCAGTACAGATAAAAAAATCGCTCCCGCACAAAAAAGAAAAGACACAAGCCGACAGAAATAATAAGCGGGAATGACATCCCAGAGGCCGAGGAGTCCTATGCCCTTCCCCAGCAAAAAATGGTAAAGAACAATGTTATTCAGGCGCACCCGGAAATCTTTTACCGGATAATTTGCCATAAGAAAAGGGATATCGGAAAGAGAGGCCGGCAATACTGCCGGGCGGCCCATTCCCAAATGCTTCCACCAATTATTTTGATCCATGAAGCGGATGATCTCTTTCTCAACAGCGGGTTTCTGTTCTTCTCCCCGGGCATAAATCATCACAGCTCCGAAATGATTCGGCTCGTCAGGATTCTGGAAAGGAGGAACGATAAAATTTAGAAGAATCCCAATTCCAATAATAAACAAACAGAGTTTCACCAGCCCCACTTTACTCATCATGACTCACTGCTGAATATGTCATCACATTACCATTTAATTTTATGTCTCACGATGATATATTGCCCCAGGATGATCTTCGGCAGATAAGCCACTACATGAAGCATAATCCCGTAAACCAACGCCTCTCCTTTCCCGATCCCAAACACGGCGAGGGCCAGGATGACGGCAACCTCAAAGACCCCAATTTTCCCCGGAATTGAAGGGGGGATATTTCCTGCCTGAACGGCCAGCAGCACAACCAGTGCTGCCCAATAAGAAAGCTTTAATCCAAATGCCTGGAAGAGAAAAAAATTTGAAAGTGCCCGTCCCCCTATAAATGCAACAGTCAGGGCGACAAGAAAAAAAACCGCTTTCCAATCCTTCAGGAGCTGAAATGATTCCATGCCTGAGCTGAAGAAATCCTGGAGCTTCTCCCGGTACTTCTTGGGGAAAATACGGGAGATCTTCCGGTAGAATCCAAGGAAAAACTCCGGTTTTAAAACAAGAAAGGCCAGAATCGCAAAAACAAAGCCGCTTGCTATCAGAACAGCCCTGTAGCCGCGAATCGAATTTCCAAGGACGAATACGATGGGGATAATAATCCAGAAGCAAAGGAAAATAAAAAAATCCAATATCTTTTCAAAAACGATCGTTCCAATGGCATACCCTCCGGGCAAGTTGTCCTCTTTTGCTGTGAGATAACCCCTCACTATTTCACCGAGGCGGACTGGGGCGATGATGTTGGTGTACTGGCCGATAATGTTTAAGTGAAAGAGTCGGCTCATAGGAATATTTGCCTTTGGCCTCAGGAGAATCTGCCACCGCCAGCCGAGCGCATACAGGATAAAAATGACATTGGCTGTGGCCAGCCCGACCCAAAACCAGCGAACCTGGGAAAATGATGCCCAGAATACCTGCCAGTCTATTTTACGAAAGCTCAACCATAAAGCAAGGCCTGTGACGACCATGCTGACAGCGACTCGAATACCCTTTCTCTCCCACAGATTCACCGCAGCTTTCTCCTTATTTTCCTCATTATCCTCTTGTCTTTCCCGAACAGAATAAAGAGAAGAAAAGCCGCCACGCCCATGAGTCCGGCCAGAAATGGGTTTTGGATCGATCCGGCTAGTCCGGTCAAAATCAGAGTTCCCCCCACATGAATAGGCCTCAAAAAGGAGCTTCGCTCAAGGATTTCCCTCCACTTGAGCTTCCTGCGATGCACCAGAAATTCGTGATAGCTCAAATCCACTAGGATCACCGCCAATCCCAGGATCCAGAGAAAATAACTGATCACTTTCCCCCAGGGAAATTGTTCTCCGCTCATGGTCCCTCTATGTTAGCCCACAGTTCTCCAAAAATGTTGATGCCCATTATAACATAAGTATTGTCATTCCTGTCTCGGCCTCAAACTGCTTAAACAGGTGGCCATAAATCCCACTCCCCAGCTCACATGCATGATCCCACAGGCAGCCGCCATTAAAAATCTCTGCTTCAAAGAAATCTTCCTTTCTGAGGCTGATCCTTCTCGTCGCCGCCAACTCAAAAGAGCGATGACGACCAGACTTGCCGCATACACCAATGGTATCAAAAGGAATAACGGCTTCCAGAAGCTCAAACCCAGAGAAACGATAAGCCCTCCTAAAATGGCTTGGGGTGCTAACTGCCTCCAGGAAGTGATCCTCTTGTGCTTTAAGGTTGTGTAGGCCCTCCCTTTTCCATAGAAAAAATACTGCTTGATCAGCTTCTTGAATGTCTCTCTTGGGAAATAGACCACTTGAATCGAGCTGTCGAGATAAACCCTCTTTCCCGCCTTGAGAATCCTAATGTCCAGCTCGGCATCTTCGTTCGTCCGGCAGTTCGTGTCAAAAAGACCGATCTCATCAAACAGATCTCGTCGGTAAGTCCCCAAATAAACCCTGTCCACATCTCCCTGGAAATTCCCTAAATGCCATCTGGCATCTCCTACACCCATCGGATGCTGAAAAGCAAGGGCTATGGCCTGCTGGCCGTCATTCATGCCCATAGGAAGCATCCTCCCCCCGGCATTGCCAGCTCCTGTTTCCTCCAGAAGTTCGATACATTTTCTCACATAGCCGGGAGGATAAACACAATGGGCATCCGCCCTCACAATATATTTGCCCCTGGCTGCTTCAATGCCTAAATTCAGGCCATAGGCCTGGGTTCTGTTTGGATTCTCCAAAAGCTTGATGGGGGCGCCTGCATCGCTGAGCTCCTGAATGATTTCTCTTGTCCTGTCATCACTTATACCATCAACCGCAATCAGTTCACAGTGCTCCCGAAAATAATCGTCCATCAGACTCTCTATGGCCTGCCCGATAAACCTCTCCTCATTCCAACACGGCATAACAACAGACGCCAGGACAGAATCACTATTTTTCACTCTTCTGACCCTCACCTCAATCTATATGAACCTGGATTATATATATCCCTTAAACTTGTAATACACAATCGCCTCAACTTCCCTCAGCGCCTCCAAAAAGTAGCTCGACCGATTTCTCAACCTGAAAAGAAAATCATTATATGTCTTCTGACTCGGCCGAAATTTGGCAAACTGGGAGGTCTCAAGGTTTCTCACAGTGTCTGGATTCTTCCTGCGTGCTGTATATCCCGTCACCATCCTGAAATTTGTAAACTTTGCTTTTTTGAAACAGAGATAAGCTCTTCTCGAATGTAAGGGAGTCGTTACAATATTGAGCGGGGAGCCTTTGTGTATCCCGATTGCTTTTATTTTCAAGATGTTTTCAGGATGTTCGGCTGTGGATGTGGCATAAGGATCGATAAGAACCGCCTCCTTTGGAAGGCCGAACCAGCCAGCCATCTTAGCATAGACTTCTCCTTCGGAAATTTGTCCCACGCCACCCCCGCTGAAAAGAACCTTATCCGACCAGCCATCAAAGTAAAGCTCAACGGCCGTGGTGATCCGCCTCCAGCCGTTCATTGTGGGAAGGTTATTCCCTTCCAATCCCCCAGCCAAACACACAATGGCATCGGCTTTTATCGGTGTCTCCGATACATTTAGCCAACGGTCAAAAAAAATCGGCCATCCTGCTGCCATCCACACGATAAAAATATTCACTCCGATCCCACATACCACAAAATAAATCCGCAGTGTCCTCCAGCCTCTTTTCATTTTACTTCGAATAATTTTCTCCTCTTTCCCTGTCGTTTTCTCTTGCTGTAGAATTCGGGATTGTCGCGGTCTTTTCATGCGCTCGCTCATTTGTCCCACCTTTACCGAATCTTTCATAATTGAATATCGCTGTTATCAATGCCAGCGACATCCAGAAGACAATCCCTGCCTTTGCTCCCAGAGCATGCGAGTCGCCGATTCCAAATACAAAATACGCCAACTGTCCTGCTCCCAATCCCAGCACAGCCGGTCTCATCCACCCTGTTTTCCCCTTCCACCAGACTTCAGCACTCATATAGGCGGCTCCGATCAAAATCGCCAGATAGGCCACGAGTGCCGGTATTCCCAGCTCGGCCGCCGTATGCAGGTAATGATTATGGGCATGTGCCAATGAGTAACCGACTTCGGGAATTTGCCTGAAATAATTCAGCCCCATTCCTGTGAGAGGTTTTTCCCCAATCTTATGGACTGCAAGACTCCACAGCTCTACACGATTGGATACAGATCCTGAGGCCTGATGAATGCCCTTCCCAATTTCTGTCGGGCCCAATAAAACAAAATAAGCGAGGACAAAACAAGCCATCAGTAAAAGTCCAATCTTTATTCCTCTTTTTCCTCTGAAAAAGAAAAGACTGGCACTCAGCGCTAATCCTATCCAGCTTCCTCTTGATTGAGTCAAAACCAGAACACTACAACTGATAACTATGCCGATATATAGATAGATGAGGAAAACTTTATTCTCAAAAAGCGAATATTTCAGCCCCTGCTTTTTCAAGGAGGAAATAATCAAAACAAAAAAAAGAGGAATGACCAGCACAGTGGTTCCACCAATAAGATTGGGATTGATCCCTTCCTCAGTACCGGGTAGAGAATAGTTCAGCTTGGGGATAAAAGACGTTAACGTATTGATCAAATCAAGATATTTGTCCGTCCTGATCATGTCCAGAACACCCACTACGGATATCGTTGAACCTGTGAAAAGAAAAATGAGAATCCCGATTTTTAATAAACTCTCGCTCTTTAGGATCGCCACAAGAGAGTAAAAGAGAAAAATGCCGAAAAGGATTCCGGATATTTTGGGCAAGCTTATGAGCAGGTCAGGAACGGTCAAACTGGCAGCAAAAACTTGAAAGAGCAGTAGAAAAAGAGCGACATCAAGGACGGTCTTATCTAAAAATTTACCCGTCTTTTTCCATTTGAAAAGCCATAATAAAGGAAAGATGAAATAAAGCGGGGTTTTGTCGATTGTGGGGAAAAGGAAAACAGGGGATAGGCTTATAAGGATCAAAAAAAACAACCAGTCGATCCATCTCTCTTTTGCGGTATGAAATCCCATTTTAATTTATTGCTATATGAAATCCCGTTTTTGATTTATTTTTTTGATTATAACATTTCCAAATCCCTGCTGTCATTGTGTATCAATAATCCGGAAGCATCTCCAAATGCGTGATGAGAGACGTCCGAGTGCTCCAATTGGTGATTTCGAAAACACTCTCAGTTTCCCCAGCGTGGAAACTTCGCTCGGATCCGGGCTTCCCTCACATCTCCCGCTGGGAGATGTACCATGCCCGTCCAGCCCTTCTCACGGTTTTCTCCACCACACAATTGGAACACTCAGCGTTTCTCCTTTTTATAGAGTCGTATGGATTTGACATTAAAAAGAGGTCGATATATTTTATGTGCGATGGCTGAAAACCAACCTCTCTTGACTGCGGGATTCCTTCTTAAGAAACGAATCCCCCTGATTATCGGAAGTTTAATTTATATACTGGCTTACTTTCTTCTGTATTATAAGTATGTTCCCCAAATCAAGGCTTTTCAATTCGTGCTTTTACCTGTCATTCTTTTTGTCCTGATTTGCACCTCTATTTCTCTAAGAACAGGCACATTTAGCTTTCTATTCTTGATTCCTGTGAGCAGTAGTCTG
>CAZIMJ010000310.1:0-7341 GCA_964540205.1 uncultured Eubacteriales bacterium | reverse complement strand
AACCCAAAGGATAGTCTGCACCTTGATCAACCTGGGCTTTATAGGTTTCCCACAGAAGAATAAAACCAGTCAAGCGTCGCCAGAGATCTCCAAATCCGAAATATACAGAATTTTGGAGCTCTTCAACGAAAAATGTTCATTCATATTCAAATACATCTCGAAGGAGATCGGACCGGTAGCATTAAATATCCTGGAGAAATGTCTGGAGGATGCAAAGCCATCGCTTTCTCCCATATTTGAAAAAGTAAGACTCGGCCCGGACGGAAAGGTAGAGACGAATTCCATCCTCAAAGGAGGCATCTCTCTCTCGAGGGAAGAGTTTAATGTCCAAGTCCTCAACGGGCTCAATGATATCCTTGTCGCAGAAGTCCTCACGGTCAAGAGAACGCTGGGAAACGAACACGAGTCAACCCTCGTCAATCATCTCAAAAAAATCGGCGAATGGAACTGAAAAGAAAGCAAGTTTTAGCCCTTTTGGTATTACTCACCCTTCTTGTTCTGTTCCTTCTTTTCAAAATTGGAATCTAAAGCAAAACAAAAAAAACAAAACCTATTGATCCTTCTCGGCCCAACAGGCGTGGGGAAAAGCATCACAGCTGTAAAGATCGCCAAAGCATTCGACGGTGAAGTGATCAGCTGCGATTCCATGCAAGTCTATCGGGGATTTGATGTAGGGACGGATAAGATCCCGGCTGACGAGCGGGAAGGTATTGCTCATTACCTTCTTGATATTATCGACCCTTCTGTCCAGTTCACAGCAGCTGATTTTGTCAAACATGCTCTTTCTGCTGTTCAGACAATACAGGGGAAAAAAAAGCTGCCGATCATCACAGTAGGGACAGGACTCTACTTGAAGGCTCTCATCGATGGCCTTTTCCCTGAGGGGAAAAAAGATCCTCGCGTCCGGGACAAGCTCGAAGAGGAAGCCAAGACAAAGGGGCTGGAGAACTTGCAGAAAAGGCTCGAACGCTTCGACCCGGTGTATGCCCAAAAAATCGGAAAAAACGACAGGATCAGGATTATTCGCGCCCTTGAGGTATATCACTCGACAAAAAAACCCATCAGCAACCACTTTTCCAACACGCAATCCCATATCAAGGATTTTCATATTCTTCGAATTGGGTTAAAATTGGAGAGGGTAGAGCTTTACAGAAGGATCGAACAAAGAGTGGATAGAATGTTTGCACAGGGCATCGTTGAGGAAGTCGAGGCACTTCTCAAATCGGGAGTGGAGGAGACATCTCCACCCTTCCGTGCGCTCGGATACAAGCACGTACTGAGCCATCTAAAAAGGGAGCTATCGTTAGAGGAAATCATAGATTTAACAAAAAAAGACACTCGACATTATGCCAAGAGACAGATGACATGGTTTAGAAAAATGGAGGGGATCCTTTGGTTCTCTCCCCTCGATTTTTCTTCTATAGCCGGCACCATAAAGGACTTTCTGGTGTAACAATGGAACAAGCCATTCTTGTCCATATCGCAACCACAAAAAAAGAAAAACTCGAGGCCGAAGAATCCATGGAAGAATTGGAGGGCCTGGTGAAAGCTGCCGGCGCCGAAGTTGTGAAAAAGATCTTTCAATACCGCAATGCAAAGAACCCAAAATTCCTAGTGGGCGAAGGAAAAGTGACCGAGATCATCCAGCAGAAAGATGAACTCCAGGCGAATCTCGTTGTCTTTGAGCACAATCTATCTCCCATCCAGCAAAGAAGTCTGGAGGATGAAATTCAGGTGAAAGTGATCGATCGCACCCAATTGATCCTTGACATTTTTGCCCAGAGGGCCCGGAGCAAAGAAGGCAAGCTCCAAGTGGAGCTCGCCCAACTCAACTATCTTCTACCACGTTTATCGGGAAAGGGTCAGGCTATGTCTCGTCTTGGAGGGGGTATAGGTACCCGCGGCCCCGGCGAAAAAAAACTTGAAGAAGATCGACGAAGAATCCAAGATAAAATAAGTAAGATCAAAAAAGATATCTCCAAGATTCAGAAAAGACGTGCGGAGCAACGCCGGAGCCGTAAAAAGGGTATGACACCCGTAGTTTCACTGATAGGGTATACTAACTCAGGCAAATCAACACTATTCAACACTCTTTCGAGTGAAAAGATGCTGAGCTCCCCTCAGCTTTTTGCGACGCTCGATCCCGTGATCCGTCGTGTCACGCTACCCGATGGACTCTTTTTCTTTTTAAGCGACACAGTGGGTTTTATCAAAAAGCTCCCTGTGGAGCTGATCACCGCTTTCAAAGCCTCCCTTGAAGAGATCAAAGAAGCAGACTGCCTGTGTCATGTTATCGATATCACCTCTGATCACTGTGACAGTCAAGTCAGGTCCGTCAATAACGTGCTCTCTGAATTGGATATCTCTGATATTCCGATAGTCAAAGCATACAACAAAATTGACCTTTTGCCTGACGAAACGCAGATCGTTCGGAGAAACCTAGAGACGAGGAGTGATCAAGTTTACATCTCGGCAAAAAAAGGAACGGGCATCCAGAACCTCAAGCAGGTTTTTCGCCAAGTCCTGTTCAAACATATGCGGCTCTTTTCCGTGCGAATCCCCAAATCAGAAAAGGAGATAATTAATTCTTTCCCAAAATGGTCAGTTGTGCTAAAAAGAGTAGACAATAAAGATTTTTATGATCTCGAAATCATGACAGACCCAAAGAATATGGTCGGCTATGTATCATACATAAAGAGAGGAGAAGTCCATTGGTGAAAAGAACCCTTACCGCTCTCATAATCCTCATATCTCTGCTGTTTTGGTCCTGTGCCACTTATCAGCCGCCTCCCCCAAACCTGTACACGGGAGAATTACCCCAATCCATCGTAACGGACCTCTCTCTGGATGAGAGGATCCTGGTGGAAGATGCATGGAAGAGCATCAGAGGGGGGAATATTAAGAATGCTCAAAAGAACATCGAAAAACTCGGAAGTGAGAACTCCTTCTATTATGTGGGGATGGGTTATGTGGCCTACCTCTTGGGCGATTCCCAAACAGCCGAACAGTATTTCAAAGCCTCTCTTTCCTATTACCCGGATGTGGAGCTGGCCCATTTTGGCCTTGCACAGGTCTTTCAAGATTTCAATAAAGTGGACAGTGCTTTTACCGAATACAGAGAAATCCTGAAAAACGATCCAGACAATCCATGGGCAAGACCTCGATACGAAGAGATCAAGAAAAGGAAAACAGAAGAAGCCTTGACGGAGGCCAAAGCCTTTCTTTCAGCAGGGGATGCGGAGAACAGCAAAGAATCTTTCCTTAGAGCTCTGTACTATTCACCCGACTCCACAGTGGCTCATCTTGCCCTTGGCAAAATATACCGGGATGAGGGCAACTTTCAGAATGCAATCCTCCATTTGAAAGCAGCGAGCACCGAGGAAGCCGAAAACATGGATATCCGCAAAGTTTATGCCGACACACTCTTCCAGGCCGGTGAACTCAAGAATAGCCTTGGCGTCTATGAAGATCTCTTGGAAAAAGATCCAAGGGATCAAGAGATCAGAGACCGGTTGGAAGCGATCAAGAACAGGCTGGGAATTTTTGAACTGCCCAGTCAGTACAACGCCATACAATCCACTGAATCTGTGACCAAAGAGGATGTGGCGGCACTCTTGAGTGTCAAATATAAAGACATCATCGACGAACAATCCGGAAAACCGCCCATCATCATCGACATCTCCACATCCTGGGCCTCAAGATTCATCCTCCACACGGCCTCATTGGGGATTCTGGATGTTTACCCCAATCACACCTTTCAGCCTAAAAAAGTTATAACTCGAGCAGAAATGTCTGAAATCCTCTTCCGCCTTATCGAACATTTAAAAAGGAAAGGGTACAGTTTTATCCAACAGATTCCTCCAAATAGGATACAGATCTCCGATGTTTCTCCCAGCAACTACTATTACCGTCCTATAATCCTTTTGGTCTCATATGACATCATGACACTTTCCCAAGATAGAGCTTTTCATCCAGACCAAGCCGTCTCCGGACGAGAGGCCATAGGGCTCCTGGACCTTATTCTGGCATTGATAAAATGAGCGAGCGGATCATCACGATTCCCAACTTGTTCACTATTCTGAGGATCGGACTTATCCCCCTCTTCCTCTCTTACATGATTCAGCACAACCCACGTAAAGCCTTGATCGTCTTTTTTATTGCGGCATCCACCGATTTTCTGGATGGAATTGCAGCTCGGGTCCTAAAACAAAAGTCAAAGATCGGCGCACTCCTCGATCCTGCAGGAGATAAATTACTCATGACGGCAGCGATGATCGCTCTTAGCATCCCCTCGATCAGCTCCCCCAATGTTATCCCCATTTGGCTAACGATTTTTGTCATCGGAAGAGATCTCTACATCGTGGCCGGCTCCTTGGTAGTGTATATGCACACGAGGCATACGACATTCACCCCCACTTTTATGGGAAAGATGAGCACCGTCTGTCAAATGAGTATCCTTATCCTGGTTCTTTTCTTCAACACCAACAATTCGGCTCAACCTAACCTGCTGTGGCTCTATATCATGACTCTTGGACTCACCATCATATCCGGGATCCAATACACCCTTATTGGGATCCGCATCAATCAAATCCAAAAGAACACCTAGATTACAGAGTTTAGATGTAGGGACCGTTTCCCAAGCTGAGTTTTATTAATCTAAGCTTATCAGCAGTTTTTATGAATAATCCAGATCAGGCGGATTTGTCGATAAAGCCCTTAGCCAGTGTCCTCCATAGGATCTTCAAGTCGAGAGCTAAGGACCAATTCTGGATGTAGTAAAAATCATAGCCGAGTCTTTTATCGATGGGGGTGTCCTGTCTGAGCCCATGAACCTGTGCCCACCCCGTGATTCCGGATTTCACCTTGTGGCGAAGCATGTATTTGGGGATTTTCTCCCTGAAGTCATCCACAAAAGCGGGCCTTTCCGGGCGAGGCCCAACCAGGCTCATCTCTCCCTTCAAAACATTGATCAGCTGAGGAAACTCATCGATACTGTACTTCCTGAGAAACCGACCGACTCCTGTGATCCTCTCATCATCGGGCTTACACATCACAGGTCCCGTTCCTTTCTCAGCCTCGGTGATCATCGTTCTGAATTTATGAATGGTGAATTTCCTCCCATCCAGGCCGATCCTTTCCTGGTGGTAAAGCACCGGTCCTTTGGAACCAAGCTTGATCATCAGAGCCACTATGAGGAGGAAAGGCGAGAGAAAAATGAGCAGGAAGGCTGAAGTGACGCGGTCCATCAACCGCTTGATAAGAAGCCCGACTCCGCGCATGGGGGGCTCGTCTATGGAAATCACGGAGAATCCATCCAATTCTTCGATCCTTGCCTTCAGAGTCAGAAAATGGAAAAGATCCGGAATGATCCTTATGTTCACAGGATATTTATTCACTGTTTTGAGCGTTTCCAGGATCGCTTGGTAGTTCCTCAATTCCAGGGCCAGATAGACTTCGCTGATGTTGTTCTTTTCTAGAATGTCTTCGAGTGCGGAAACAGGCCCGAGGACTTTGATCCCCCCGTTCACATGGAGCTCCTCTCCCTCTTTCCTTTGGTCATCCAAAAAACCTGTGACTATGAAACCCAGGTCTTTGTAATTGACCAGTTTCTGCGCAACGGCCTTGCCCATTTCACCTGCCCCGACGATGAGAACATTCTTGAGGTTATACCCTTTGGCATAGCGTCTTTTCATCATGTAGTATATTTGATGCCGGAAGACAGAAATGACGATCACGACTGCGATAAAGTAGACACCTAAAAAACCATGAGAGATCTTAAAATCCATGCGGAACAAGGGCGCAGCACCCTGACTGTATGTGTACAGATAGTTCAGAACGGCCAAGACAATCAGGATAGAAAAAAGAGCATTCAGCACAATGAGAAAAAAATCATCGATCTGAGTTCTTTTGAGTCTCGTTTTGTAGAACCCTTGAAGGTAAAAGATTACAAGCTGTGAGATCAAAAACAGAGGAAAAACGTACACGTATTGTTTGATTTGAGGAATTCCCTTTGCGGGATCGACAGGAATGATGTAGAGATAGAACCGGAAGAAATAGGAATAGAAAAAAGCGAGCGTTATTCCGATAATATCGCTCAGCACAAACAATCCTATCAGACCGCTTCTTTGCCTCTTAATCATAGCTGGCTCTCATGCTCTGCCCATTTCTGCTGGAAGTAGGCAGAAATCTCTTTCTTAAATGAGTTCCGAGAGAATTTTATGGCATTTGCCCGTATTGTTGTTTTATTAAAATTCATGTCCTTGAATTTGTCAAGCGCGGTGTTGAGGCCCTCAATGCCAGGCTTCTCGTAAAGAAATCCTGTCTCACCAGGAAGCACTGTTTCCCTTGCACCTCCACGCCCAAAGGCAATGACAGGGACTCCGCATGCCTGGGATTCGAGAGAATTGATCCCAAAATCTTCCTCGCCCGGCATGACGAGCGCTCGGGATTTTTGGTAAGCCTGGAGAAGGTCCTCGGGAGAAACCGACCCTAAAAATTCGATATTCGACTGCGCAAGTCTTTTGAGCATATGGTATTCCGGCCCTTGACCGACTATCTTCAGACGCTCTCCCGTTCGATTGAATGTTTCAACAGCCAAGTCAATCCTCTTGTAAGGAACCAATGCAGATACGATCAGGAAATAGTTCTCTTCAACCTCCCCGGGCTTGAAAAACTCTGTATCTACCGGGGGATGAATGACATCGGCAGCGCGTCTGTAATACCTGTGGATCCTGTCAGCCACAGCTTTGGCGTTTGCAATAAAGTGGTCCACTCTGTGGGAAGAGGATTCATCCCAGATGCGCAGACGGTGGATGATAGGTGGGATGATTCTTCTCGAGAAAAATCCTAACCTCTCCGGGGAAAAATAGGATGAATACTGGTTCCACGAATACCTCATGGGAGAATGCAAATAGCAGACATGTAGGGCATCTGGCCTAGGAATGGCCCCTTTGGCGACACAGTGAGAGCTGGAGATGATAAAGTCGTACTCTTGAAGGTCAAACAGCTCGACAGCCAACGGAAACAGTGGGAGGTAAAACCTGTATCTCTTGTTGAGAAAAGGAAGCTTCTGGACAAAACTGGAAACGATTCTCTTTTGTTCGATATCCGGGATCTGGCTTCCGCGAAAATGAAAGAGCGTATAGATGGGAGCATCTGGATATATCTCGGCAAAGACCTCCAGGACTTTTTCTCCGCCTCTTCGGCCCGTTAGCCAATCATGGATGAGAGCAACTTTAGGACTCTTCATTGAGGTTGATTATAAAAAGGACCTTTCTTTTTGTCAATCGGCAGTGAGCTTGAGGAAGCATCTCCAAAAGCGTAATGACAGGAATCACATTG
>CAZIMJ010000309.1:0-3654 GCA_964540205.1 uncultured Eubacteriales bacterium | reverse complement strand
TGACGGCATCATGATCGAAGTTCACCCAAATCCCAAAGAAGCTCTTTGCGATAGGGATCAGCTTCTCACGCTCGCTGAATTTGATGGATTGGCACAAAAGATCCAGAAGATGTACAGAGCGATGAACGACATCCTGGCCCCCTCCGTCTAGCGAGAAACTGGAGTGGATACTTTTGAAATACACGGGCAGTCCGGGATATCCAAGATCAATGAGAACAGATTTTATCCTTCCTTTTTTCTCAGCGCTTCTTTGGCAAATGCGATGTTGTTGATGGCATCTTTATCATTGGGATTGATCTCCAGGACTTTTTTGTAATGTTCGATAGCCTGCTGATATTTTTTCTGAACGTATAGCACATTTCCCCAATTCAGATGCGCATCAGCCAGCTTAGGTTCAATCTCCAGAGATCTTCTGTAGTGTTCAATAGCCTTATCGAGTTCCCGGGCCGAAAAGTAGGCATTACCGCAATTGAGGTGAGCAATCGCATTATCGGGATCGAGCTCTAGAGCTTTTTCAAACTGCATGGCCGCTTCTTCGAACCTATTTACCCAGATCAAAGTCTCGCCGTAATGGAGATAGATGTATGGATCTTGGGTATTTATCACAAGTGCCTTTTGATAATTGGATATCGCTTCATCGAACCGGCTGAGTTCTTTCAGGACACCACCCAAGATAAAATAGGCTTCTGCCTGACCGGGATTAATTTCCAGAGATTTTTTCAGCGGATCGATGGCCTCGCTTGATCTGTTGAGAAAGAACAGCGTCTTTCCCAAAATATAATAGGCATCTGCGTTTCCTGGATTAATATTCACGACTTTTTTGAAATGCGCAATGGCCTGATCGTATCTCTTAAGGTTGAAAAGAGCCACCCCCAGATTGTAATGTGACTGATCAAATTCGGGATTGAGTTCGATCGATTTCAAATACTGGTTGATTGCTTCTTCAAGTTTTCCCTCTTTGAACAGAGTGTAGCCCCGATTGGAATACAGCCGATATTTCAAGACAGGAACATCGATATTTTCTAGACCTTCATACACAATGTTGACAAATTCAGGAATGTTTACCGCCCGGTTATCCGGTGTGGAATTCGGAATAAGGATGGGAGGGCTATCATGACCGTCCTCATCAATGTGCGTTAAAAACATCTGCGTGTAGGGCGTATTGACCTTGGAAGAGAACACCATCCATCGGCCATTGGGGGAAAAGCTATGCCATGAATTCATCCGCGTGGTATTGCAGTTCATCAACCTTGCTTTGCCACCATTAAACGGGACAATCCACAGCTTGCTGTCAGGACGCATGAGCTGACCGTTTTGGCATTTCACAAAAACGATCCACTTGCCATCTGACGAAACCTTAGGAAAGGAATTGCTCATGCCATTCTGGTAAGCACCTTCTATGGGCACCGGGGTGCCGCCTTTCCCTTTGTTGAACTCAAGACGATACAGATCGAACTGAATTTTTGTTTCCTCTGGATCATTTGCATATTTTGCCATATCCTGTCCCGGCATGTATGACTCCTGGGCGAGGCTCCGAGCAAAGACAATATATTTTCCGTCTGGACTCCAGGCAGGATCACATTGCACATATTCAGGATTATCAGCTCCAGGGAGAGCTTTGATTTCGTTTGTTTTCTTGGAATAATAAGCGATTATGCCTCGGGTGGGATAAAATACCTGCAAAAAAGCAAAATCCATAAAATTGCTGACATAAAGGGATTCATTCACGGTGGTGACCACATGCTGTCCATCCGGAGAAATCTGAGATAAAAATCCGATGGTTCGCTGTCCCCCCCATCTGTCACTAAACGAATTCCAGGTAAACACGTGCTCCTTTTGCACAACCATCTGGGGAGCGACAGGAGATACCAGATAGGTCCCTTTATCACCCCCCGGACCATCTAAATCCATCCCAAGATATTTTCCATCCAGTGAAAAAGAATGGCAATTCAGACAAGAGGGCATATCCTTGAGAACAATCCGGCTCTCTGTCTTGGATATATCCCGCAGCCTCCACGCGATTAGAGGAGTGGCTCCCTCTGCAAGAGGTTTAATCGTTCCCGTTTTCGTTTTAGAGGGGACGAGAGGAACATCCCGGTAAAATATCGGTGCCTCCACCGGGTCCTCTGAGGTTTTCATCGATATTCTTCCAGAGGAAATCACTTTCTGGGGATCTGAGTTAATGAAACCATAAAAGGTAAGAGAGGCATATTTTTCTGCTGTTTGATCTTTGATATATTTCCACACTTCGGCAGATGGAGTCCAGGCTCGGGCCGAAGCTTGATAATCGGGCGGTTCGTAGCTAATATTAGGAGTCACACACCTTGGATCGATCTCCCCTTTTGGGGGATCCTTTCCAGGTATGAGCACATAAACAGGTTGGGAATCCTTTTCAAAACTAAGGTCTATCATCCATGTGTCAGCTAAGGTCTCTTGGTCATGCCATAAAAAGGTTGGAGCGATCATTTCGGGTGGAAAAACACTGCCTTCCAAGGGATAATCGATAGTTATGGGGGCAAGATTGTGAATCTCTCGGGAAGATCTAACAAGAGTGCGGATAAGATGTATTTCTTCTGGTCCAGCTGTTGATTGGAGACGGGTGCCCTCGGCAAGGACCACATCATCAGAGGCTGATAGTAGCGGGTTTTCTTTTTGGATAGGATTGGCACGATGGGTAGAGCATAAAACAAAGGCAGCCAAGATAGGCAAAAAGTATTTTTTCATGCTAAACATTCTCTTTCCATATTGAAATTATTCCTAAAAAAACTATTTCTGTCAATACTCATACATGTGTTTACCTCGAGGGTCGAACAGGGTATAATATGGGGCAGTCATGGATGATCTAAAACTAAGCTCTCTAAAAAACACAAACTTCAAGCGCACTGTTGTTTCTGTGGGAGAGCAGAGAATCGGGTTGGGCTTTACTCTCATCGCTGGTCCCTGCACGGTGGAGAACGAAAACCAAACGCTTACGATCGCACGCGCTGTCAAAAAAGCAGGGGCAAATATCTTAAGAGGGGGAGCTTTTAAACCCAGAACATCCCCGTATTCCTTTCAAGGCCTGGGGCCGGAGGGTCTTGAGATCTTATCCCGCGCACGGCAAGAAACAGGATTGCCCATCGTCACCGAGATCATGGATACCCGCCATATTGCAATGGTTAGCGAATATGCGGACATGTTCCAGATCGGTTCAAGGAACATGCAGAATTTCACTCTTCTGAAGGAAGTGGGGAAAACCGATAAACCCGTGCTCTTAAAAAGAGGGATGAACGCCACGCTCGAAGAATGGATCAACTGCGCGGAATACATTCTCTCCGAAGGAAATCCTCA
This sequence comes from uncultured Eubacteriales bacterium, assembly GCA_964540205.1. Taxonomy (GTDB): domain Bacteria; phylum Acidobacteriota; class Aminicenantia; order Aminicenantales; family Aminicenantaceae; genus WTAW01. The sequence goes on along the minus strand of CAZIMJ010000309.1, from coordinate 324 downwards.
TGTCGTGTTGTGCGAAAGAGGCATCCGGACATTCGAGACCTACACACGAAACACTCTGGACCTAAGTATCATACCCGCTGTCAAAGAGATCACTCACCTTCCCGTGATCGTCGACCCCTCTCACGCCACAGGCCGGGCAAGCCTGGTGGAGCGGATGTGCCTCGCAGCCGTAGCTGCAGGGAGTGACGGCATCATGATCGAAGTTCACCCAAATCCCAAAGAAGCTCTTTGCGATAGGGATCAGCTTCTCACGCTCGCTGAATTTGATGGATTGGCACAAAAGATCCAGAAGATGTACAGAGCGATGAACGACATCCTGGCCCC